>JBILVU010000047.1:0-38277 GCA_044370285.1 Prosthecobacter sp.
GTGGAAACGACAAGGCGCGGCTCATACTGAGCCGCGCCACAAGCCGGACACACCACTTCGATATGGTTCTTCGGTGGTGTCGGAAGAATGCTGGACTTCGGTGCGAAAAACCGTCCGAACACTCGGATAAGAATTAAAGGTTAGGGCTTGGGGCCAAGGTTGAGACCGCCAGCGGGCTTTGAATCCGCCTTTTTGCCGACTTGGGACTGACCCATGAAGGTAGCGCCTTCTTCGATGGAAAGCGTGCCTGCGGCAATGTCACCCACGAGGATGGCATTGCTCTTCAGCTCGCAGCGCTCGGAGACCGTGATGTTACCTTCGACCTTGCCGAAGATGATCACGCTGCGGGTTTTGACTTCGCCCTTGATGAGAGCGTTTTCACCCACGGTGAGGCTACCGTCGGAGATGACTTCTCCTTCGATTTTGCCGTCGATGATGAGGTCGTGGGAGAACTTGATCGAGCCTTTGATCTCGACGTCGTTGGAGAGGACGTTTTTACTGGATGTCATGATGGGTGCAGAGTGAACGCGTTGGGGTGATGCAGCGGGAGCGGGGGCGGCGGAGAGGATGGGAGCACGCTCGGCTACGGGAGCCGGTGCGGGAGCAGCCTCGACGCGTTTGTCGTCCTTATGCGCTTCTGATTGTCCGATGATTTGCCTGAGCATGAGGCCAAAAATATAGCCGTCTTGCCCATTGAGTGTCAATGCCCGCGTCTTTTTATTTTTGGGAGTCTTTAATTTTTGTCACCCACCGGCTCTTTCAGACTTGGCACGGGCTTTCGAGGCGGCAGAATCGGGCGCATGCCGAGCCTGCCTCTCTCGATCTCCATCATCTCGCTCAACGAGGAGGCCAATCTGCGCCGCTGCCTCGCTAGCGTGGTGGGTCTGGCTTCGGAAATCGTGATCCTCGACTCCGGCTCCAAGGATCGCACCGCAGAGATCGCCGCCGAGTTTGGTGCCAAGTTCATTCATCAAGACTGGCTGGGCTACACCGCTCAGAAAAATCGCTGCCTGGAACTCTGCACGCAGCCCTGGATCCTGAATCTCGATTGCGACGAAGTTGTTTCGCCCGAACTCGCCGCCTCCATCCGGGCCTTTTTCGATCAGGGCGAGGCCGAAAAGCATGCCGGTGGCTCCATGGCGCGGCGCACCTGGTTCCTCGGTCGCTGGATTTATCATGGCGACTGGTATCCCGATCGCAAAACGCGGCTCTTCCGTCGCGAAGGCAGCCGCTGGGAGGCGGATGGCGGTGGGCAGGTGCATGAGCGCCTCGTGGTGAATGGCAGCACGACCTCGCTCAACGGGGATCTGCTTCACTACTCCTTCCAAAACATCCGCCACTACCTCGTGAAGCACATCGAGTACTCCGGCGTGTTTTTGAGCACGCAGCAGGTGAAAAAGAAGCGCTGGTCGCTGCTCCACACGATCTTCCGGCCCGTTTGGCGCTTCACACGGGCTTACTTTTTGCGCCGTGGCTTCCTCGATGGCTTCCCCGGTTTGTGGATCGCCGTGGCGACCGCATTCTTTGCCTTTGATCGCTACGCACGGCTTTACGAGAGCGAGGTCGAGGCACGTCAAAACAACCGCGGCACATGAAAATCGCGCTCCTCCACCATCAAATCATCCGCAGCACCGGAGTGGAGGTGTTCCTCATCGAATTCGCCAAGCGCCTCATCGCCGCCGGACACGAGCTGAGCTACATCAGCACGCTCACCACGCCGGAGATCGGCGCGATGCTTCCGGGTGATTGGCGATTGCTCCCACGCCTCAAAGGCAGCGCCACCCTGCGAATGTGGCACTTCAACCGCCTCGCCCCTCAGGCCGCTCGCGAAGCGGGAGCGGATGTCAGCATCGGTTTCGGCCGCACCAGCGTGCAAAGCATCCACCGCAACGGCACCGGCTGCCACCGGCTCTACGGCCAGCTTTTGCCCCTGTGGCAACGCTTCAGTGTGAAGCACCTCTACGAGCTGCATCTGGAGAAAAAACTCCACACCTCTGCCAGCACGCCCACGCTCGTCACCAGCTCCGCCCGCGTGAGCGCCCAGCTTCAGGGCATCTACCGCACCGATGCCTCGCGCTTCCGCATCCTCTCCCCGCCGGTCGAATCCCAAGTCTTCAAGCCTGCCGATGATCGGGCGAATCTCCGCGAACTGCTCTGCCGCAAGCTCCAGACCGATCCCGCACGCCCCGTGCTGCTCTTCGTCTCCCTCAGCCATCGACGCCGCGGGCTCGAGCCCTTGCTCGAAGCCATGCAGAAGCTCGACGCCACCCTTTGGATCGTCGGCAAAAGCCTCGGCCCGGTCGCGCAAGGCCTCATCCGTGGCCTTGACCTCGCCGAGAAGGTCCGGCATGTCCCCGTCACCAGCCAGCTCATCGAGCTGTATCAGGCCGCCGATTGGTTCATCCATCCCACGCAATACGACGCCTTCTCACCCACCGTGCTGCAAAGCATGGCCTGTGGACTTCCCGGCATCGTCTCCGTCATGGATGGAGCCGTCGATCACATCCGAAACAGCGAGAACGGCTTCATGCTCTTCCACCCGCAGCAGCCCATCGAACTCGCCGCCCGCATTCAGGAAGCCCTCGACCTCAGCGAAGCCGAACGCACCCGCCTCGCTCAAAACGCCCGCGAAAGCATCCTGCCGCTGACCTGGGACAAGCACATGGCTGACTGGCTGGAGCTGATCGAGTCGAGCAACGTGTAGAGCCAAGGGCCAAGGGCATAGAGTCCAGAATTACCCCGCTGACCTCTGACCTTCGCCTCATTGCAGCCTTGGCAGCAGCGGCGGATACACCCAGGTCTCCTCTTCGAGATGCTGCTCGCTCGTGCCTTCTTTCCAATCCGCCGTGGTGATCACCTGCCAAAGGCCCTCGACGGGCACCTTGTCCTTGTTCACGAGGTTTTTGATCTCCTGCACCTTCACTTGGTAAGTCACGCCGCTCTCCTCAATCGGAGCAGGCTGCTGCGGACGTGCGCCCGCCACCGTCAGGGCAATCAGCCGCGTCGTCTCTGCCGTCAGCGCCGCCATCCGGTCGTGGATGCGGATGTCCTCGCGGATGATGTTCGAGGTCTCACCAGAACGCTGAATCGCCTCCGCCAGCGCCACCACCGCGAGGCTGAAGATCGCCAGCGCAATCACCGTCTCCAGCAAGGTAAAGCCGGCGCGGCGGTCGGAGTGGCGGAAGTGAAAGCGCATGGGAATCCGTAGGCGATAGATGTTTCACAGGCAATCACCGCCTTCTGCGTCCCACCAGCCCAATCAGTCCCATGATGAGCAGCAGCGTCCGCGAAGGCTCGGGAGCACCCGAGGTAGGAATTTGAGGCGTGGTGTTGCCATCGACGGGTTTGAGTCCGGCGCGGTCGTATTGAGCCTGCGTTTCGAGGACAACGGCCCCGCTGTAAGGCGTGACGAGCTGATGCTGCGCGGCTTTTTGAGCCTGCACCTCCGGCACGCGGTCGCGACCTCGAAACGCGGCCATCACCTCGGTGAAAACGGCATGGCGGGCGAGCTGCTCCCACACCTGCGGCGCATCGGCGGGCGCTTGATCCGCACGGCTGTACTTCCGCGAGGCGCTCGACGAAGCCGTCATGCTTTCCAGCAGACTTTTTTCGGTGCCATCCCAGCGGCTGCCGCCTTGGATGGCGCTGCTGTCGTAGAGATCTTCGAGCAGTTTGTTGCGACCCGGCACCAGTCCGATGGCGTGAATCACCGGCGGCGCGGCATCGCGTTCGAGAAGCTGCTGAATGGCCTCCTTGCCTGTCATATCCACCGGCTGCGGACCATGCAGCCACACGATGGCGCAGTCCTCCCCCGCCTGACGACAGCGCTTCAGAGCGGCCTTCAAAGCCGGAACGGCATCGCGACCTCCCCGGAAGGTTTGCGCGTTCAAATCAGCCGCCTTCACCTCCTCGGCCTCCGCATCGGTGCTCACGAAAATGGCCTCCAAAGTGTCTGCGGGCAGCTTTTCGAGCGCTGAACGCAAAAGCGCCGCATGCGGAGCCAGCTTCGCCGAGGCATCGATCACCACCATGAGTCGCTTTTTCACCGCCGGAGCTTCTGAAAGCTCACGCACGACGAATTTCGGCTCGGTGCCCGCCAGCGGGTCCTCCGTCCACACTTTCGGAGCAGGCGCTTCCTTCGCGTGAAAGGCCAGCTCGTCGATCTGGGCATGCCGCACCTCCTCCTGCCAGCTCCACGAGCCGTCCTTGGCCTTCACCGCATCGGCCGCCTCGGAATTGTCCTCCAGGGGCGACTTCGACTGCACCCACACGGCATGCTTGAGGCCGCCGGCGATGCTGAAATTGCGGTCAATGATCAGCGGCATGGGCAGCCCATGCTCTGAAGGGGCGGTGATGCCGAGGCGGATTTTCATCACGCCCTTCGGCGGCACCGGAAAGCACTGCGTCATCACGCGATCCGGCCCCACCATGTTCACCATCACCGGATCACGGCTCTCCACCTGCACCACCTGCTTGTAGGCCGCCTTCACCGCCGATTTCGCCCCAAAGGCCGCCTCGCGTGGCTCGCCCTCGATCCAGAGCGTGAGGCGACTCACACAACCGCCCGGCGGCAGCAGCATTTGGCAGCGGGCCTCCTGCGCATTCGCATGTTCATTGTGAAACTCCAGCGTCCATTCGCCATGCGCCAAAGCCGAAGGCGCATCCACATGCCAGTCCAGGCGAGACGTCGCCAGCGAGAGACCGCGGATGCGTGCGCCCACCTCATCGCCACCACGTTCCCCATCCCAGGCAAAGGCATCCATCGAAGAGTCCTCAATGAAATCCAGTCCGCGGCGCATGCCGACCGTGCCTCGCGGTGGCGGCAGATCACTGAACGGCGTGCCCGTGACGCGGAAATGAATCGAGCGCAGCGTCTCGATGTTAAAGCTACTCGTCCTCAGGCCCCAGTTCTTGAAAAGCATGCCACCGAGGCCCTGCTGCGAATCAAAGATGTGCCCCAGCGGTCCGAAATCCTTGGGCCCGCCACCCGAGTAGCACAGGCGATGCAGAAACGCCTCATTCCCCGGCGTTCGCAGCACTTCAAACGCCTCCGGCTCCCTCTCGACATCACGCAGGTGCGTCTCCGCCGCCAGCAACCGCTCATGCATCAGCACCATCGGCAGCTCCGCCACGATCACCAGCACCCCACCGGCGAGCAAACCGCCAATCCACAGCCGCCGCTCATGCCAGCGCCACACCCGGCGGAGCGAGCCCAGCCACACCACCAGCGCTGCCAGCGGCCCGATCAGGGCCAGGATCAAGAGCGGGAACATCGGCTCAAAGATCGCCACGACGGCGAAAGGTAGCAGCATCACGCCAAAAAGATTCATCGGCCCCATCGCCGCCACATAGAGCAGCACCGAGCCCAGCATCACCCCATGCGCCACCGTGCCGAGACGCTTCCACCGCTCCTCCTGGTCACGCCGTTTCGCCACCCACAGCAGCGCCAGCCCCAGCGGCATCAGCGCCACGAGCACGACATGCCGCCAGGTCGGGATCGGATCAAAGAACTCCGCCGCGCAGGCATGCGTGAGCAGTTCCATCACCAGCGAATGCAGCGGCAGCAGCACCCCGGCAGCAAAGATGACATTCCAGACAAAGGCAAAAAATCGCTTCATCCACCGAGGCTACCAAGCCGCGCGAAATCTGTCCCGTGAAATCAGGGTGAAAAGCCACTGGCCTGCACGAGCTGCCGGGCGGCTTTCTACACTGTGGGCCTTCGAGGCAGTGGTTGCATCATGCCGAACTCCAAACACAGCTCGCTCACTCTAAACTTCCCGCCTTTAACTAAGGTTACAAACTTCAGCCGCTGCTCCGTCGTATGGGTGTTGTTCCAAGGCCTAAACTGCCTCACCAACTGTAATCCATGTCCCCGGTCAACCTGGCACACATCCGCCCGGTCCGAACCTCCTCAAGCACGACGACTTCCCCGGTCAATACGACACCGCCGACCTCCTCCACCGCAACGCCTTCCACATCGGCAACAACCCGTTCGTGAGCGACCAGCGCCTGGATGTGCAGGAGCGGCTCATGCAGCAGTTCTTTGACTCATCCGCTGTTTAGATGCCAGTCTCCACGCCGAGCACGACACGGAGGAAACGGCGGTCACAGCGTCCCTCACTCCGCCCTTAGCTGAAAGAACGCCGCGTTATCCGGCACGGTGAACTGGAACTCCAGCTTGCCCGCGCCGTTGATCGTCGTC
The DNA here is from genome assembly GCA_044370285.1 of Prosthecobacter sp. GTDB lineage: Bacteria > Verrucomicrobiota > Verrucomicrobiia > Verrucomicrobiales > Verrucomicrobiaceae > Prosthecobacter. The sequence continues at coordinate 6,203 of JBILVU010000047.1, forward strand.
TGCGGCGCGGTCATGGGGAAGGGAGTGAAGCTGCCCGGTAGCAGCGTCGTGCTCTTTTCCACGCCGAGGGTCAGGGTAAAGACACCCGTCGTCGGGTGCCGCTGGATCAGCGGGGTGCCCACGTTCAGCGCCTGCACCTGGGAGAGAGTGTAGAGGCTGTAGGTGTTGGGGGAGTTGATCACATCGTTCTGTCCCGCCGTGCGGTTGGCATTGTAGAGCGTCTGGTTGTAGAGGCCCGCACCCGAGGCGCTGCTCATGAGCGTGTTCACCAGGGCTGGCTGGCTCACCTGCCAGTCATAGCCCAGCGCCGCCATCTGGAATTCCGAGGCGTCATTCAGCCCGTCGGCGTCCGTGTCATCGGTGAAGGTGAGCGCGGTGCCGGTGAGGTGGATGTCAAAGGGGGATTCGTCCGCGTCATTGTTCGGGATGGAGAGAGCTGCAGTCTTCACCCCGCCGCTGGTGGGCAGAAACTGCACGGTAAAGGTCGTCGTGCCCGTCGGCGCGGTGAGGGGAGATGTCGGCTGGGCAGTGATGGCGAACATCGCCCCATGCGTGCCGCTCACCGCCACCTTGGGCGAGCCGGTGAGGATCAGATCATTGTAGCCGATGTTCTTGAGGGTGAAGGTCACGCTAGCCGTGCTGCCAGTCACGGCGATGCCGAAGTCATGACTGCCACCATCACTGAAGTTGGCGTTGGAGGGTAACACCTCCACCACGATCTCAGGGAAGGCATTGAAGACGTAGGCATAGCCTTTGTCATAGGCCGCCGTGTCGTCGAAGGGGGTGCCGATGACGATGCTGCTCCCATCAATCGCCACGCAGAAGCCGAACTGATCATTCGCCCCTGGGGCAGGATTGGCCAGCGTGGCCACGGGCACTGTGGGAGTGCTGCTGAGCAGGTCATATACATAGGCGCTGCCTGCGTCGGTCGCGCCTGTGTCGTCTAAATTTGCCCCAACCACCACCCGCGCGCCGGAAATCGCCACCGCGTGGCCAAAGCGCTCACTCACCGCCGGGCTGAGTTTGCTCAACGTGACCGCAGGCAACGTGGGCGTGCCGCTGCTCAGGTCATACACATAGACGCTTCCCGCGTCGGTTGCGCCCGCGTCGTCATAGACCGCCCCTACCACCACCCGAATGCCGGAGATCGCAACCGACCAACCGAAGTAGTCGTTTCCCGCCGGGCTGGGGTTGTTCAGCGTGGCCACCGGCATTGTCGGCGTGCCGCTGCTCAAATCATATACATACGCGCTGCCGGCGTTCCCCGCGTTGGTATTATCTCCCTGTGCCCCCACCACGACACGCATGCCTGAAATCGCCACCGAGCCGCCGAAATAGTCCTCTGCCACCGGACTGGGGTTGTTCAGCGTGGTCACCGGCACATCGGGTGTACCGCTGCTCAGGTCGTACGCATAAGCACTGCCCGAGTTGGTCGCGTCCGTGTCGTCAAAGTAAGCCCCTACTATCACCCGCGTGCCAGAGATCGCCACCGAGTAGCCGAAGTGGTCACCAGCCGCCGGGCCGGGGTTGCTCAGCGTGGTCACGGGCACCGTGGGCGTGCCACTATTGAGGTCATACACATACGCGCTGCCCGCATTGGCCGCACCCGTGTCGTCTAAATAAGCTCCTACCACCACCCGCGTGCCGGAGATTGCCACCGAGGAGCCGAAGCGGTCACTCACCGCCGGGCTGGGATTGTTAAGTGTGAAGACAGGCACGGTGGGCGTGCCACTGCTCAGGTCATACACATAGGCGGCACCCACTTCGGCTGCACCCGTCATGTCTAGATAGGAAGCTCCCACCACCATCAGGTTGCCAGAGACCGCCACTGAGTTACCGAAGTTGTCACCCGCTAACAGGCCAGGATTGTTCAGCGATACCACCGGCACGGTGGGCGTGCCGCTGCTCACGTCATACACATACGCGCTGCCCGCGTCCGTCGCTCCCGTGTCGTCCAGATAAGCCCCGACCACAACACGCGTGCCAGATATGGTCAGAGAGCCACCAAACTGGTCATTCACCGCCGGACTCGGGTTGTTTAGCGTGGCCACCGGCAATGCAGGCGTGCCGCTGCTCAGGTCATAAACATAGGCACTACCGGCATCGGACGCGCCGGTATTATCCAAGGCAGCAGCTATGACCACTCGTGTGCCGTCAACCGCCACGGCTCTGCCGAACCAGTCGCCCGTGGCGGGAGTTGGGTTATTGAGGGTGACCAATGGGACTGTTGGATTGCCGCTACTGACGTCATACACATAAGCGCTGCCTGAGTCACCCGCTCCAGTATCGTTTAGGTAAGCCCCCACCACCACACGCGAGCCTGAAATGTCAGCCGCGCGTCCGAACCGATCACCCGCCGTAACGGTGGGGTGATTGAGGGTGATCACTGGCACCGCTGGTGTGGCGCTGTTCAGGTCATAGATATAGGCACTGCCTGCGTCGGTTGCTCCAGTGTCATCCGCTGGAGACGCCACCAGCACCCGAAAGCCAGAGATGGCCACCGCAAAGCCGAACTCGTCATTCACCGCCGGGCTGGGATTGTCGAGCGTAGCAACGGGAACCGTGGGCGTGATACTGCTGAGATCATAGACATAAGCACTGCCAGCATTGCTTGCTCCCATATTATCCCCGTTTGCTCCCACCACCACCCGCGTGCCAGAGATCCCTACCGAGATGCCAAACAGGTCAGTTGCCTCTGGTAAAGGATTATTGAGCGTGGTTACTGGCACGGTGGGGGTGCCTGTGCTCAGGTCATAGATGTAGACGCTGCCAGCATCGGCCGCGCCCGTGTCGTCACGGGTGGCCCCGACGACTATTTGTGTGCCAGATATCGCTACCGAGTAACCAAACTGGTCATTCCCCGCTGGACTGGGATTGGTAATCAGCCAGAGCAGCTCTCCCGTGGTAGAATGGAAGACTTTAACAACCCCAGAGTCGGCTCCGCCGATGTCGTCACCAAGTGCTCCGACGACCGTGTAGTCCCCCTCTACCGCGACGCTGGTGCCGAGCTGAGCGCCGGACTGCAAGGCGCTGGATGGCGGAGGAATGGAGTGAAGCAGCATCTCGGGCGGCAAGGCGAGAGCCGGGGGCGCGGCAGCAAGCAGCACCAGGGCGAGGAGACGGATGGGTTTCATAGCAGGGGAGGCTGGCTGGCGCGGGGAAGCCTAAGAGTCAGGCGCTGGAAGATGCCGCACTAGGCCGGGGGAGCAAGGTGTGAGGTGCCGAAGAGGGTGGCCGTGGGGTGGCTGCCGAGTGGCCGTATCGCGGCATCAGGTGGTCGTGGCATCGGCTTCCTCCAGAAAGTGTTTCAGTTCTTCCGGCACTTTCTTGATGGCTGACTTCCCGTCAGGACGCCTCAGATGCTGGCTCACCTTCGCTGCCGATTTCATCTTCAGCCTCGCCGCCAGCCACTTCTGCGAAACCACCTTTCGCCTCCAAAGCAGGTCCACTAGCAGCGCCTTCCAGGGTACCGATCCCTTCACCTTGGCAAGGCTGCTCGGTTTCAGACCTCCTGATTTCAGTCCTCGTGTAAGAAAAGCCTCCGCCCGCAGCTTCCATGCCCCCACCCCGCACCCTTTCATGCTTCTGATCGGCTCGCAATACAGGCTGGGCAGTCATGCTTTGCAGCAGAACGATCGGAGGCTACCAAGCCGCGTGAAATCTGTCCCGTGAAATCAGGGTGAAAAGACTTTGGCAAGCCTGCCTAATTCATTTCGTGACCACCCCGGTGATTTCTACGCTCCACGGCCACGCCAGCAGTCCGGCTCGCGGTGCAGGTGCATCACTGCGACGATCTCAAGGCAGCCGGGTTCGACCTCATGGTAAACCACGCCGTAGGGGAACTGCTGCAAGAGCTTGCGGCGATACTTATCATCCAGCGGTCGCCAGGCTGTGGGATTTCGACGGATGTCTTCCAGCGCCGCAGTCAGACGTTGCTTGAAGCCAAGTGCCAGCCCCTTGCTGATGCGCCGGTAGTATCCCCCGGCTTCAGTGATCTCGAGCCTAGCCTCGTGAGTGTAAATGAGCCTCATCAGGCGATGACGGTTTCGAGTTCGGCCATGACCTCCTCATGGCTGTAAGAGCGGGTTTCACCGCTCTCACGGCGCCGCACACGGGCGTCCATTTCCTCACGCCAATGCGCCGGCATTTCATCATTATCCAGGCTGATAAGCAACCGCTCGGCGATATAGGACCGCTCGGGGCGAGGCATGGAGAGCGCGGATTCGACAATTTCAGAAATGTTCAGGGCGGTAGCAATCATGAGACGAGACTAGTGGACAGCGGCGTGCTTTTCAACTTCCAGCTCGGTCCGCCCCGTCCGGCGAACGGGAGCCTATCGAGCAGCTTGCGCAATGAACCGGACCGGCTGAAATGGGCGGCGCATGCAAAAATTGGTTCTTGTTCTCTTTCTGGCCGCGCTGCTCGTCGGCGGGATGCTGGGCACGGAGACGAGGCTGCTGTTTTTCTGGCCGGGAGCCTTGCTGCTGGGACTGGGAGGCTTGCTGGCGGCGGCGAAGTGGAGGCTGCGGGTGAGTTTTCCGCCGGCGGATGCGTGTCTGGCCTCGACGCTGGTCTTTGCCGGTTATGTGGCGGTACGGGCCTGGGGCTCGCCGGTGGGGGATTGGGCACGGGAGGATGTGGTGATGCTGTGCGGGGCACTCGTGGCCTATTTGCTGGCGGCGACGGCGGCGAGTCATCCGAGGTCACGCATGGGCCTATTGTATGTGTTGCTCGTTTTGACGGTGACGAACCTCGCGGTGGGGCTGGTGCATTTCAGCGGGCGCTGGGAGTTTCATGTGCTGCCGGGCTTTGGGCGCAGTTTTGGAGCAGGACGCATCGGCGGCCTGTTCAACAATCCGAACCATCTGGCGGCGTTTCTCTCGATGGTGATGTTTCTGTGCGCGGGATGGATGTGGTTTGGACGGGCGGGCGCGACACTGAGGTTGTTTTTGGGCTTTGTGATCCTGGCGATCGCCACGGGCACGGCGCTGACGGTGAGTCGCGGAGCACTACTGGGCGTGGCGGTGGGCGCGGCGGTCTTCATGCTGCTGGCGCTGTGGCTGGTGTGGCACACGCAGCGGGCGCTTTTCAAATGGCTGCTGCTCGGTGGATCGCTGCTGCTGCTGCTCGGCGGCGGGGTGCTCTACAAAGTGAACGAGGAGGCGATCCAGCGTCGCGAGGTCGGATCGCCGATGTCCGAGGATGTGCGCGGCAAGATCTGGAGCTCGGCGATGACGCAGCATGCGGAGCAGCCGCTGTGGGGCTCGGGAGCGCGGATGTTTTACTCCGGCAGCATCCAGTTTCGTGATCCGCGCATGTCGAACTGGGAGGGCGACGCGCTCTTCGCCCACAACGACTACCTGCAAATGCTGGCGGACTATGGCTGGGCGGGCCTGGCGTTGCTCGGGGTGCTGATCGCCACGCATCTGTGGAATGGGATCGTGTTCATGAAGTGGTTCGCGAGGAGCAAGTTTCCACGCACGGGCCGGCTCGGCAGCGTGACGCTGTCGCTTGTGCTCGGGTCGCTGGCGGCGCTGACGGCCACGATGGTGCATGCGCTGGTGGAGTTTCACTGGCACATCCCGTCGGTCATCCTCACCGGAGCCGTGCTACTCGGTTTTCTGGCGAATCCAGGCATCGACGCGGATGGCCCGAAGCGCCTCCGCGTGCCCGGCGTGCGGGTGGGCATCAAACTGGCCGCGATGGCCGCCAGCGCCGTGCTGGCCTTCGGCGCGGTGACGTGGGGACTGGCGGACTATCAAGCCGCGCAGGCCTATCTGGCGGTGAAGCAGAAGGATCAGGCGACGGCGCTGGAGCATCTGCTGCGAGCGGCGGAGATCGACTCAAGCAGCGCGGAGATCCAGTATCGCCTGGGGCTGGCTTACCTGGACAACTGGAGCCCGAAGAAGAGCCCGGCGGAGCAAAAGCGCCTCATTGAAGCTGGGCTGACCGCTTTGTCGCGAGCCTGCGCTTTGAACCCGGTGAGCCATCACTACCAGCTCGCGAGAGCGGATGCCCTCGACGCGGCAGGCAAGCATGACGAGGCCTTGCTAGCCATTCACCGGGCCATGGAACTCGCTCCGCTGCACGAGGACCCCCGCGTGGCGCTCGGAAAACATTTCCACAACCTGCGGCAGTTTGAAAAAGCCGAGGAAGCCTACCTGTGGGCACGCTCATCCAAGGCATCCAACCCCAAAGGCACCGCGAACTGGAGCAGCTACTACGAGCAGATGCTGCGGGATACGGCCTACCTCGCGGAGCTGGAGCGGAAGCGGGGAAGATAGCCGCAAAAGAACGCAGAGATCGCAAAGAGGGGCGTGTGTGATTCCTCGCGTCATCATGCCTGGTGAATTCGCAAACAAGAAAAACCGCTTATTTGACGCTAATATGACGCTGATAAAAGAGTGCCATCAGCGTCTCGTTAGCGTCAGATTAGCGGTGAAACAGACTCGCCGCACGCGTGGCGGCCGAAGATTTTCTTTTGCGGTCCTTGCGATCTTTTGCGGCCATTCTTTGAGCCGTGATCACGCCTTGAGCGCCCAATCCAGCAAGGCCTGCGCATCCTTCCAGACGCCGCTTTCGGTGTCGTTGAGGATGACGACGATGCGGCGGCGGCCGTTGCGCTCGCCGGTGGCGACGAGGCAGTAGCCGGCGGCATCGGTGTAGCCGGTTTTCATGCCGTCGCAGTAGGAGGCGGTGCGCAGGACGCGGTTGGTGTTGGCGAGGTCGATGAACTTGCCATCGGGCTTTTTGAATTTGTAGGACTGCAGCTTCACGATGGCGCGGATCTCGGGCATCTTGTCGGCCCATTTGGCGATGACGGCGAGATCGCGGGCGGTGGAGTAGGGCTGGTCGTCGGTGAGGCCGGGAAGGCCGTGCGGATTGACGAAGTGGGTGTTTTGCAGGCCGAGCGCCTTGGCCTTCTCGTTCATCTTCTCGACGAAGGCGGCCACGCTGCCGGCGTTGTCGCGAGCGAGAGCTTGGGCGATGTCGTTCGAGCTTTTCACGAGCACGGCACTGAGGAGCTGATGGCGGGTGTAAGTCTCCCCTTCCTTGAGGCCGAGGCGCACGGGGGCGCACTGCGTGTCACTTTTCTCGACGGTGACGATTTGATCGAGGCTGCCGGCTTCGACGACGAGGAGGCCGGTCATGATCTTGGTGGTGCTGGCGATGGCCCCGCGCTTTTCGGCGTTCTTTTCGAAGAGGATGTCATCGGAGGCGGGGTCGATCACGATGCTGCGATCGGCGGAGATGAGAGGGACGGGGCCACGGAGGTTTTTGATCTCGATTTCGCGGCGGACTTTTTTAAGCTTCTCCGTCTCCTCGGCGAGCTGGGTGAGCAGGGTCTTCTCTTTATCGGCGACGGCTTTTTCGCGGGCATCCATCTGCCGCAGGGCCTCGGTGATCTGGTGCTTTTCCTTGGCAAACTCCGCCTCGCGCTGCGTCATTGCGGTGAGCTTGGCCTGCACCTCTTCCTCACGCCAGCGGAGCTGTTCCTCGCGTTTCGGATCATCACAGGAAGTGGCCGCCAGGCAGGCCACGAGAGCGAGCAGGGCAGTGCGTGTGGTGTGGGACTTCATGGCGTGGATCAGAGCTGGGGGAGGAGTTGTTTGAGTTCGGAGGCTGGCCACTGGCCGGGAGCGTTTGAGGTGCCAATGTAGCCGTAGTTGAGCAAACTGCCGCATTTTGCCAGCACGAGACGCGAGACGCGGCCCCAAGTGCCCATGCCCATCACGGAGATGCGCTGGCGATGCGGCGCGGAGGCCAATTTCATGAGGCGGACGAGATCGTCTTGGCTGTTTAAGTAGGTGGCGATCTTCACGCTATCGAGCCCAAGTGGCTGGGCGAAGGAGATGGAACCCTCCAGCACCTCATCGGCAGGTGTGGCTTGGAAGTCGTGGAAGGACCCGATGACGAAGGCACCTGCAGCGTGGGCTTTTTGAATCGTGCCCTGCATCTGCGCGGCGGTGCGCAATTCGATGTCCACCAGCGCCGCGAGGTCGAGAAGCGGCTCGATCATGGCTGCCCGGGCTGCAGGATCGGTGGGAGAAGAGCCGCCTTCAGAGGGATGACGGCAGGTGAGCAGCAGCGGCAGCGTGTTTCCGGCCAAGAGGCGGCGCAGCTCCTCAGCGGGCAGGTTTAAAGTATCTAGCCGCAGTTCCACCACATCGCAGGTGGCCTCACGGGCGGCGGTGTCGAGGCTCATCAGATGCTGGAGGGCCGCCAGTTCGCCCACGACCCCCACGGCGAGGGGCCGGGAGGAGAGGAGCAGGTTTTTCGAGGAAAGGAGTTGTGGCACAGGCTAGGTCTGTTATAATTTCAGTAATCTTAATTAATAACCAACGGTTGGAACGCCCCGAGTATGCTTGGCCGAAAGCAAGAAATCAATTTGCAGCTCACGGAGATCTTCGACAGCGCCGTCTTGGCCTTTTGTCTCTGGTTCAGCCACTACCTGCGCTCGCAGGTGGTGCCGATTTTCATGCCGGAGGCCATCGAGATCCCGCCTTTTGAGCAGTTTTTCTGGGTGCTGGCCGTCGTGCCGCTCTTCACACCCATCGCCTTGGAGGCCCGTGGCTTTTACTCGAACATCCACAATAAGACGCTGCACCGCTCTCTGCGGCAGCTTTTCGAGGGGCTGGTGATCATCGGCATGTTTGTGGGTGCCTGCGTGGTGTTTTTCAAATGGGAGGTGCCCAGCCGTGCGGTGGTGCTCTTCTCCGTCGGCCTCGGTGCCTGCGGCCTGCTGCTGCGTGAAAGCTGGCAGCGTGATCGCCTGCGCCGCCGCCTCGCCTCTGGCAAAGGTCGTGAACGCGTCATCGTGGCCGGTCAGGAGCAGGACATCGAGAGCTTCATCGCCCACCTCACCCAGGAGCAGCGGGCGGAAATCGATGTCGTGATGAAATTCGACATCACCACACGCCCGGTGGGCGAGCTGGAATCCGCCTTGAAGGAGCACGCCATCAGCCGCGTGCTCTTCGCGGTGCGTCATGTGCATTTCGGCCGCATCGAGGAGGCCGTGCAGGCCTGTGAAACCGTCGGCGTCGAAGCCTGGATCGCGGCGGACTTCTTCGAAACGGCCATCGCCCGGCCCACCTTTGATGTGATGGGCGGAAAGCTCATGCTCGTCTTCCACAGCACGCCGCAGGCCTCGTGGGAGCTACTCTGCAAAGGCGCTCTCGACCGCATCGGCGCGGCCATTTTACTCGTGCTCTCCTCACCCGCCTGGCTCATCGCCATCGTCGGCATCCGCCTCGGTTCACGCGGCCCCATTTTCTTCAAACAAGAGCGTGCCGGCCTCTACGGGAAGCCCTTCACGATGTGGAAGTTCCGCACCATGCACACCGATGCCGAGTCGCGTCGGACGGAGCTGGAGGCGCACAACGAGATGGACGGCCCCGTTTTCAAGATCAAAGACGACCCACGCATCTTCGCCTTTGGCCGATGGCTGCGCCGCATGAGCATCGACGAGCTGCCCCAGCTCATCAATGTGGCCCGCGGTGAGATGAGCCTCGTCGGCCCGCGACCGCTGCCCGTGTATGAAATCGAGCGCATCGAAAAGCACGCCCAGCGCCGCCGTCTCAGCGTGAAGCCCGGCCTCACCTGCCTCTGGCAAGTCACCGGCCGCAACGGCATCAAGAACTTCGACGAATGGGTGGCCCTCGACCTCAAGTACATCGACAACTGGTCCCTCTGGCTCGACGTGAAAATCCTCGCTCAGACCGTGCCAGCCGTGCTGCGCGGCGCGGGTGCGAGCTGAGGCTAATTCCAATGCCGCTAAGCAAAAGCTGATGAGAGAGAGAAAGAGAGCTGCACAATGAGGCATGATGATTAACTGAGCTTGGATGGAAAAACCAACCGAGTCCGTCTTCAGCAGTGGCAGTTTTGAGGCAACGCTCATGGGACGTTTGACACGTCTGGGCTGCTGGCAGGCCGGGAAGCTTTCGGGACAGGCGGAGGGCCATCATCAGGGGCCGCGCCAGAAACTACAGAACTGGCAGATCATCGCAGGCTTCGTCGCCCAATGCCTGCACACTGGCGGCAGTCTCCAGCATCTCATCAGCCGCTATTTCACTGTGCGGCTGAGCAGTTCGGCTTTAAGCCAGCGCCGTCAGCACATGCAATTCGAGCCTTTTGCCACCGTCATGCGCCATGCCTTGCGGCCGATGGCACAGCAGCAGATCCACACGGACTGCTTTTTTGCCGGCCTGCCTCTGTTGGGCATCGACGGCACGCAGTTCGATCTGCTCAACACGCCGCAGATCAAACGCCGCCGTGAGCAAGGCGAGGACGCGGCGTGGGGCGGCGGCCTTTGGCAAGCTCTCCCTCAGCGTGCTGGTGGAACTGGGCACGCACGCGCCGCTGGCATCCGCCATGCAACTGGGGCCAATGAGCGAAAAGACGCTCTGCCAGCAGCTCTGGGAGCGGCTACCGCCGGGGAACCTCATGATTTTGGACCGCTATTACGGGCAGGCACCGATGCTCGCAGAGTTGCGGCCGCAGTGTGCAGCTCGCGGCAGCCATTTTTTGGTGCGGGTGCGTGACAAGCTCAAAGTACGGGTGCGGCAGCCTCATGCCGATGGCAGCGCCACGGTGGCAGTGACCTTGCGTGAAGCGGCCTTAGCGGCCGGGACGACTGCGGATGAGGCATCCGCAAAGCCGGCGAGGACATGCGGCAGGCCGCGATGCACCCGCCTCCTTCTTGAATCGCTCATATGCTGACTCATCGAAGGGGCCATACTCATTGCGAAGCTCCATGTCAGCCTCCATCGCTGGCAGCATCACGTTGGTGAAATGCTCGGAGCGCTCGTCCGGGATGGGCGGTGGCGTGTTGGCTCTGCGAAAGAAGGAGGAGAGCAAGGATTTCATCGGGTGGGAGGGATGAAGCCAGGATTCGCCATCACGGCGGTGGCAGCGGGATGCCATCGACTTGCTGGGCCGGTGGCACGGCGACGGGAGGTGGCGGGGCGCTGGCGGGAGGGCTTTGTGGGATCGTCGGCGAGGGTACGGGATCTGGCGCGATACCGCGGTTGGTCATCGGCGGCGAGTGGAGGAGGTCGCCGCGAATGGACAAGTGCGAGTATCACGGCGGTGGATGATGCCAGCCAGAGATGCCTCACTTTTTCCGTCGGGTCTGGCTTTCGCGGGAGATGCCTTCACGCGCTCCGTCTTCTTTTCGTGCGGTGGCCGGAATGACATCGGAATGCACGATCTGCCCCAGCATGCCAATCGCCACGAAGCGTCCTTTTCCATAGCAGACATCCAGCAGCAGCATGCCGTCATCCTGGCTTTGCTGCCCCCACTGCTTCATATCTTGGCTCAAGGCCAGGGTGCCAAATCCTCCGGCCGTCGCATACCATCCGCCTCCGCTCGCCACGGCTCTCGTTTGGCCTGCCATGTTTGTTTCCTGCTTCCAGCGCTGGCCGTCGGTGCTCGAGTAAACCCTGCGCTCCTGTCCGACGGCCAGAAACCGGTTTCCATCCCAGTTCAGTCGCAGCAGTTCGGTGGGCAGGCCGGTGGGCGTGACCTGCCATGCTCCCGATGGCTGGAGGCTGCGTCTCAAAGTCACATTCCCTGACATCAAGGCGAGCACATGCTCGTCACTGACCGCCAGGTCGAGAAAGGCTTCTGTCGATGGTGGAGGTAGTTCTCGCCAGAGCCTTCCATCCCTGCTGGAATACAACACGCCGGAGTTTCCACCTGCCAGGAACTCCTCGCCGGTCCAGACGACCGTTCGCATCGCTTGTGCGGGGACTGCGGTGAGGGATTTGGACCAGTTCACGCCATCGCTGCTGTAGTAAAAGCCGTGCTTCGTGCTGGTGGCCACCCACTGGTTGTTTCCCCAGCACACATCCGTCAGGACTGGAGAACCCTCTATCCTGTGCGAAATCCAGACCACACCGTCTGTGCTGCTGCACGAGAACCCGAATCCAACGGCGACAAACGTGTTTCCATTGGATGCACATGCCATAAGACCGCCGCCGGATTCTTGAGGTGAATCTACAAGCTCCCAGTCTTTGCCATCCTTGCTTTCCAGAAGCTTGGATTGATCGGTGGCGATAAAACCGCCACCAGGCCGTGAGACCATCGAATGAATGCCCCGTGGGCCGTTGAGGTTCGTCGGTGTCCATTTATCTCCGTCTGGGCTGGTGTAGAAGCTGCCGGATTGACTTGCGGCCAAAAAACGGTCCCCAGACCATGCCTCGGCGTTGATAGTCGTTTCGGGCGGGAAGACGCACGGGGTCCATGCCCGCAGATCGCCGCTCCTGAAGACTTCACCCTCCTTCGAGACCATCAAACAGGTGACGCCATTGGATTTGATGGCTTTGATTCGTGCAGGCAATTTTAGAGTGGAAGTCTGCCATGACTCCCCGTCCTTGGAGGTGGAAATGAAACCGCCCCTCGTATCTCCGAGGGCGATGAATTGCCCCCCATGTGAAACAATCTCGTCTGGATACCAGGGTAACTTTTCATGCGCCTCATTCCATTGGATGCCATCATCTGAGAAAACGACGCTCCCATCAGCCGCGAGAGCGACGAGCCGTGAGCCGGCCACAGCCATCATCTGCGGCGAGTATTTGCTTCCAGGTCGGATGTTGTAGCTCCATTGCCTGCCATCCTTGGTCCAGGTCAGGATGTCAGGGATGCGTGTGTCGGATTGGGACGAGTAAAAAACAAAGCCATGCGGCGTGTGGCAGAATGGACTGCGCGCATTGGGAGCCACCGAGCGAGGAAAGGAATAAGTCGCCGTCTTTCCGTTCTCGAAGACGACGGCGCTTCCATCGTCCCTCATCGCCAAGGCGATGCTCTCAGAACTCGCCATCCAATACACGGTTCCCCCTCTGCTCGTCACGAGTCTCCAATTGAGGCCGTCTTCACTCGTGGCGATCCTTCCCATCTCGCCCACAGCGACAAACTTTCCATCGGCCCACTCGACAGCTTTGGTCAGATAGGGATGTCTTGTCGGAAGAGCCTCCCAGGCGACCCCGTCCTCGCTTCTGAACACTCTTCCGACCTCGGTGACCCCGATGATGTGAGACTGATTGGCAGCCATGAAGCAATGGGCAGTCCAACTGAGTGTCTCTTCGGTCTTTTTATCCAAACTGGATGCGTCATAGCTTCTCCGGCTCTCTGGCATCAGGCCACACACTGTCTTTAGCCTTGTTTTCGGGTTCTCGACACGTTTCCAGGATTCCCCGTCAGCGCTGGTCCACTCGACTTTATCGATGCTGGCGAGAAACGCACTGCCATCCCATTTCAGGTGGCTACACCAATCGCCTTCGGGCCGGTCGCATGGCTGCCAGTTGGTGCCATCATCGCTCCAGAGTGCCCCGCCACTCCGGGTGAAGGCGAGGTAACGGGTGGGACTGGCCGTCACCATCGTCAGAGCCCATTTGGTCGAGGACCAGTGAACCCCATCGCGGCTGAAAAGGCTCGATTCATCGCCCGCTGCCACAAAGCCACCCGGCTTCCATGCCACCGATGAGAGGTTGTCTGAAACATCCGTGACCTGCTCCTGCCAGGTCAATGCATCACGACTGGTGAGCACCATGCCCCCTTCACCCACCGCCACCCACAGGCCGTCACCATAGGTGAGTACCAGCAAGTCCATTCCCCCGCCACTCGGCCTGCTCCAATGCCAGCGCAGGGCGGGCGTCTTGGGGGCTTCAAGAGGCTGTGCGGCAGCCTGAAGGCTCCACAGAACGCCGACGATCAGAAGACAATACGCGAGGGGCGTTTTCATGGTGCGGAGTGCTCACGCGTCAGGTAGTCACAGCCGAGTTGTCCTCACGGCGGTGGCAGCGGAATGCCATCGACTTGCTGGGCGGGGGGCACGGCGACGGGAGGTGGCGGGGCGCTGGGGGGCGGGCTTTGGGGGATCGTCGGGGAAGGCGCGGGCATCGAAATGCGGCGGTTCATCGGCGGGGTGGATTCGGGCGTGATGGTGGGGATCTGGAGAATGTCTCCGCGAAGAGCGGCGGGGGCATTCGGTGGGAGCAAAAGACCGGCGGAAGCGGCGGCGGGTGCGGGCATCTGGCGGGTTTGCAGGCCGGGCTGGGCCACGGCAGGCACGCCAGCGGGGGCGATGGTTTCAGAAGGAGCACCGATGCCATCGGAAAGGGTCACCCAGCCGACTTGATCGCCTTTTTGGAGCTGCACGCGGATTTTGGCGCTGGTGATCTCGCCATCGATTTTTCGCACTTTGACGCCGATCTCGTTCTCGGAGCCGATTTTGGCCTGGAAGACCTGCGAGGTCGTTTTGTCCACGATGAGCGCGACGACCTCTCCTTGAAGCTCATACACACCGGAGAGGCTGAGGTTGTCCGCGAAGCTTGGACCGGCAGGCGCATCGGGTGCAGGGAGGTCCTTGGTGGTGAAAAGGCTGCGCTCCCAGAGGGAGGCGTAGGCTTCGAGTTTGGGGAACTCGACGGGTTCTGCGGCGGGAACCGCATTGACCAGAGTGACCGCAATGACAGCCCAAATCAAAAATCGTAAGTCATAAATCATAAATCAATTCTTGGTGACCTTCGGCACGCTCTTCTCGTGGTAGAACTGCGTGAACTCGACCTCGGCGTTGATGGTCTTGTTCGAGCCGGCGGGGTTGATCTGGAGGCGGGTGATGCCGATGAAGCTCTTCGGCTGTTGGAGGGCGTGCAGCCAGGTGAAGAAGGCCTGCTCGCTGACGCCGGTGAGGGTGGTCTTGATGCTGGCTTTCTCGAAGTGGCTCTCCTCTTCGTCTTCGACGGGCAGGCCATCGGTGCCGATGGCGCGGGTGCGTTCGAGGAGCTCGGTGCCGCCGATGGTGAGATCGTGCTTCTGCGCGGCGGCGGTGACGGTTTCGAGCAGCTTGGCGCTGGCGTCCTTGTTGCTGGTGAAGCCGGGGGCGCTTTCTTCGAGCCACGCGTTCTTTTCAGCCCACTCAGTGCCTTGAGAAACGGCGAGGTTCATCGAGCCGAGGCGATCTCGCAGCAGTTCGACCTCGTCCTGCACCTCGAAGTAGGTACGGAAGGCGAATGCGCCGCCGCCGATGAGGGCGACGCCGATGAAAATGGCGGCGAAGATGCCGAGGAGGACTTTTTCACTCTTCTTCATGGGCGACTCCTCCTTTCATTTCAAAGGTGGCGCTTTGATCACTGGCGATGAGCGGCGGCGGACCATCGAGGCCGAAGTGGGCGAGCGCTTCGCTGTCCTTCAGTGCCTGGGTGTATTCGAGGGCGAGGGAGGCGCTGGGCATGCGGCCGATGAGGCTGAGCATGTCAGGCGTCCATTCCCAATGCGTGAGCAGGGCTTCCTTGGACGATTCCGGTTCCATGCAATGCAAAAGCATCTGCTGCGGCCACGCGGAAGGATCGACGGCGGGCGCTGCCTCCATCCAGGCACGCTTGTGATCCATGACGCGTGAGGCACGCGGCATGAGCTCGGTCACTTTTTCACGCAGCATGTTCCGCTCCTGCAAAGCGAAGGCGGTGAGCGTGGCTACGAGAGCGATGGCGGCAGCAGCAGCGGCTCCAAAGCTCATGGCGAGGAAGCGGGTGCGTGAGCGGGTGCCCTGGCGCTGACGTTCGAGCACGAGCTCCTCCGGCATGAGCAGGCTGGAGCCGCGCTCCGGCATGGTGGGCGCAGGCATGTCACAGCGGAAGGGCGCGAGGCCGGTGATGCGCTGGATCTTGCCGAGGTCGCCCTCGTCGATCCACAGCACGATGCTTTCGAGGCGGCCGAGCACGCCTTGGAAGCCGAGCTGGAGGCAGATGTTGTTCAGCTCCGCCAGCGCATGATCATCGAGACGCGTGGAGGAAAGCGGCGTGCAATAGATGAGCTGTGATCCGGCGGTGATGGCGACGACGAGGCGGCCGAGCTCGCGGAAGAGCGTGATGCTGTTTTGCACCATCGGGTAACACAGCGCGTGATGCGTGACCTCATCAGGAAGGTAGGCCGTATCACTCAGCGGCACGGGCTGATCCTTCAGCGCGAGGATGCGGGCGAGGTTTGCGCCTTCTTTGCCGGCGATGCTGCGCACCTGCACGCTGGCCTCGTCCTCATTCGTTTTCACGCCCATCCGTTCGAGATGGAGCAGCGCCATGCTACGCAGGTGCTCGGTCTCGCCTTTGAGCCAGGCGGGCAGCACCCAGAAGTGCGTGGAAGGCAGGGCGAGCACGCGGCGCGTGGCGTCTTTGCCAAAGCGGCTGCCATCGGCGGTGAATTCGCCGCTCTGTTGGCACAGCTCGCCATCGATGCCGGTCCAGCTTTGCCAGACGGAGGCACCGGGGAGCAGTAGCTCGGAGGTGGGTTTACGAGTTTTGGCCATGAATCGGGATTTCGCCACGCCAGACGGCCTGTCCGCCCTGCGTGATGAGGATGAGTTTGCGTTTCAGGGGCCCGAGGTAGCCGACGCTTTCGATGCGACGGATGGGGCCGGAAAATTGAATCCACTGCGTGAGCTGCGCCACGGTCTGGCGATTGAAGACGCCGAGCATCTGCGCCACCTGCGGCACGCTGCCGAGGCGCACATCGTCCCGCGTGCGATGCTGGCCATCGCGGCCGTTTCGCATCGTCAAAATGGGCTGCACACGCTCCATCGGCACATCGCCGAGCAGGGAGATGATCTCGGCGCTGGTGTCATTGATGTCGATGCGGCCATCGCCATACACGGTGAACCACTCACGCCAGTCGGGCCGCTCGGCGTTCACGATGTCCATGCCACGCACATGGAGCATCTCCTCGACCTCTTTGAAGGGTTGATTGAAGGGCATGCCGTCGAAGCCAGCCTTTTGATACTCGCGTTTTTCCGCGCCGTTGAGGCTGGCGTTGCTATCGGCATCGACCCAGTCCTTCAGCGCATCGCAAAGCGCGGTGGTGAACTCCGGCTTGAAGCCCCATCGGGTGAAAAGACGGCGCAGCAGCACCTTGTCGCCGCTTTGGAGGAGAAAATTGATGTTGAGACGGGCTTCCTCGGTCTTCAGCGTCACGTCAAAGCCGCCGCCGATGTCGCTGCTGAAGTGCAGCAGCGGATCGTCCTGCTGCATCGCTGGATGACGGGCCAATTCGAGGCCCGTTTCCGCGTAGCGCTTCGCGTAAATGCGCCCGCGCATCATGCGGGTGTATTCGGTGTCGCCATGCAGCGCCTTCGTGGCGGCGAAGAGGACCATGCCCAGCGCGAAGATCATCCAGAAGACAGCGATCAAGGCAGAGCCGCGCTGGAATGACGAATGGCGAATGGCGAATGACGAAGGAATGACGAAGCCCCTGGGGAATGACGAATGAGTAAATCCGAATGACGAAGGAATGACGAAATCCGAATGTCGAGTCGTAGGCCGGGTGTGTTCGGCGGATGCGGCGTCGTTAGCAGGAGAAGATTGCTTCGCCGAACTACCCGGCTGTGGGGCGTGTTCGACAGCGGTGAGGCCTGCGGACGCTCTCAAACCAGCCGGGTAATTCGGCGAGGAGAGCGTGAGATGCTGACGAAGGTCTTCCGCGCCGAACACACCCGGCCTACGGGCCTGGCGGCTCGTTGGCGTGCTTTCGGTTATTGGAGCTTCATTCGTCATTCGGCATTCCTCATTCGTCATTTCTGCGGAGCAGCGGCGATCTGCCCACTGAGATCACCCGCCACCCAAAACGTGTACTCATGCTCCCTCGTGTCGTTGAGGAAGGCGAAGCGGAGCTTGATGAAGAGAGGTGGTTTGGGGCGCTTCTTGGGGTCCCAGTCGATGAACCATTTTTTGTCTTCGGGGCTGTAGAACTGCCACTGCATCTGCTTGAGGTTTTCGAGGATCGGAAGCTCGGCGAGCGTGTCGAACTGGTCTTCGCGGCGGGCATTGAGCGGACGCTTCAAATGACGCACGACGAGGTTGAGCGTCTTTTCCGGCCCTGTAGCACGCACGAGGCCGAATTCGACGGCGTCGGCCATCTTGAGGCGTTGATCCCACACGAAGGGCATTTGGCTGCCGAGGATGAACAGATTGCCGGAGGAGCCACGGGCGGCTTTTTCGGCTCCAGCGACGAGGCTTATGCCTGGGGGCACGGTTTCAAAGTAGTCGCGCCATTGCGTGACGAAGTTCGAGATGCGTGTTTCGCTCACGCGAGCCGCTCCCATCGACTTTCCGAGCTGCATGGCCCCATCCGCGACGCTGAAAACGCCCGAGAGCACCAGGCCGATGAGGACCAGGGCGAGCAGGATCTCCAGCAGCGTGAAGCCGGATGCGTTAGATCGGGCTGTTGGGTGAATACACATAGGTTTCCATGGTGCGGACGATGCGGCGGCTGAGGCCGTCGCTGATCCACGCTTCGGCGCGGACGCGGAAAACATGATCGAGCTCTGCTTTGTCGCGGGTGAAGAGGCGGACCTTTTCGATGGTGGCGCTGGCATCGATGTGATCGGCCGTTTTGGGGAAGTCGATCTTGGTGGCCTTGAACTCCGGCTGGTGAGCGACTTCGGCGAGCACGGATTCGAGCACGCGGAGCACCTGGGCTTCCTGACGGGCTGCCGTGGTCGTTTTGGCGATGCCGTCGATGGCCTGGGTCATGCCGACGGAGACGAGCGCGAAGAGCGCGATGGCGAGGAGGATTTCGAGCAGGGCGAAACCGCCGGATTTATGATTTATGATTTTTGACTTATGATTTGGGCACGATTGCGCCTTCGAAATCATAAATCGAAAATCATAAATCATAAATGGACGGCTCGTGTGCTTCATGACTTGGCGTTGAAATCGAGGCTTTTGCGTTTGGCGCAGGCGGTGAGGGCATCGAAGGCGAGTTCGACGGTGCCGCCGGGGCCGGAGAGGCGGACCTCGATGGGCTCGCAGATGCCGGTGGGGCTGAATTCCCAGGTTTCGCCGCGTTTCGGCTCGCGGAAGCCGCGTTCACCGGCTCGGCGAATCTTGAGCATGCCGCTGAAATCAGAACCGGTGCCAAACGAACCGGCGGCGAGCGGCATGGTGACGAGTTGCTGCGTTTTGACGGCTTGGAGGAGGTTGTTGCGAGCCGTGGTTTCGATCATCGCGACGGCGCGGCGCAGGCGATCTTCATCTTTGATGCCGGAGATGCTGATGATCGAGATGCCGAGCATGAGGGAGATGATGCTCAGGACGACCAAGATCTCGATCAGCGTGAAGCCGCGGCGCGGGAATGACGAATGGCGAATGGCGAATGAGGAATGAATGGCGAAGCTCGAATGACGAGCGGAGGCGCTCGCCATTCGGCCTTCGGTCATTGGAAGTTCATTCGTCATTCTGAATTCTTCATTCGTCATTCTCAGAGCTGCCAGCTTCCCACGTCGTCCGCATTGTCGGCGATGCCGTCGGGGCCGGCGGAGTAGATGTCGAAGCCGCCTTTGTCCTTGGTGCCGGGCTTGCGGTAGTGGTAAGCGTTGCCCCAGGGATCGACGGGGAGTTTCTTGAGCTTGCCCTTCTCGACGAGGATGCCGATGCCCTGCGAGGTGGTGGGCAGCTTCATCGAATCGACTTCGTAAGCGCGGACGGCGGACTGGATCTGGTTGATGTGACCGAGCGCGGTCTTGTTTTTGCCGCCTTCGAGGACGCCGCCAAAGCTGACGACGCCGACGCCGACGAGCAGGCCGATGATGCCGAGGACGAGGAGCATCTCGACGAGGGTGAAGGCAGCTCGGGAGTTACGAGTGATGAGTTTTGAGTTGTGGGTGAGGTTCATGGTGGCTGTTGGGTTTGGAGGTTTGTTCGGGGGAGGAGGAGTCGGAGTAAGAGGAGGAGTAGGATTGGCGGAGCCGTGCTATTTGATGGAGCTGATGGTTTCGAAGATGGTACTCATCATGATGTAGGCCATGAAGCCGACCATGCCGGCCATGATGAAGACGATGAGGGGCTGGATGCAGGCGGCGAGGGTGTCGATCTTCTTGCTGAGCTCGCGGTCGAAGCGTTCGGCGGCGCGGGAGAGGGCGGCGGGCATGTCGCCGGTCTGCTCGCCGACGTTGACCATGTCGAGCAGCAGCGGCGGGAACTGGCCGCTGCGGTCGAGAGCTCGTGAGAGGCTCACGCCTTCGCCGACGTGGCGTTGCACGGCTTCGAACTCGCGTTGGAGATGCGGATTTTCGATGGCCTGATGGGTGAGCTGCATCGACTGAACGATGGTGAGGCCGTTGCCGAGGAGATTGGCCATCGTTTCGAGGAACTGGACGTAGAAGCGGGCCTTGAAGATGGCACCAAAGAGCGGCAGGCGCAGTTTGAAGCGTGCCCACGGGATAGCGGACTCAGGGCGGGCGAGCCAGGCGCGAAAGAGGATGAAACCCGCGATGCCCGCGATGAGAAACATCCACCATGTGGATTTGAAGACCTCGCTGGCCTTCAGCATGACCTGCGCAAGGAAGGGTAGCTTGCCGCCGGTGCTGTCGAGCATCTCGGTGAGCTTCGGGATGAGGTAGAGCACAAACATCAGCGACACGCCGACGGCGGCGACGACGAGGAACGCGGGATAGAGCATGGCCGCGAGCACTTTGGATCGCAGCGCGGCGAGCGAACGCATGTAGGCGGCCTGGCGCTTCAAGATGGTGCTCATCGAGCCGCTGGCCTCGCCGGCAGAAACGAGGGCGCAGAAGAGATTGCCGAAGCTGGGGCTGGTGCTCGCGACGGCCTTTGAGAAGGACATGCCATCTCGCACCTTGCCACGCAGCACGGTGGCGAGCGTTTTGATGCCGGAGAGCTCGCGACGCCGCTCCATCGTGGCGAGCGCGGGCTCGAGCTGGATGCCGGCGCTGACGAGATCGGCGAGTTCTTCGATGAAGAGCACGACCTGGGTGAGCTTGAGCTTGATGGGGCCGCTTTGAAGAGGCTCGGCGGAGGTCTTGGTTTTGGCTTTCGAGGTGGTTTTGACCTCAGAAGTGGCTTCGAGCTTGATGGGCTGGATTTTTTTGCGGCCCAAGATGCTGAATGCCTCGGCGCGATCAGCCGCAGCGATCTCGCCGGTGATGAGACCGGAGGGACCTTGGGCGCTGTAGGTGAAGGCGGGCATCTTGAAATGACGAATTCAGAATGACGAATGACTAAGCCGCGAGGCGGGCGGGAGGTGCGGCGACGACAGGAGTGGCTGGAGAGGGCGCGTGGCGTTCGGCAGCGGCGGTGACGGAGAGGACCTCTTCGATGGTGGTTTCGCCGGAGAGAACTTTTTGGAAGCCGTAGCCGCGCATGGGGATGTAGCCGTCTTTGAGAGCCTGCTTCATGAACTCGGCGGGATGGGCACGGCTGTTGATGAGATGCTGCAGAGCATGCGTAACAAGGACGACTTCGTAGATCGAGACACGGCCCTGGAAGCCGCTGCCACGGCAGGCTTCGCAACCGGTGCCGCGCATGATTTTTCCGCGTGCCTGCACGGGGAAGCCGATGGACCGCAAGTAGCTCTCCTCGACCTCGGCGGGTGCTTTGCAATGCGGGCAGAGCTTTCTCACGAGGCGCTGGGCAAAGAAGGCCCGCACGGCGCTGCTGACGAGGAAGGGCTCGACACCCATATCAATGAGACGCGAGATGCCGCCGATGGCGTCATTCGTGTGCAGCGTGCTCAAGACGAGGTGACCGGTCAACGCGGCACGCACGGCGATCTCGGTGGTCTCGAGGTCGCGCATTTCCCCGATCATGACGACGTTCGGATCGCCACGCAGAATGCTGCGCAGGCCGGCGGCAAAGGTGAGGCCGATCTCGGGCTTCACAGCGATCTGCACGACGCCGGGCATTTTGTATTCCACCGGGTCTTCAATGGTGACGATGCGCCGGTGGGTCTGATTCAGCTCGGTGAGGAAGGCGTAGAGCGAGGTCGATTTGCCGCTGCCGGTGGGGCCGGTGATGAGGATGATGCCGTTGGGCAGGCGCAGCAGCTCTTCGATGACGGGACGGATGGTGTCGGTGAGGCCGAGACGATTGAGCGTGACCTGCTGCTGGGCGAGGAGACGGAGGCTGATGCTTTCGCCTTCCACGGATGGAATGGTCGCCACGCGGACGTCGATGGGCGTGCCATCGAGTTCGAGATTGATGCGGCCATCTTGCGGGAGGCGTTTCTCCGCGATGTCGAGTCGAGCCATGATCTTCAGGCGGGCGATGACGGAAGCCTGGAGGGATTTGATGTTCTCTGGCACGGCCAGCTCTTCGAGACGGCCATCAATGCGGTAGCGGATGCGCAGGCGATCGTGCTGCGGCTCCACATGAATGTCCGTGGCACGCTGATCGAGGCCACGGCGGATGATTTGATTCACAAAACGCACGACGCTGGCTTCTTCGTCCTCGGGTTCATCGAGCACGGTGACTTCGTCCTTCTGATCTTCGGAGCCCCAATCGGCCCGGCCACGCAGGATCTTCTCAAACGTATCTGCGCCGAGGCCGTAGAGTTTTTGCAGGCCCTCGACGATGCGCGTGCGAGGTCCCACATGCCACACGACGGGCATCGAAAGGCTCGCCGCCACACGCTGATGCGCCACGAGGTTCAGCGGATCAAAGGTGGCGATGTGCAGTGTGCGCGGAGTGTCCTCGAGCTCGCCGCCTTCGGCCTGCTCAGTGAAAAGCGGCAGCAAACGATGCCTCAACGCGATCTCAGCAGGCAGCAGGCGGCGGATGCCAGCCTCAGCGGGCTTGTCGTCCTCTTTGGGTTCCCACCACGGCAGCGTGAGCGTTTTGGCCAGTGCCATGAGGAAATCCCGCTCTCGCACGCCTTCGCAATCCAGCACGGCATCGACGAAGGAGGTTTGATTAAAGCATGCGTCCTCGACGGCCTGCCGGACAGCAGGAGAATCAGCGCAACCCGAGGCGGCGAGGATGTGGTCAATGAGGGGAAGCATGGGAAGGGGGCTGAATTTGCCCAACAATCCCTATAATTATGGTTTTTTATAAAAATGGCAAGTTTTTAATAAAGCTAAACCATTCAGAAAGCCTGAAATCCAAGCTGGTAGCTAGGCGGTAGCGGCGGGGAGCCCGCGGGGTCTTGGTGACCCTATTGACTGAATTGACCGCGATGACGGTGGCGCAGCCTTTTCTCAGTTCGAGGCCGGTTTGCCGGCTGGAGCGGGCTTTTTGGCTTTCGGGGTGAAAATCTTCCGGTCGAGGTTTTTGGCGAGATCGACGGGGGAATCGGTGGCCGCTCCGCTGGCGGGGACGGGGAGTTTGGCGGACCAGAGCAGGGCATTCACGAGCATGCGGCGTTGATCAGGCACGGCCCAGCTGGCGTGGAGATCGCAGCCGGTGAAGCCGAAGCTGCGGCCGCCATTGGGGCGCTCGAAGGCCCAGGCGACGGTTTCGGCCCGGCCGGCATGCGCTTTGGCATGCTCGGTCTTGCGGCTGCTAACGGGCATTTGGGCGGCGAGGAGCGGGGTGACGCCTTTTTCGGCAAAGTGGAGGTTGTAGAGCCAGCCGTCCTTCAGCAGTTCGAAGGGCTTCATGCCGCTGGTGACGGCGTGAGGGCTGACGGAGTCGAATTTCACATCCCAATGTCCACGGCAGCCGATGTCCGATTGGAAGGCTGCACCGAACCACTCTTTAAAAGAAGGCGCGAGGTCCGCCGGGCAATCGACGGCTTGATGCAGCACGATGAAACCGGCTCCGGCATCCGCCAGCGCCTGCACCTTGGCCTTACGCTCGGGCGTGAGGAAGGGCAGCTTCGGGCCGCCATCCATGAAAAAGACCACGGCGCGGGCGCCATCAAGCACGGCCTCGTTTTTCGGCCAGCCATCCGCCACCATCACCGGAGCCACGCCCGGCACGGCCGCCAGCCATTCGCGGAGCAGGGCGCATCCGGCGAAGTATTCGTGCTGGCCCGGTTTGTTGCTCGGGCTGCCGGCCAGGAGGACGATCTTCACGGCGGAAGCATCACTGGGAACCTCCAGCGGGATCTGCTGCTGCTCGGAGGTGAGCTCGGCGTGGGCGGAGACGATGGAGAAAGCGGCGGCGAGGAGAATGAGGCGCATGGGATTTGAAGTTTCCCTCCAACGGCATGAAGACTCTGTTCCTTCCCATGCTTCGCTTTCAACTCTTTGGCTTCCCCATCCTCATCCAATGGATGTTCTGGCTCAATACCGCCCTCATGGGCGGAGCCATCAGTGCCAGCACAACACAGGATTTTCGCCGCGTGATCGGCTGGGTGATCGCGGTGCTCGTATCGATTATCATTCACGAACTGGGTCATGCGTTTGCGATGCGCAGCTTTGGTGATCAGCGTGTCGGCATCGTGCTTTATGCTTTCGGTGGCTTTGCGCAGGGTAGCAGGAGGTTCACCCGCTCTCAGGATATTCAACTCACTGCGGCGGGGCCGGGGCTGCAAATCGTCTGCGGGCTTGCGGTCGGGTGGGCCATGAAAATTTGGCCTGTGCCGAATCTCTGGCTGCGTGAGGTGGGTGATGCCTTCACTGTCGTCAGCATCTTCTGGGCGCTGCTAAACCTTGTGCCCATCCTCCCTCTCGATGGTGGGCGGCTCTGCGCTTCTTTTGTCGGCAAAATGCGCACTACGCTGGTGATCAGCATCGTTTGCGCCATTGCTCTGGCGCTCAGTTCACTCGATGGTCGTAGCTGGGTAGATTTGCAGACGAACATCCTAGAGTTCATCGACATCAACACGAAAACGCGAATCGGCGGCGGCATGTTTTCGCTTATCTTCTTTGGCATGCTGGCCTACAACAACTGGAAGCAGCTCCAGGGCGAGCCGCAAATCCCCTGGATGAGCGCATAATCCGGCTTCGTCCGTTCGTTTCAGCCTCGCCTCACGATGAAATCGTTCCTTTGCCTCCTCGCCGCCCTCAGCCTGCCCTGTGGCGTGCTCGCTCAATCTTCCAAAGCCGAGCTCATCTCACCGCAGGTGAAGGCCGCGGTCGAAAAAGCCGTGAAGTGGCTCGTGGCTCAGCAGCGACCCGCCGGTTTGATCGTCGATGAAAAGTCCAACAACACGCCGAAGCGTGGTGATCTGCCTTCCCACAGCGCCGCGATGACCTCACTCGCTTTGATGGGCCTCGCCAGCGTCGGCCACATGCCGAGTGATCCCACGCCGGAGGGCAAAGCCGCCGCGAAGGCGCTGCGTTTCATCGTGGAAGGCATCGAGCCGGACGAAAACGGC
This sequence comes from Prosthecobacter sp., assembly GCA_044370285.1. Taxonomy (GTDB): domain Bacteria; phylum Verrucomicrobiota; class Verrucomicrobiia; order Verrucomicrobiales; family Verrucomicrobiaceae; genus Prosthecobacter. The sequence goes on from JBILVU010000047.1 coordinate 31,250, forward strand.
TACCTCGGCCGCAGCGACCGCTCTCGCATGTATGGCCACGGCATCATCACTCTGATGCTCGCCGAAATGATCGGTCATGCGCCGGATGACGCCACCGACAAGCGCATGCGCGGCATGCTCGACGATGCCATCAAGCTCATCCTCCGCTCCCAGCAGGTGTCCAAAAGCGAGGCGAATCGCGGCGGCTGGCGCTATGAACCGCAAAGCAGCGACAGCGACATCTCCGTGAGCGTTTGGCAGCTCATGTCCCTCCGCGCTGCGAAGAACGCCGGCTTTGACGTGCCGAAGGATGCCATCGACAACGCCGTGGCCTACATCAAGCGCAGCTACCAGGTCGAGCGGGATGCCAATGGCATTCCCAAGAGCGATAACGCCGCCTTCAGCTACGAGCCCTACGGCGGCCGCAAAACCTTCTCCACCACCGCTGCCGGTCTGCTCTCGCTGCAAGTGTGCGGTTTATACGATGCGCCGGAGGTCGTCGGCAGTGCGAACTGGCTGCTCAAATCCCCGCCGGAGATCAACGAGCCTTGGTTCTTCTACGGCTGCTACTACTACGCCCAGGGCATGTATCAGCGCGGTGGTGATCACGCCGCTACCGCCCGGCAGCGCACCGAGCAAATCCTCGTTGGCGCCCAAAGTGCCGAGGGAAACTGGTTCCCTCGCAATGGTAACGAAAAGAGCGCGGGCAGCGTGTATGCCACGTCACTCGCGCTCCTGAGTCTCTCGGTGCATCATCACTTCCTGCCGATCTACCAGAAGTGAAGCGTGTCTGATCACATCACCATGCCGCCATCGACAGCGATGGCCTGGCCGGTGATGTAGCGGGCATCCGGGCTGGCGAGGAAGAGCGCCGCAGCCGCGATGTCAGCGGCCTGACCGAGCTCGGCGAGGGGGATCTTTTTGAGGATCTCTTCCTTGAGCTGGTCGTTGAGCACATGGGTCATGTCCGTGGCGATGAAGCCGGGGCAGATGGCATTGGCGGTGACCCCGCGACCAGCGAATTCGCGGGCGAGCGACTTCGTGAAGCCGATGAGACCGGCCTTGCTGGCGGCGTAGTTGGCCTGCCCGGCGTTGCCGATGAGACCGATGACTGAACTGACATTGATGATGCGAGCGCCTTTTTGCTTCAAAATGCTACGCTGGACGGCCTTCACCATGTTGAAGGCACCTTTGAGGTTCGTATCGAGCACCACGTCCCAATCTTCCTCGCTCATGCGCAGCAGAAGGCCGTCCTTGGTGACGCCCGCGTTGTTCACGAGGATGTCCACATGGTCAAAGTCGGCGAGGATCTGCTTACCGACTTCGAGACAGGCCGCGCCATCGGCCACATCGAGGGCATAACCCTTCGCGGCACAGGGATGCGAGGCGTTGATGGCATCGGCGGTGGCTTGTGAATTGGCCTGCGTGCGGCTCACGACGGCCACTTTGGCCCCCTCGGCGGCGAAGGCTTCAGCGATGGCTTTGCCGATGCCGCGTCCGGCACCGGTGACGACGGCGACTTTATCTTGGAGTTTTCCCATGAAGGTGTTTAAACAGGTCAGCACACTGACGCAAGAAAAGAACCGCCATGCCCACGCTCGACCATGAGAACCAACTGCGCTGCGAGGGCTTTCGCGTGATCGCGGGCGTGGATGAAGCGGGCCGAGGGCCGCTGGCGGGTCCGGTGACGGTGGCAGCAGTTGTGCTCCCAGAGGGCTTCACGCATGAGGTGCTGAATGATTCGAAGCAGCTCACGGAAAAGAAGCGCGAGAGGCTTTACGAGGAGATCACCGGCGATCCGAACATCCGCTGGCATTGCTGCGTGATCGAGCCGGAGGAAATTGATCGCATCAACATTCTCCAGGCGACTTGGGAAGGCATGCGACGCTCGGCGCTGGCGCTCGATCCGAGGCCGGATGCGGTTTTGATCGATGGAAAGCCGGTGAAGAAGTATCCGCTGCATCAGGTGGCGCTGGTGAAGGGTGACAGCCTCAGTTTTAGCATCGCGGCGGCGAGTGTGATCGCGAAGGTGACGCGTGACCGGATCATGCTGAGGCTGGCGGAGGCGTTTCCACAGTATGGTTTTGAGATTCACAAAGGCTACCCCACGCCGAAACACCTCGCGGCTTTGAAACAGCATGGCCCGTGTCCGCAGCATCGGCGGAGTTTTGGGCCGGTGGCGCAGTTGGAACTTGATCTGGTATGAGAGCGGGACTTCCAGCACGCATGCGCTGGCTGCGGCGATGGTTCACCGGGCATCCGTGGGTGCGGCTGACGCTTATCTGGATGCGGGCGTGGCCGCAGCGGCGTTTTGATCGCGTTTTGCTTGGCCGCAAGCTTTCGACGGCGGAGATCGGCATGATGGGCGAGTGGATTGCCACACGATGGTTGAGGCAAAGCGGCCGCACTATCTTCCGTCGCAATTTTCGCGGCGTGAGCCGTGGCGAGGTGGACATCGTCGCGCGTCATCGCGGCTCGCTGACCTTTGTGGAGGTGAAAACACGCACCAGCCGCGCCTTTGGTCGTCCGGCGGACAACGTGGGGCCGGACAAGCAGCGCCTTATCATACGAGGAGCTCAGGACTGGCTGCGTGAGGTGGATGTGCGGCCCGTGCCGTTCCGTTTCGACATCGCGGAGATCACTCTCATCCCCGGCGAGCTGCCGCAGGTGAACATCATGGAAAATGCCTTCCAGCTTCCCGATAGCTCGATGGCGGGGCGGTGAGTGAAAATAGAAACAGACACCATCCCGCGTTTGTGAGATTCTCTCCGTCCACCACCATGAAAAAATCCGTTTTCGCCTTCCTCGTCAGTTTTGCCTTTGCCGCGTTTTCGCCTGCGGCGGACCATGTTGTCTATGAACCGGCTGGAAAAGCCAATGGCAAGCATGTGGTGCTGCTTTCGGGTGATGAGGAGTATCGCAGTGAGGAAGCTCTTCCGATGCTGGGCAAGATCCTCAGTCAGCATCACGGCTTCAAATGCACGGTCCTTTTCAGCTTGAACGACAAGGGTGAGATTGATCCGGCGGCGGGTGGCAGTCTCACGAATCCGGCGGCGCTCGATTCGGCGGATGCGATCGTGATGCTTCTGCGCTTCCGCCATTGGGACGCGGCAGCGAGTGGCAAATTCCAGGCGGCAATCAATCGCGGCGTGCCAATCATTGCCCTGCGCACCAGCACGCATGCGTTCAGCGGTTATCCGAAGGACAGCCCCTTCGCCGCGTGGAACTGGAACAACCCCGATGGTGGCTGGGGCAAAAAAGTGCTCGGTGAGACCTGGGTGAGCCACTGGGGCAAGCACAAGGTCGAGGCCACCCAAGGCATCCTCGAAGCCACCAATGCCGGGCATCCGGTGCTGCGCGGGATCACCGGACTTTTCGGCAACAGCGATGTGTATGAAGCAGCCCCTCCCGCTGATGCGGTGATCCTGGCTCGCGGTCAGGTGCTGCAAGGCATGACGGCGGACACAGCGCCTGCGAGCTACAAAAAGGCCACTGTGGCTAAGGTCGAGCAGGAGGTGAATAGCCCGATGATGCCCGTCGCCTGGGCACGCGGCGTGAAGAACGATCAAGGCGGCGAGAACAAGATCCTCTGCACCACCATGGGCGCTGCCACGGACCTCACCGATGCTTGCCTGCGCCGCCTCGTGGTGAACGGCGTGTATTGGGGCCTCGGCCTCGACGTGCCAGAGAAGGCCGATGTGACCCTCGTGGGTGATTACCAGCCGACGATGTACGGCTTCAAAGGCAACAAAACCGGCCTGAAGCCAGATGACTTCGCGATGGCGAAGTAAGTGGGCTTGAACGCATCTTCAATTCTGGCCTCTGCGTCCATCGTGCCTCTGTGGTGAAAAGAAGCCAGCGGTAAACCACCGAGGCACGATGGTCACAGAGGTCAATTAAGGCTGGCTATTTCCATGTCAGTCGATCCCGCAGCCACAACGCGGTGCCTAGAGGCAGGGCGGCGAGCCAGAGGAGCTTGCCGCCGAGGGTTTTGAGATCGCTGAATTGCTTTCCGATGCCTGCGCCGGTGTGAAAGCTGAAGCGGGTATACAACGCGGCAGCACGCAGCAGGCGCAGTGGCGCGGTGAGGAACCAGCCGCTTTCCATGTCGAGCACCGTTTGGCACCACAGGCGATGTCCGGCGGCATTGCGGCGCGGGTCGGGGCGGCCAGTGACGAGCGAGGGCGCATCCATCCAGTAGATGCGCACGATCTCGTTCACATGACGGGTGAGATGGTTTTTCGACACCTGGCACCACACGACGGATTCGGGGATGTAGTGACCGGAAAGATCCTCCGGGAAGGGAAACTGCCGCACGACATCGAGACGCAGAAAGCCCCATTTTTCGCCGCGCACCTTGTGGCGATATTCGAGCTCCGCGGCGGAGCAATCGAGCGGATCGAGTGGATAGCGAGAGCCGACGAGCTGGCCGTCCTGATCCTGGCAAAGGCCGGTGACTCCGGCGAAGCGATGCTTGTCGGAGGCAGGAATGCGGTCCCAGTGATGCTTCAACCGTTCGAGTGCATTCGGCAGGCAGCCGTCATCGGAGTCGAGCTTGATCCAGAGATCGCCCTTCGATTCCCGCATGGAGACATTGTGCACGGCCCAGGCACCGCGATGCGGCTCCAAAAAGTAGCGCACGGGAAAATCGGCCTCGCGTTGATACTGCTCAACGAGTTCTTGGGTGTTGTCGGTGGAGCCGTCATCGACCACCAGCCATTCAAAATCCCGCAGCGTCTGCGCCTTCAGGCTCTCCCACACGCGATGGAGCGTATGGGCGCGGTTGTAGGCGGGGGTGAAGACGGTAAAAAGCGGCATCGAAGGCCGGAAAGCTACGCGCCGGGCAAAAGTGCCGCAACTTACTTCACGTCCTTCATCTCCAGCAGCAGCGTCATCATCTCCTCAGCGGCAGCGTGGGCCACGCGTTTCAGCAGGGCGCGGTCGGTGTTGTCGCCGATCTCGTAGGTGACGGCGGGAATGCCGAAGGTGTGATGCGCCCAGTAGGTGGAGGTGGTCGGAGTCGGCGTGGGGCTGGCGCTGCGCTCGGCGGTGTAGTCCGGCACGCGCCGTCCGATGCCGGCGAGCCAGCGAGCGGTGAAGTTCGGTGGCGCGTATGCGGCCTCGTCCGGCTGGGTGTAAAAGACATCGCGGAAGGTGGAATGAAAATCGAGCATGAGGAAGAGCCTCTCCTGATCCTTGAGCGTGAGGATTTGATCCCGCGCTGAGCGTGTCTCCGGCTGCGCAAAGGCCTTCCAGTCCCGGTTGAGGTCCACATGGCCCAGGTTGTGCCGCCAATGCCCGGCATCGACGCCGTCGGGATTCAGCAGCGGCATGACGACAAGGTGAAAGGCCTCGCGGAATGCTCTCGCCTGCTCCGTGTCACCAGCCACGGACTCGATGAAGCGCATCAGCGCCATGCTGCCCGTGGTCTCCGGCGGATGCTGGCGACCAATGACGACGACTTTGCGCTTCGATTCGGCGTTTCCGATGTCGAGCCGCATGAGTGGCACGCCTTTGATCGAGGTGCCAAAGGTGGAGCGTGTGACAAAGGGCAGCCGCTCCAGCGTGGCGGCCCAGTCCTCCATCTCCGCCCGCGACACCGGTTCCTGCGCAGCCACATGCAGCACGCGGGGGCCGATTTCGAGTTTCAGCACGGCTTCTTTGCGATCCTCGGTCTGTTGATAGCACTCCTCCGGCAGGAGCACCCATTGAGTGCCATCGAGGCTGATCTTCGGTCGGTAACGCAGCGAACCGCCCTGGCAGCGGAGGCGTAGGGTGATGGTCTTTTCTGTTTCGGACCTCACACGAAAGGCGAACCAAGGGCTGTCATTGACCGGCAGATTCTCCGGCCGCACCACGGCTCCGAATTCATCCGGCCCGAGCATCTCACATCCATTCATGCGTGCGCGTGGGAAATGGGCCTCGAAGGTCACTCCGACCTCCGAGAAGGTCCAAATGCCTACTGGGGCCTTTTTTTCCTCGGGACGGCAGCCCGCGAAAAAAACCGCCAAGATCAAAATGAACTCAAAACGCTTCATGCATGATCCGTGGCGGCATCCGCGGAGGCTGCAAGAGGGAAGGCTTCACCAAAATTAAGGGGAGCGGACCTTTGCTTGACCTCCCCTGCCCTCCTCCCGAGTTTTCCCCGGAGATTCACGCCTGCCGCATCGTTTCTCTTTTACCCCCATGCAAACCACCCTCGAAAAACCCGCCGCCGAGAAGAAGGTCGAACAGACCGAGGCCGGGAACTACTTCGTTTCCAACTACCCGCCGTTTTCTTTTTGGAAGCCGGACCAGGTTCACGTCGTCGAGGAGGTGCTGCAAAGGCCCGCTCCGGCGAACATCCCGCTCGGTGTCTATTTCCACATCCCGTTCTGCCGCAAGCGCTGCCACTTCTGCTACTTCAAGGTCTACACCGATAAAAACGCGGGTGAGATCAAGGCCTACATCGACTCTGGCATGCGTGAGATGGAGCGTCTGGCATCGCAGCCTTATCTGAAGGGCCGGAAGGCGCAGTTTGTGTATTTCGGTGGTGGCACGCCGAGTTATCTCTCGGTGCCTCAACTGAAGGATCTGACGGATCGCATGAAGGCGCTGGTGCCGTGGGATGAAGCCGAAGAAGTGGCCTTCGAGGCCGAGCCAGGCACGCTGAATGAAACGAAGCTCACCGGCATCCGCGAAGTCGGCGTGACACGTCTGAGCCTGGGCGTGGAGAATTTTGACGATCACATCCTCGAAACAAACGGCCGCGCTCATCGCAGCGGCGAGATCGGCAAAGCCTACAATTTCGCCCGCAGCCTCGGCTTTGAGCACATCAACATCGACCTCATCGCCGGGATGATGAACGAGACGGAGGCGAACTGGAAGGTCTGTGTGGCCAAAGCCATCGAAATGCAGCCAGATGCCGTCACGATATACCAGATGGAGGTGCCGTATAACACGACGATGTACCAGCAAATGAAGGCCGAGGGCAAGGTGACCGCCCCGGTGGCCGATTGGCAGACGAAGCGTGACTGGGTGAGCTACGCCTTCGATGAATTCCAGAAGGC
>JBILVU010000086.1:0-25569 GCA_044370285.1 Prosthecobacter sp.
GGTGACGAGCGCCTACACGGTCGTGAAGGATCCGAAGCGCATCAAATTCGTCTATCGCGACTCGCTTTGGGATGGCGCGGACCTTTTGAGCTGCGGCGTGGCCTCGTTCGGTCATCTCGGCGGCGTGCATTACCAAAACCAAGCCGATGTGGGGCCCTACATGCAGGCGGTGGATGCCGGCAATCTGCCGATTTTCCGTGCTTACGAGACGACGCACGAGGATCGCTTCGTGCGAGAGTTCATTCTCAAGTTGAAGCTCGGCCGTAGCGAGTGGGCGCACTACATCGAGAAATTCGGCGAAGACCCGCGGAAGCATTTCGGGCCGCAGCTCGATTCCCTCGTGAAAGATGGCTTTGCCACGCTCGATGCCGATGGCGTCACACTCACGCGTGATGGTCTCCTCCAGGTGGATCGCCTGCTGCACGATTTCTTCCTGCCTCAACACCGCCAGTATGCCCGCTACACCTGAAAATGCCGCCGTCCGCCAGGACGAGGATATTCTGGCGCCCCTCATCTTCTTTTATGGCATCGGCAGCACGCGGCCACGCGTGACTTTCGTGGAGCCGGAGATGCTCGCCGAGCAGGAGCGCAGCCTGCTCGTGCATGAAAAGGACATGACGCCGCGCCTTCGCGAGTATCACGCGAGCGATATCGACCTCGATGTGGCCGCTCGTGCCCGCATCGGGAACTACCTCGTGCGTGCCAGCGTGCTGCATCGTCGCAGCGATGGAAAGCCGGTGGAGTTTGGGGCCATTGGCATTCACCTCGATTTGCTACCGGAGGAGGCTCAAAAGCTCGTTTTGGAAGGTCGCGTGCCGTTTGGGGCCATTCTGGAGCAGTATGCGGTGCCGCATTCCAGCCATCCGCGTGGCTATTTCCGCATTTCTGTGGATCAGCGGCTCGCCGATCTGCTGGGGGCCACAAGCGGCCAGATGCTCTTCGGGCGCTGCAATGAGCTGCGTCATGGCTCCGGCCGAGTGCTGGCGGATGTGGTCGAGGTACTGCCGAGGGTAGTTTGAGCGGCTGATTGTGGCGAAATTTCAACGTGACGCCATCCGGGCGGCGTCATATCATCCACACCCCGCCAAGCCACTATGCTGACCAACCAGACCATCGACCCGACACGGCAGCACACGCCTGAGAGCAGTCATGTGCTCATCCGCCCGTTTGTGCAGGCATGGCGCTGGCTCGTCCCGGCTTCGGTGGCCGAGAAAGACCGGCAGAGCCCCTTGGCTCGGTATGTGGCGCTGGCGTTGATCACAAGTTTTTGCGTTTCGCTGCTCGTCGCAGCCATTTTGTATGCCAAGCCGATCCAGGACTCCTATCAAAGCTCGCAGGCGGAGAGCATGGTGAAGGAAGCGCGGGACATGATGCAGAACGGCCAGGTGGCTAATGCGGTCTTCAAAGCTCAGGAAGCTTATCAAAAGGCCCCGCATAGTGTCGAGGCCATCCGCCTGAATAGCGAGTTCTTCACTCTGATGAAGCGAGAGCACGCTCTCTTCTTTCTCGATAAGCTGAAGGATCAAGGAGCGGAGACCCTGGAGGATAAAATGCGCCGCGTTCGGGCCCTGAAGAACCTCAGCCGCGACAAAGACGCGGAGAAGGAACTCGAAAAGCTCCTGCGCCAGGAACCCACGAGTGCCCCACTGGCAAAGCTGGCGGAGGAAATCTACGGCAAGAAGCAGAACAATACCGCGCTGCTGAACATCATGCGCAGCTTTGCGGAGAAGAATCCTAACGACAAGGAATCACAGCTACGCTTCGCCCGTGTGCAGGTGGAGTCCGGCATCCCCTCGCAGCTCAATGATGGCATCAACACCGCCTGGAAACTGGGCCAGGATGATGATGCCAATGGCCTGAAGGCGCTCGAATTCCTCATTAGCATCGAAGGCCTGCCCTCCGAGATTTCGATTCCTTTGGTGAAACGGCTCAAGGAGCATCCCATGGCGCATGACGGCCATCTGGTGGTCGCTTTGAAGCTGGAATCCCGCCTCTACCCGGATCGCAAGAAGGCCATCATCGACAAGGCTTATGCGGAGTTTAAGGATAAAAAGCGTGAAAGGCTCGTCCCCTTCATCCGCTGGCTCGTCGAGGAGCAGCAGTGGCTGGAGGTCGTGACGCTACTCTCTGAGGATGACGCCAAGTCTTACCAGGGCCTGCTGGAGAACTACCTCACCGCTCTCACCATGCTGAAGCGTTTTGATCAGATCGAGCGCCTCATCGAGGACGAGCAGGTGAAAAAAATTCTCGACCGCACCACGCACGCCATGTTCCGCGCTCACATGGCCTTTGTGATGAACAAACCGCCGGAGGAACTCCGCGCCCTGCTCATCACCGCCAAGACGATGGCCGAGAACGAGGGGCGCCTGCCGGTGCTGCAAAAAATTGCCGAGTATGCCGATGTGCGCGGCCATTTTGACATCGCCGCAGACGCCTACCGGCTGACGATCCGTGTGGCGCGGCGAAATGCCAACGCCATGTCCCCACGCATCGAGCGTGAGGCCCTGATCGGGCTGCTCTCAGCCAGTCTGAAGAATGGAAACTCGGAAACCTACTTCCAGGCCGCCCAAGATGCTGTGCTGCGTTTTCCTGAGGACAGCGAGTTCCTCGATAAATCGCTCTACATCAGCCTGCTCGTCGGTCACGAGGTGGAGACGAGTCTGCGCAAGGCGATGAAACTCCTGCAAAACCAGCCGAAGGACAATCACCGCAAGCTCATGGTGGCTCTCGGCTACCTGCGCATCCACGACCAGCGTCAGGCCCTCAATTATCTCCAATACATGGATTTGAACCTTCTTACGGAAGGTCAGCGAGCTGTTTTTGCCGCCGTGGCCTCCACAGCTGGGTTCAGCGAGGAAGCGGCGGGGGTCATCCGCGCCATCGATCCACGTGCCCGCATGTTTCCAGAAGAGAGATCGCTCTATAAACGGGCCATTCGCTGATCAGGCTGCCCACAAAAAAACCGCCGGGTGGCGGCGGTCATTTGATCCATCCAACTGGCGGAGCGGACGGGGCTCGAACCCGCGACCTCCAACGTGACAGGCTGGCGTTCTAACCAACTGAACTACCGCTCCTTACCGTTTGGTGGGCCGCGATGGTAGATGAGGCCTTCCAGTTGGCAAACGGAAAGTGCCTGCCCGTTGAAATTCCTGCCCGGCAGGTCAGGCGAGCACGGCTTTGACCGGATGATGGTCCTCCACGCCGGTCAGGCGCTGCTCCAGTCCCTGGAATTTGAAGGTGAACTTCCGGTGATCGATGCCCATGAGGTGGAGGATGGTGGCGTTGAGGTCATTAATATGCACCGGGTCCTTCGTGATGTTGTAGCTGAAATCGTCCGTCTCGCCGTGCTCGATGCCGCCTTTTACCCCGCCGCCAGCCATCCACATGGTAAAGCAGCGCGGATGGTGATCGCGGCCGTAATTGTCCTTCGTCAGCGTGCCCTGCGAATACACGGTGCGCCCGAATTCCCCGCCCCAGACGACGAGCGTGTCCTGGAGCAGGCCGCGTTGCTTCAAATCCATGATCAGCGCCGCGCAGGCACGCTCGCTGTCCTCCACCTGGCCGCGGAGGAGCTTGGGCAGGTTGTTGTGCTGGTCCCAGCCGCGGTGAAGGATCTGCACCACTCGCGTGCCACGCTCGATGAGCCGGCGGGCCATGATGGCGCTGTGGGTGAAGCTGCCGCTGCGGCTCACATCCGGGCCATACATCTCCAGCGTGGCTTTGCTCTCCTTGCTCAGATCGGTCAGCTCCGGCACGCTCGTCTGCATGCGGAAGGCCATTTCGTATTGGGCGATGCGCGTCTGGATTTCAGGATCGCCAATGCGGGCGTGGTTGATGGTGTTGAGTTTGTTGACGGCATCAAGCATCACACGGCGGTCACTGGGATCGACGCCGGGAGGGTTCTTCACATACAGAACGGGGTCGCCCTGGCCGCGGAGGGCCACACCGGTGTATTTCGTGGGCAGGAATCCGCTGCTCCACATGCGGGTGAACAGCGCCTGCGCCTGGCTGGCGGCGGGGAAGGTCGGCGTGAAGACCACAAAGGCTGGCAGATCATTGCTTTCACTGCCCAGCCCGTAGGCCAGCCACGAGCCGATGCTGGCTTTTCCAGGTACTTCGCTGCCGGTCATCACAAAGGTGCAGGCCGGGTCGTGATTGATAGCAGTGGTGTGGACGCTTTTGATCACGGCGATCTCATCCACGATCTTCGCCGTGTGCGGCAGCAGCTCGCTCACCCAGCGGCCGCACTGGCCGTGCTGCGCGAATTGAAACATGCTCGGAGCTACCGGCAACCGTGCCTGACCGCTCGTCATCGTGGTGATGCGTTGGCCGTTGCGGATGCTCTCCGGCAGATCCTTGTCGAAGAACTTCGCCAAGCCCGGCTTGTTATCCCACAGATCGAGCTGCGAGGGCGCCCCGTTCATGTGCAGGTAGATGAGGCGCTTCGCCTTGGGGGCAAAGTGTGGCAGCCCGGGCAGGGAAGCATGCGCTTGGGCGGTCGCGGTCATCAGATCTCGGCCGAGCATGGATGCCAAGGCGACATTACCTGCTCGCAGGCCGACGTTTCCGAAAAACTGGCGGCGTGTTTGTTGCTGGTGGAACTCGAGGAGCGGATTCATGGCGATGAGGAGAGCCTAAACGGCCTGCGACACCACTTTCTGCCACTTGCCGCATGGACTTTGCGGCCAAAAAAAGTCCGGGGCGGATCACTCAATCCGCCCCGGAGCACTTTCAGAGTTACCAACAGCCAGAAGGTCCACTCTTGGGAAAAGTTTCGATAGGAACCGTTCGGCTCTCAATCTCATGCAAGTGTGCCACGCCTGTGAAGCAGCGGGTCAGGCGACCGTAAGTCGATTGTAAGGCGTTTGTGAAGAGGGTTTACTTCGACCTAGCAATTCCCGATTTCACGTTGCTGATGGCTTTAGTGATCTTCTCCTGCATGGCCTTCGAGTCGCCTGTCCGGGCAAGCGCAATCGCCTCGTCCACATACTCGATGGCATCCTTTCGCTGGCCTTCTTTATTCGTCTTCGCCTTGACCAGTTCTCGCCGAGCTGCCTGCAAGCTCGTCAGCGGCTCCTTCGCTGTCTGAGCTGCTTCCAAATGGCCGATGGCATTACGCATGTGATCACGCTTCGTCGGGTCTTTGGCGGAAAGCGACCACCCGAAGCCCAAAGCGACGATCAAAAGTGCGAACATATTTTTCATAAGGCGAAGGAACGAAACGGAAGAAGGTTTTTTGCCAGTTTGGTGCTTTCAATCATCTCCAGAGTCTGAAAGCAACCGCTCTACATGCCTTGGATAATCCATCGCCTCATGCAGAACTCGACCGATCTCAATGTGGTCCTCCTTGATGCGATAAAGGATCGCATGCCTTCCGGCGTAGCAAATACGGCATTCCTCGTGTAGTTCAGGGCGAAGCCCAGCGTTCCGGCTTTGGTGAAATCTTCTCGAAGTTGTACCGCAGCAGCGCCAAATAGCGGTCCGCCTGCTCTGCGCCCCATTGATGGGCCGTGTAGCCATCGATTTCCTGCAAGTCACCCAGCGCAGAGGATGAAAGCCGGAAGGTCATGCAGCTTGCCGACGAGAGCGAATGTGAGTCATAAAGCTGTCACGGTCCATTTCGACAAAGTCACCTCGGTCTAGCTCATCAAATCCACGTATTGATTCATCTTTGAGCCAGCTCAAAGCCGTTTCGCGGGCCTCCATTTGTCGCAACGCATCACGCACCACCTCGGCGGCATCATCATAGAGTCCGGTGGCAATCTTTTTGACCACGAGAGCATCGAGTGCGGGCGGCAGGGTGATTGTCATGCCTGACGAAAGGCCACAAAGTTTTTCCCAAGCAACTGCTCACATCCCCCGCACCATTTCCAGCGCCTCCTCGAGCTGCTTGTGGCCGGTTGTTGCCTTGAGACGCGGGAATTTGCTCTGCACCATCACGAGCTTGCCATTGCGGGTGAGCATGAGTTTGCGCTCTTTGATTTCCACATCGCTGATGCCGGCGTGGGCGGCGACGAGGCGGATGGAGGCGCAGGTGAGGAGGTTCGTGACGGCGTGGGGGAGTTTTTCGCCGAATTGATCGCGCCATTGGCCTTCGAGCTCGTCGAGTTCTTTGCGCGTCATGATTTCGCCGAGCTGACGATAGGCGGTGATGCGCATTTTGGCGTCTTCGATGAAGGTGGTGGGCAAAAACGCGGGCGTGGCGCCTTTCGCGGCCTGCAGCATCAGCGCCTCGCTCATCACGAGGAAGTCAGCACGCAGTCCGACCTCGACCGGACGCGCCACGCGGCGGCCTTGCATCCTCGCAACGCTTTGTTTGAGCATCTGGCAGTACAAGTCGAAACCGATGGCGGCGATATGGCCGCTTTGCTCGGTGCCGAGCAGATTGCCCGCGCCGCGGATTTCGAGGTCGCGCAGGGCGATTTTGAAGCCGCTGCCGAGGCCGGCGTATTGCTTGATGGCGTTCACGCGTTTGCGGGCATCACCCGCAGTGACGGCATCGCGTGGGAGAAGCAGATACGCGTGAGCTTGCACGCCACCTCGGCCCACGCGGCCTCGCAGCTGATACAAATCGGCCAAACCGAAGCGATCCGCGCGGTCGATGATGATGGTGTTTGCGTTCGGGATATCGACACCACTTTCGATGATCGTGGTGCAGACGAGCACGTCCGCTTCGCCATCGACGAAGGTGTGCATGATGTCCTCCAGCAGCTCGCTGTCCATCTGGCCGTGACCGACGAGCACGCGGGCCTTCGGACACAGCTCGCGGATGCGCATGGCGACCTTTTCGATGGTGGCGACGCGGTTGTGGAGGAAAAAAACCTGCCCGCCGCGCTCGATCTCGGTGTCGATGGCCTGTTTGATGACGCGTTCGTCATACGGGCAGATTTGCGTCATCACCGCCTGCTTGTTCGGCGGCGGCGTCTCGATGGTGCTCATGTCACGCATGCCCATCAGAGCGAGGTAAAGCGTGCGCGGAATGGGCGTGGCGCTGAGCGTGAGCACATCCACGAGCCGGAAGAGGTCTTTAAATTTTTCTTTGTGCTTCACGCCGAAGCGCTGCTCTTCATCGATCACCGCGAGGCCGAGGTTTTTGAAGCGCACATCCTTGGAAATGACGCGGTGCGTGCCCACGACGATATCGACGGTGCCTTCGCTGATGCCCTTCAAAATCTCTCGCTCGCGGTTTGCAGGCGTGAGGCGGCAGAGCATTTCCACGGTCACGGGAAACTCGCTCATGCGCTGACGGATGTTTTCCCAGTGTTGGCGGGCCAAAACGGTCGTCGGCACCAAAATGGCGACCTGACGGCCTCCCATCACGGCTTTGAAGGCAGCACGAATCGCCACCTCGGTCTTCCCAAAGCCCACATCCGCGCACAGCAGGCGATCCATCGGCTTTTCGGCCTCCATGTCGCGTTTGATCTCCTCCGCGCTGCGGAGCTGGTCGGGCGTTTCACGATACAAAAACGACTCCTCGAACTCCACCTGCCACTTCGTGTCCGGCTGATGCGAGAAGGCCTTCAACGTCTGCCTTTCCGCCGCGACGCTGAGCATGCGTTTGGCGAAATCCTCGACGCTCTTCTCGGCCGTGGCCCGTGTTTTTTTCCAGCGCGTCTCGGTGAGCTTGCTCAGCGATGGCGCTTTGCCGCCGACACCGACGTAACGCGACACCAGATGCACATGTGCCAGCGGCACGAAGAGCTTCGCGCTGTCCGCGTAATGCAAAACGAGCACTTCTTCCTTTTTGCCGCCGTCACGCACCTCCACGCCCATGTAGCGACCGATGCCGTGCTCGGCATGCACGACGAGATCGCCCTCGCGAAGCTCGCTGAGCACATCACGGGCTTTGCGCAGCGTTTCGGCCTCATCAAGCTTCGAGCCGCGCACGCGGCGGATGTGCTGGTGACGTCCAAAAATCTCCGCGCCGGTCAAAACCGCCAGTTTGGCCGCTGGAACGGTGAAACCGCGATACAACAGCCCCAGCTTCGTCTCCACCGACGAAGGCAGCTTGCTTTGCAGCTCGTTGAAGCGCTCCCGTTCCGCCTCGTTGTGAAAGAAGATGACCGTGCGCCAACCTGCCTTGTGCCATTCGGTGATTTGACCGGTGAAAAGCTCTCTGCGGGCCTCATGCAGCACGAAATCCGACGCATCGAAAACGCCCAGCGGATTCTCATGAATGGCGGCGGAGTAGTCCTCCATGCCCTCGACCTCCGCCGCGCCGCTGAGGATGCGTGCGTGAATGGTAAGCCCCAAGGAGAGGGACTTGCCAAGTCCCCCATCCAAAGCGCCCGATGGCTGGATGGACTTGGCAAGTCCATCTCCTTGGAGTTCGATAATGAAATCGTCCTTGCGAAGGTGGTCGCGAACACGGCCACCTTCATCGGAGCCGTCATTCATCGTCAAAATGACGCCCGCGCTGTCGAGACGACGAATCGAGGACTGGTTGTGCAGATCGAAGGCGCGGATGGACTCCAGTTCGTCGTCGAAGAACTCCAGGCGCAGCGGCTCCTCGGCCTGCCAGGAGAAAAAGTCCACGATGCCGCCGCGACGCGCAAACTGGCCGCGTTCGGTGACGACAGGCACGCGCTCGTAGCCAGCTTCGGTGAGCTCTTTGAGCAAGATTTCCACATCCAGCTTCTCGCCGACTTTGAGCATGCGTTTCTGGTCGGTGATCTCGGCCAGATTAGGGGCCGGTTCGTCGAGGCTGTCTGCGCAGAGCACCATGACGGGCGATTCGCCCTCCAACATTCGACTGAGCACGGCGGTACGCTCCGCGAGCATCTCAGGGTCCGCAAAGGCACCTTCGACGATGTGGCCGAGACGCGGAAAGTAGAGCGCCGGGCACTGCCACACGCCGAGTTCTGCGTGAACGTGGTCCAGCGTCTTCACATCTGGGCACAGCACCCACACGCGGCGCTTGGCTTTTTCCACCTGCCGCACCAGCAGTGCCGCCGCGAATCCAAAGGCCTGCGGAGCGACGTGATCGAGCACCGTTCGCGTTTTAAATTCCTTCTTCGCCAGCACCAGATCCACGAGGCCGAGTGCATCCCCTCGCGCACGAGTAGTGGGCGGTTTATTCAGGCGACTGGCTGCTCGTTTGGCGGAGTGCAAAAGAAACGCCGGGCCTATGCGGCCCGGCGTGGTGGAATTCAAGGTTGGATCAGCGGATTACTTCGGCGTGGAGGTGCTACGCTCCGAGTTGGAGCCGCCTGACATCGTTTTACCGACGGCAGCGGCGAGGAGATCGTCCTTGGTGGCCCATTTGTGGATTTCTTTGCCGTTTTTGTCGAAGATGCGCACCGCGAGGCCGCCCATGCCGTCGGATTGCTGATTCTTGGTGCCATCGGCATAATACCAGCCGCCATCGAGCATCTCTTTGTGCAGGATGATCTCGGAGGTGTCCACCGTGACCGTGCCGGAACCGGTGATGCTGTCGATTTTGCTGTTGCCCGAGGTTTCGATTCGTGCGGCTCCCTTGCCCTTGCCTCCATCCTCACGGCGGAAGCACCAGTAGTCCACCCGGAGATCGCCCACGGCCGTGGGAAGGCGATTCTTGACGCTGATCTTGTAGATCCAGGTCTCATCCTCAATGTTCACTGCCCCTCTTTTGCTTTTCACCTCACCGAGCTTCTTTTTCGTGTAGGTCACATCAAAGCTGTACTTCGTATTCGCCGCCGCCCATTCGGCGATGAATTTCTGATCCGCTTCAGTGAATGTGACGGCAGGCACATTGAAGAGGCGTCCGTCGGCCACTCGTTTGAGGCTAACCTGACCAGCGGCTGCGGAGACGATCTCCGCATCGAGCTTGCGCCCTTGGGCATCGGTGAATTCGCGCGCTGAAAGGCTGGTGAAGGCCAGGAGCACGCAGACGGGAGTGAGGAGGCGTGTTTTCATAACTGAGAAGCGGTATGTTGAACGGGTAGAGGCTAGGTGGATTGCCCCGGTGGCGTCAAGAACGTTTTGGAGAGGGCGTTTTGATCAAACGCCGGGTGGGGACCGTTTATGCCGCGTCATGTCTCACGATTCCGTCACCTCGCGTCGCTCTTTTCTCCAGCAATGCACCGCCGCAGGCGCGGCGCTTGGCTTTCCCACGATCATCCCATCGTCCGCCCTCGGCAAAGACGGTGCGGTGGCTCCCTCGAATCGCACCACGCTGGCGCTCATCGGCTGCGGTGGCCGTGGCACGGATGTGTTGAAGAACTTTCTCCAGGACGAACGCGTGCAGGTCATCGCCGTGTGCGATGTGGAGCGTGAGTCGGATCGTTACAACAAGGGTCTCATCAAAAAGGCGGGCACCTTCGGGCGTGAGCCCACGAAGCGCCTCGTGGATAAAACTTACGGCACCACCGGCTGCGCCACGCACGAGGACTTCCGCGAGGTGCTCGCGAGGGCCGACATCGATGCCGTGCAGATCGCCACGCCGGATCACTGGCATGCTTTGCAGGTTGTGGCTGCCGCTCGTGCCAAGAAGCACATCTACTGCGAAAAGCCGCTCAGCCTCACCATCGCTCAGGGGCGTTTCATGAGCGATGTCGTTCGACAAAGCGGTGTCGTGTGGCAGACCGGCAGCCAACAGCGCAGCGATGTACACTTTCGCATGGCCGCCGAATACGTGCGCAACGGCAAAATCGGCAAGCTGAAGCAAATCCGCGTCGGTCTCGCCAGCGACAACCGCGACAACAACGGCTGCGCCTCGCAAACGGAGCCCTCGCCCGTGCCCGAAGGTCTGAACTACGACCTGTGGCTCGGCCCCGCACCCGAAGCTCCGTTTTGCCCGGCGCGACTCCACTCGAACTGGCGCTGGTTCTATGATTACAGCGGCGGGAACATCACCGACTTCGGTGCCCACCATCTCGACATCGTGCAATGGGCGCTCGGCATGGATGAAAGCGGCCCCGTCGAGTTCTTCGACCTCAACGCCCAATGGCCCGCGCCCGGCAGTCTGTACACCACCGCGCCGAAATTCGACTTTGCCTACCGCTACGCCGATGGCACCACCGTCCGCGTAAAGGACAAACAGGACTTTGGTGCCGGCATCAGCTTCGAGGGCGAGCTCGGCACCATCCTCTGCAATCGTGGCAAGCTCGACATCCAGCCTATCGAACTCCGCAAACCGCTCGGCGAGAGCGCCGTGCGCCTCTACGAAAGCAAAGACCACTTCCGCAACTTCATCGACGCCATCCAAAACGGCACCAAGACCGCTGCCCCCATCGAATACGCTCATCGCAGCATCACCATCGCCCACCTCGCGAATATCGCCCTGCGTCTCCACCGCGACAAACTCCGCTGGGACCCTGTGAAGGAGCAGGTCCTCGACGACGCCGAGGCCACCGCCATGCAGACACGCCCCATGCGCGGTCCCTGGCAGCTCGTGTGAGGTCTCTGGCGCTCTTGAAGCGCATCCCGGACTCGTTTATGCCTGCTGCGGCAAGCGTGAGATGCAGCTCGACCAAAAATGCTTCGCAGCCGCTTCCTGGCTGAAGCTAGGCTGTCTGCGCTTCGAGGTTATCGGCTATACTTGCTCAAACTCCGTCTGCCGGTCGGCGGAGGAGAAGCAGATCACCATCTCGGCATCGAGGCCATCAAGCGCCTTCGCGTTGTGCCATTGGCCGGCGGGAATCGAGATCGTGTCACCCGCCTCCAACACAAGGCGCTGCTCTGAGACGACCCCAGGGTTGATCGAAGCGAATGCCTTGGGACAAAGGAATGATGTTCATGGTGAGAATGCTCAGCGGTTCAGCGACTTCCGCAATTCCATCACCGTGGAGGTGATGTGTTCCTCGGTCTTGTCTCTCCATCGTGTGGGATGGCTGCCGTAGATCATCGCGCCGCCGCCTTCGTAGCCGCCCTCCTTCCAGATGCGCTGGCTGGGGATGTAGGCCATCACATCGTTCGTGTAGCCGCTCACCCACACGATCGGATCTTTGATGTCCGCTTTGAAACGCAGCGCGTAATCGATCACCACCTCGCCGCCGAGTGTGACCCAGGTCAGATCGTTGCCGAGGCGCAGCACCTGCACCGGATACGGATAGCTCGTCGGCAGCGGGCCTTCCTTTTCGATGCGTTCAAGCACCCGCGTGGCATGCGTGGAGAGCCACTTGTCTTTCGACTTTTGTTCTTCGAGCAGTTTTTCCTTTGTCGGCAGCGTGTCATAGGCCAGCGGGATCTCGCGATACGCGGCGCGGATCGAGCCGGTGAGGCGCTTCATGTGCGTTTGCAGCGCGGACTCGACCGCCGTGGCCAGCGTCTGCCCGTGCGTCTGCGCCAGCTCCATCGTGCGGCGAGGATACGGATTCTGATCGCCGCTGCAGCCATTCATGAACATCGCCACCGCGCCCGGATGCGCCTTCTCGACTCCCTGCTGCGCGTAGCCCGCGTAGTCGCCGCTGAACTTCTGATGCCCCAGCGTCGTGCAATGGCAGGCATAGCCAAAGATCACCGCGATCTCCCTTCCATCTTCCGCGCTCGCCTTCAGAACCGGCACGCTGTGATCCACCGGACCCGCGGGATTCGGAAAGTTGCTCCAGCCGCCCTTCCCATCCGGCGTGCGACGATTCATCGCGAAGCCGCAGCGGGCATGACTGTAGTCCAGATGTGCCGGCACGGACTTCTCCAGAGCCTCGCCAATCAAGCGCAGGATCGTGTTTTCGAGCGCGGTGGTGTATTCCGCCGCCTCATGCTCCCGCTGCGCCAGATCATCCGCCCCGTGAAGCCGGCTCGTGCGCAGTTCCGGCCCGCTATGCGTGTGCGAGGCATTGATGGCGAGATTCGCCGGTTCGATGCCGTGCTCCTTCTTCGCTCGTTCCGCCACCACCAGCCGCAGATTCCTCGGCACCCCGATCAAATCGAGCGTCACCAGCACAAAGCGGCCGCCCTCTTGATCCGTGAGCGCAAAAGCCTTCGCGAACAGATCCAGCTCCACCCCTTCCGAGGGCTTCGTGCGCCCTGCGTAGCCCGCCATCCACATCGACTTCTCCGGGGTGATCTTCGCCGATGCCGCGCCCGCCCTCCAAGCCGCCTTCTCCGGCACTGGTGCCGCGGCGATGACAAACAACGAAAGGAGAAGCGGAAGCCAGAGTTTCATGGCGTGACTGTAAGCCGACCTGCGTCTGAATCTTTCCCATCCAACCATGCGCTCCCTCATTCTCCTCCCGTTCCTAGCCATCACGGCGCTGGCTCAACAGCCCAAACCCGCTCCCACCAAGCTCGCGCCTGAAATCACCGCGTCACTCGAAGCGCATCCGGGCCTCGTTTACGCCCGCTACGGCCAGCGGGAGCTGCAGCTCGATCTTTGGAAGCCAAAAGCTGCCGCACAGCCGCTGCCAGCCATCATCTGCATCCACGGCGGCGGCTGGTATAAAGGAGAGCGTTCCAACATGGCGAACCTCGCACAGGCATTGGCCGCGAAAGGTTTTATCACCGCCACCATCAGCTATCGCCTCAGCGGCGAGGCGAAGTTCCCCGCTGCCATGCAGGACTGCAAAGCCGCCGTGCGCTTCCTGCGAGCGAACGCGTCGAAGTTTGGCATCAACGCGAAGGTCATCGGCGTCACCGGCCTTTCCGCAGGCGGTCATCTCGCCGCGCTGCTCACCACCAGCGGCGGCGTGAAGGAACTCGAAGGCGATGGCGGCCACGCCGATCAAACCAGCGCCGTGCAGGCTGGCATCGCCATGGGCGCACAGAGCGATCTCGAAAGCGCCCGCATCGGCGAACTCAGCGGCAAGCCCGATGATCCCTTCTACCGCACCTTCATCGGCGATTCGCAGGCCGCGATCCCGCAAACCTATGCTCTCGCCTCGCCGCGTCATCACCTCGACAAAGCCGACCCACCCCTGCTCTTCATATCCGGCGAACTCGACGACGCCAGCACGCACGCTGACGACGCTCGTGCCGATCTCGTCAAACTCGGCATCCCCACCGGCCTCACGATTATCCCACAGGCCCCGCATGCGTTTCTCGGGCAGCAGAAGGCTTTCGATACCTGCGTGACCGGCTGCGCGGAGTTCTTCGCGAAGCATCTGAAGCGATGAAATCTTGTTACTGCCTGAGATTTTGCCGAAAAAGTGGAACTGACGGGCGGTTTCGGGTGCATGATGAGACCGCGCCGAATTCACAGCCATCGGCGCTCTCCCAGCCATGAACTCTCGTTTCATTCTCTGCCTCGTTTTGCTCTTCTGCAGCCCACTTGTGGCGCAGGAGGTGCCTTCAGCCGATCCGCTGAATGCCGCCACGGCAGCGGCATCGAGTGCCCTCGGGGTGAATGATGTGCGTCTGCCCGGTGTGGGCATTGCCGAGGGCATTTCAGAGATCACGGGTGTGGCGGTGAGTCCCCTGCTGGGCGTCAGTGTGATTGGTGCCTGGACGTGGTGGAAGACGGATGCCCAATTGCGAGGGAAACTGCCGTGGTATTGCCAGCCGTTGGTGTGGGGTATTGGCCTGGGGCTCATTGGTCTATGCCTGATGAAGGACATCCTCGGCGCGATGGTGCCGGCGATTGCGAAGAAGCCACTCGACTGGATCGAGCTGTTCGAGGACAAGGCGAGCGCTCTGGTGGCGAGCACGGCCTTTGTGCCATTGGTGGCCATCGCGATGTCCCAGGTGGATCGCATTCAGCGTGAGGCATCCTCCGGCGTGGCGATGCTGCCGCTGGCCTCCATCGCGGATTCCGCGATGCACACGCCCTGGATCGCGGTGCCCGTGGCGGTGGCCGCGTTTCTCGTCGTGTGGCTCAGCTCGCATGCCATCAATGTGCTCATCGCTTTCTCGCCCTTCGGTCTCGTCGATACCGGGCTGAAGCTCACGAAGCTGGCCATCCTGACCGTGGTGGCAGGCAGCGCGGCGATTCATCCGTGGGTGGGCGCAGCGGTGGCACTCGTGTTGATCCTCATCGGCATGCTGATGGCTGGCTGGTCGCTGCGCCTGATGATTTTCGGCATGCTGATGGGCCGTGATTTAATCCTCGATACGCGTGCGGACAAAACGGAGGCCCAAAGCGGTGCCAAAGCCTTCCTGGCACGCCGCACGGCGGGCGTGCCGGTGCGCACGCGAGGCCTGGTGGTGCTCGATGAGCTAGGACGCCCGCGTTTTGTCTGGCGCACCTGGTTCCTCGGGCCCAAGCGGAGCCTGCCGCTGGAGGAAAGCAGCCTCGTGATGTGCAAAGGCATTGTGAATCCCTGCCTCGCGCAGCGTGCGGATGGAAACAGCCGTCCGCGCAGCCTGCTCGTGCTGCGCCCGCGCTATCGCGGCATCGAAGAGCCTCTCGCCGCCCATCTCGGCTGCCGCGAGGTGATTGACAATGCCCTCGTCCGTGGCTTCCGCGCCGCGAAGCAGTGGTTCGCCGATGTTTTCAGCGGCGAGCGGGTGGTGATGACCGGCGGCCGTTCGTAGGCTTGCGCATCCGCCGCATCCGCCTATGAGAGCGGCCCGCATGCACCTGTTCCATTACCAAAACGACCGCCTCCACTGCGAAGACACCGACCTCGGCTCCCTGGCCGCGAAGCACGGCACGCCGCTCTACGTTTATAGCAAGGGCACCATCACGAGCCATTTCCAGCGTCTCGATGCCGCGCTCGATCCGCTCGACCACCTCGTCTGCTATGCGGTGAAGGCGAATTCGAACCTCGCTATCCTCAGCACCATCGCCAAGCTAGGCGGCGGCTTTGACATCGTCTCCGCCGGCGAACTCTACCGTGTGATCAAAGCCGGTGGCGATCCTGCGAAGTGCACCTTTGCCGGTGTGGGCAAGACTCGCGCCGAGATCGAGTTCGCGCTCGAAAAAGGCATCTACTGCTTCAATGCCGAATCCGAGGCCGAACTGCGCTACATCAATCAGGTGGCCGGTGAACTCGGCAAGAAAGCTCCCGTGGCCGTCCGTGTGAATCCGAATGTGGATGCGCACACGCACGCCAAGATCACCACCGGCAAGAGCGAGAACAAATTCGGCATCGACTTCGATCAGGTGCTCGATGTGTATGCCCGCGCGGCCAAAGAGTGCCCGCATCTCGAAATCCGCGGCGTGCAGATGCACATCGGCTCGCAGCTCACCAGCGTCACGCCCTTCCGTGAAGCCGTGGAGAAGGTCATTCCCATGGTGAAGGACATTCAGCGTCTCTACGGCATCCAGTTCTTCAGCATCGGCGGCGGCATCGGCATCAATTACAAGCAGAGCCTCGATTCCGGCGCCTCCACCTGGTGGGAATCGAACAGCGAAACGCATCCGCTCACCGTTCAGGCCTATGCCGAGGCCGTGGTGCCGCTGCTCCAGCCGCTGGGCCTGCGCATCCTTTGCGAGCCCGGCCGCTTCATGGTCGGCAATGCCGGCGTGCTCCTCACGAGCGTGCTCTATGAAAAACGCGGCAGCGCCAAGACCTTCAAGATCGTGGATGCTGGCATGAATGACCTCATCCGCCCCACGCTTTACGAAGGCTGGCATCAAATCGTGCCCGTGAACAAGCCCGCGAACGGCCAGACCGAGCTCGCCGATGTCGTCGGCCCCATTTGCGAGAGCGGCGACTTCCTCGCCCAGAACCGCGACATCGCCCCTGTGCAGGCGGGTGACGTGCTCGCGGTGATGAGCGCCGGTGCCTACGGCTTCACCATGGCCTCAAACTACAACACCCGCCCGCTCCCTGCCGAAATCCTCGTCGAAGGCAGCAAGGCCAGCGTCGTCCGCGAGCGCCAGACGCTCGACGACGTGCTCAAAGGCGAGCACATCGCGTAATCCAACTCAGCGTGCGGTCGCCCGGACAAAGTTTCGGATGACCGCACGCACGTTATTGCCGCTGCATTGGCGATCCGCTGTGGCGTGTTCGACCCAGTAGGCTGGTGAGGAGAAGACTTTACGGCTTTGAAGCACGCTTAGGGCTTCATTGAAGCTCTTCGCGGAGGCATCGAGATGACCGGCCATCTTTTGCAAAAGATCACGCACCTGCGCACCGCTGCAGTTTTTCCCTTTTTGAGCATGCTGGAGCCAGTAAGCGGCTGAATCGACGATGCGAAGGTCGACGAGCTTTTTCACATCAGCCGTCGTCTGCTCGTTGGGAGCCGCCGTTGGCACTTCAGCCGCCTTGGGTGTGCTTTTGGGCTTTTCGAGGATTTGCTTTTCCTTCACCAAAACCTGCCGCAGCGCCTCATACGGCACGTTTTGCACGGTCACGCCCTTTTCGATGGCCAGAGAAGCTGCCGCACCTGCCGCATGCCCCACCATCATGAAAACCGGCTCCATCCGCACACTGCCATACGCGGCATGCGATGAGCTCAGGCAGCTCACCACGAGCAGATTTTCGCACTCGCCCGCTTTCGGCCGCAGCGAGCGGTAGCTGATCGGAAACGCCGAGAAGCCGCCGACGAAAAAGCCGCGCTCGCGATGCAGCAGCCCGGCTTCATCAATGTAAAGCGTCACGCCATGCGAATCGAGCGGATACGAGGCCAGCGCGATACCATCCTCGGCATGCCGACCGCTTTTGGCATCGTGCTCCGTCACCACATAGTCGCTCACCATGCGTCGAGCCTCACGCACATAGAGCTGATGCGGCCAGTGGCCCGTGTCGGCGAATTCATCCTTCGCCAAACCCCAGCGCTGCATTTCCGTGCGCACCTCGATAGGCAGCCGCTCATCATGACCGAGGAACCACAGCATGCCCAGTGTATAGTCCTTGTGCTGCTGGAAGATCTTGTCCCGCGTGGCGTGATCGGCCTCCAGCCATGCGTAGCTAGCTCCATACATGTCGCTGCCAAACTCGCTGCCACAGTTCGAGTCCGTCTTGCGATTTGGCACGAGTTCGAAGTTGATGCCGAGATCGCCACCATTGCCGCGAAGCCCCATCGCGGCATGCTTTCGCGGACCGGGGCGCACGTTTTTCATGTTCGCGATGTGCCGGGCGAGCAGTTCGTAGTCGAGCGGGTTGTAGCTCGCTGGTTTTTCGAGCAGCACGCGGTTCTCCGGGATGTCCGTGAGACACAGGCGGAAGTTGTAAGCCTGCACGCGATGATCCGCGCTGCCCTTTGGTGCAGGTGGTTTGGGCTCCACGCGAGGCAGCAGGCCGCTGGTAGAATCACCCGCGATGACATACGGGCTGATCTTCGGAAACGGCGCGGGTGTGAAGGGAAAGGTTCCGTTCAAGGTCTCGCCATACTGCGCATTGGATTCACGGCCCACGATGTAGCTCACGCCTGCCTTCGCCATCACATCGCCCTCGTAACTCGCATCAATAAAAACCTTCGCCGCGAATTCACGCCCGCTCTCCATGACGATCTTGACGATCTTTTGACCTTCCTTGACCACGCCCTTCTTCAAATCCAGCCGCTCTCCGAACACCACCTCGATGCCCGCCTCCTTCACTAGGTCATCAAACACCGCCTTCGCCGCGCGGGGCTCAAAAAGAAACGCCGCCTGGATCTCCTCCATGCGTGGCCCGTCCACGCCCCAGATCTTCGGCAGCCAGGAGAGGTAGTCCGCACGCTTCTGAAAGCGCCAATTCTCCGGCTTCCGGTAGAACTGATACACCCGCTGATAAAACTCCCGCGAAAGGCCGCCGATGGTGTCCGTGGAGCCATTGTCCGTCATGCCGAGGCCGCCGCTGCTCATGCCACCGAGGCGTTTCGTCGGCTCGATGAGCACGACCTTTTGCCCATGCCGAGCCGCTTCGACAGCAGCGATGACACCACCGCTGGTGCCGCCGTAGATGACGATGTCCTCCGCGTGGATCGAGAGGGTGAGGCAGAGGAGAAGAAGAGGCTTCATGGCTGGAGGGAACTCAGGGGCTGATTTTGGGAATAGAAACTTCAATGACAAACCTCCTGTCGGCACACAGTGAGGGCCTAGCTGCCGCCGGGAATCTGTCAGACATTTTGAGAAACGGTCCAGATGATTCCAAGACCTATCGAAGCATCATGGAAGCTCTATTTGCCAAACCCCTGCCCCTTCAGCCAAAACACCAAATCTGCGAACCACGGATGCTCGGTGCCGATGAGGCCGGTTCCGTGGTAGCCGTGTTGGTAAAGATGAAGCTCATGAGGCACGCCATGGGCATGCAAAGCGGCGGCGTAGAGCTGCGCGTGCTCCACGGGCACCATTTTGTCTTCCAGGGTGTGCCAGAGGAAGACGGGCGGCAGGCCGGGCTTCACCTGAAGCTCGCTGGAGGTCTGGCGGAGGAGTTTTTCATCGGGTGAATCGCCAATGAGCATCTTCCGCGAGGTGGCGTGCGGCTTGGTAATCATGCTAATGACCGGATAGCACAGGATGGCCAGATCGGGGCGTGGACTGATGTTGTAATCGCGACCGATGAGCATGCCATCCTCGGGCCGGTTGATGAGTGTGGAGGCAAGATGGCCGCCTGCGGAGAAACCCATCACGCCGATGCGCTTCGGATCGATCTTCCACTTCTCGGCACTACCACGGATCTGAAACATCGCCTCCACCGCATCTTGAAGCTGCGCGGGATAGCGATAGCCCGCGCTACCGAGCCGGTATCGCAGCACAAACGCGGTGATGCCTTGCTCATTGAGCCAAAGCGCAAACGGTTCCGCCTGCCCCTCATAAATGCCGCTGTAGCTGCCACCGGGGATGAGCAGCATCGCCGCGCCGGTCGGCTTGGCGGGGAGGTAAGGCGTGAGCGTCGGGATGTCCTTCGGCGTGTTGCCGAGTGCTCCGGGCGCACCGTCCGGCCAGAGCGTGATGGGCTTTTCAGCGGCGAGGAGCGAAAAGCACGGCAGCAGCCATGCGGCGGCGAAAAGCGGGAGACAGTTCATCACGGCGGTTTGTGAACTTTTCACTCCAGACCCGCTGCCTGCATGCGCTTGAGCGTGTAGGGGGTGAGCGGAGATTTGGGGTGGAGGCCTTCGCCGCGTTTATCGCGTTTGCCACCGGGGGTAGCGCCGGGCGTGTGAAAGGTGGCGTTCCAATTGATGGCGTAGGGCGGGAACTCTTTCTGCATGACCACCGTGCGGTCCCAGTTGGCGAGCACGCGCTCTTTGGCGGCCTCGTCTTTGCCTTTGCTGGCCTCAAACTGCTGCATCGCAGCACGGGTATCGACACAGAGCTTGGCAAACTCAAAGCCGCAGCGGGTGAAATGCAGCCTCCGACGGTATTTTTCATCGGCGTTGGCGAGTTTCGCGACGGCTGCATCCAGATGTGCCTGCGCTTTGGCAAAGAGTTCGGCCGTGTATTTCAGCGGAAGATCGAAAGCGCGGAATGGGCTTGGCTTTTCAACGACGAACTCCATGCGCGTGCGCTCCATCAGCTGCCAGTAGGCTTTTGCGTCCGCCGCAGCGGGGCCGTAGCAGCGCTGGTAGTAGTCGTCCATCAGCGCTGCCACATCCGCTTTAGGATCCCAGGCAAGATGAGCGAGCGCATAGTAGAGCGGCCCCTGCGTGGACCAGTGATACCAGAACATGTCAAAGTAGAGGCCGAGGCACTGTGTTTCAGCCGCAAAGCGGAAGTCTTCAGCCAGTTGAGTGATCGGCACATCCGGCATGCCCCAGCTCAAACCAGCGGGATTGCCGAGATTGGGCCGCCACATGATGTGCTTCGCCTTCGCGGCCCATTCGGCGTGCTGCTTCATCGGCGTCTCACGCTCCTTCTTCCCGCGCATGGCAAAGTTGCCGACGTTGGCGATGATGACATTGTCATCCGGCACGGCGCCGATGGGCGCAGGACGGGAGTAGCCGTAGGCGAGGAGCTGGACGTAGAGTTCCTTGTCTGGAAAACGCTTTTTGAGCATCCGCCCGAGCGTGTTGGCAAAGACGACTTGGCGGTCGGTCAGCGCGGGGCGTTCCTCCTGTTTGCCACGCCAGCGGAAGGTGAACTTCTCGCCATCCGGATGATCTTTGGCGAGGCAGTCCTGGCACACACAGTGGCCGAAGTCGTAGCCGTCATTCTCACTGACGTTGAAAACACGCTGCGTGGGATCGACGCGAAGCTGCTCCTCCACCTCGGTGAGCCACTGCTGCCAGACCTGCGGGTTCGACTCGCAGAGCTTGGTGTTGTTCGGAGTGGGATGCGGACTTCGTGTGCCGTCTGGCTGGAGGGCGAAGAACTCGGGGTTCGTCTTCGAATATTTTTCCCACCAGTGGCCGAAGCCGTGGCCGCCATCGATCTCCATGGAGTCGAGCTGCAGGCGCTGCACGCGTGCCCATTCCATGTCAGGGCCTTCCTTGTGATCACCCAGTTCGAGCTTGGTGAAAAGCCCCGCCCGTGCCCGGATCTGAGGATGATAGTGCTGCTCCATCGACGCGATGCTGATGGATGCTTGCTTGAGCACGTCGTCCTCACCCGGCCAGAGCCAGCGCACGCCCAGTTGATCCCGAATGAAGGTATAAACCGCATTCGCTGTGCCATACTCCTGCTGCATGCCTGTCTTCGTGCTCAGCCGGCCCTTCGCCTCCATGTGCTTCGGGTCCCAGCGGTCGCGCCCGGCGATCACCACATGCTTTTCATTAGCCGCGATGACGATCTCTTCAGGATGTTTGAAATCGAAGTCCACCTTCGGAAACAATGCCTTCACTTCCGGTTGCACGCCGACCCAGATCGCGCTGTCCGGCGCTGGAGACGACGCACCGAGCATCACGAGCGGCTTTTTCCCGCTGATTTTCTCAATGTAACCCGCCATCACCTCCGCCGCATCCCGCGTGCGCGGCGGAGCCTCGGCAGAGACGATGATCGGCAAAGGTGGCGAGTCCGTCGAGGCGAGGACGAGGTCGGCGGCTCGTGCAGGCAGGATCGCTGTCAGCAGGGCAGTGAAGAGTGGGAGAGGGATCTTCATGGTCGGATCAGTCTTTGGCTTCTGGCAGTCGGTCGATCAGCACCCTCAAACGCACCTTGTCCGTGACTTGTTTCCCCGCCCGCACATCCGCCTCAGTGAAGGTCGCCATCAAGATCTAGATCTCACCGAGCGGCGTTCTGGTGGTCGTAGATGATGTGGAGAGTGCCATCGGCGGCTTGAACCCCGTCGGGATAAGTCACGTCATCGCGCTCATTGAGCATGCGCCCACCCTACCAGGTTTTTGCCGTCGTCGTCGGAGATGAAGGCCATGAGCTTTTTGGCTTCATTCGCTACACGAAGCCTCAATGCGCACCGCGATCCACTGCCTTCGCGAAGCCGGAGTCAAACGCCGCCGGATCGAGGCCGATGGGTTTGCCATCAGCGGCTTTCGCGAGCGGGCTGTCGGGGGCGGCGATGAAATGGTGGAAGTCGAGCGGCTGGATTTCCTGCCGCGTCTGGTGCAGCTCGTTGGCCAACCATTGGCCCTGCCAGGTGCGCTCGTTGTTGGCCGGGGTGTCATTGTCGTAGCGCGGGGAGAGTTCCTTCACGACGGGGATGCCGGGATTGCCGAAGCGGGAGTGTTTTTCATTTCCCGTCTCGGTGCGGATCGTGGCGAGGGTGAAATCCATGCCGTCGTAGGAGCCGGGCTTGGGCTGGCCGACTTTCTTTTCGCCGATGAACATGGTCTCGACGATGCCGCGCTCGCTTTCCGCGATGCGGTCGAAGTAGGCGTTGTGGTCGGAGACGAGGTTGTGCAACTGCCGCGTGCGCATGAAGGCGCTGCCACCCTTGGCCGGGATGACGGCGCAGAAGAGATTGTGCGTGACGGTGACGGGATCGTGCTGCACGCCGGAGACATCGCTCATGATGGAAAGGGCGCGGATGTTGTTGTTGTAAAACACGCAGTGGCGCACCACGGAGCGCGGACAGGTGTTGAGGGACATGCCCTCGCCCATGCCGAGGATCATGACGCAGTTCTCGACGAGGGCGTCCGTGCTGTCGCTCATGCCCAGGAAGACGTTCATGTAGCCGCTGAGCACGCGCCCGTCGTAGAAGCAGCGCTGCACGGTGTTGTGCGAGCCGCCGATGATGACGACGACGGCCTTGTGGCTTGATTCCGCGGAGAGGAAATCGCGGAAGCGGAAGCCATCGAGGACGACGTGGCTTTTCTCTTTGATCAAAAAGGCGGTGGAGCGCAGACGGTCGCTGCCGGTGAGCCAGACGACGGCACCCGGCGCGTTGCGGAAGGTGAGCGGCGCGTCGGCGCTGCCGGTGCCGCGCACGGTGATGGTTTCATCGTAGGTGCCGCTGTGGACGAGCACGGTGTCACCGGCGACGGCCTGCGACGCGGCATGATTGATCGTGCGCCACGCGCTGTCACGCGCGAGTCCGGCGCGGGTGTCATCGCCATCTGGTGCGACGTGGAAGGTGCGCGCTGCTGCGGCTGACGCGGGTGTGGTGAAGGTGATCGCCTCGGCCTGCGCGGCATCGCTAGTGGCTTGGAGTGTGTCACGATCCGTCGCGAAGACGGTGCGCGTCTCACGCACGGCAGTGGAGAAGCGCGCGTGGTAAGTGGCACCGGGTTTCAAGCCGGTGAGGCTGAGCGAGTGGTCGATGCCAGCGAGGGCGGTGCGCTTTTGACCGAGCGCGGGCGTGTCGCCCCACTCGAGCGTGATCTCGACCGGCGCGGACGGTGTGCGGCATTCGATATTCGCGGTGGTGGGCGTGGCGCTGTGAAGACGCGACATTTCAACGACCACGGGCTGCTCCGCGCTCAAGCGGCGAAACGGGCCAATGGCCGCCGCGAGCGGGCCCCGCCCGACGAGTGGCGAATCCGCACGGAGCAGCACGCCGCCAGCTCCAGTGCCTTTGTCATCAAAGCCCGGCTCAGCGATGAGGCTGTGCGCGTCCATGCCGGTTTTCTGCCAATCGGCGAGCGTGGCGTGTTTTTGACCGGATGCTTCGATCAAGGTGGCTCCGCCGGGGATGAAGTGATTTCGATCAGACCAAAGGGATAATTGCGATGTTGCATCGCACACGAGACGCGGCGCGGTGCCATCGCCGAAAAGATTGCCCATCAGCGTGGCATCGCCGCAGTGCTCCAGGCGCACCACTGAGCCGCCGCTGCTCCCGAGAGAGCAATGTCGCAGGGTCAGTTCGTTCACCTTGCTCGCGCTGAAAGCATCGCCGCCGCTGCCGCCAATCATCAGATGCGAGAGCGTGATGCCCGCACCATCCGCCGCCTTCACGCCCTGCTGCGCGAAGTTCCGCACCACGAGACCCTCGATCTTGATGTGCGAGCGTCCGCTGAGATCGATGCCCACGGGCAGCTTGCCTTTGCCATCGAGAATCACGCGACCATCACCGCGCCGCACGAAGCGGATTGGTTTCTCCGCAGTGCCGGACTGCGCGGGCACGAGCGCCTCCTCATACACACCGGGCATGAGGTAAATCGTATCGCCCTCTTTGGCTTTGGCGGCGGCGTGCTTGAGCGACTTCCACGGCTTCGAGGGCGTGAGGCCGCTCGCACCATCATCGCCATCCGGCGCGACAAAGAAGACTTCCTCTCGAAAAGGATGCGGCCCAGGGTCTGCGCCATTCAATCCTTTGCCACGCTGCGGCGACTCCGGCAGCAGGCGGAAGTCGCCATTCACCGGATCGGCGAAGTGCGCGGCCTGCTTCGCCGGGTGGGTGTATTGGACAAGGAGGTTCGAAGCATCGGGCGTCTGGTAAAATCCCGGCTTCGGCCCCGTCGTGAGATTTCCCACCACACGCACGTTGTCCGCGTCGCCCTTGTCCATGAAGCTCGCACGGATGGCGATGTTGCCTTCCAGCAGATTCGTCTGTCCCTCGTTGCTGTAAAACGTGATCTGGTCCTGACTGCCCGTGGCGCTATTGAAGCCTTCGATGCGGTTGCGGCGGAAGACGCAATCCTTCGCGCCCCAGCCCAGAATTTGATTCGAAATGCCGACCGTGCGCGAGGCATTGCCGAAGGCGAAACAATCCTCGATCACCGAGTTCACAGTGCCCGTGGTGAAACAAAAACCGCCGCTGTTCAGATACGCCGTGCAACGCCGCACCGTGATGGATTCGCACTTCCCGGCGATGATCCCCCAGCGCGTGCGCGACCCGAACATCACCGAGGTATCCGCGTGCTGGTAGCCGGTGAACGAAAACCCCTCGACGGTGATGTGCGCGCAGTTTTCAAGAGCGATCCCGTTCCCGTTCGTGACGGACACCATGAGCACGCACGGAGGTCGCGCATTCGGCGTGCGCACGAGCAGACGGCCTGATTTCGAATCATGGAAAAACGAACCCGGCTTACGGCTGAGCTCCGACACGTTCGCAGCGGGCTCGTAGTGCGTCAGCGTGCGCGGATCAGCCACCCCATGCGTGGTTTTTTCAAATTTCACCGCAAACACCCCATCGAGTCCCGCCACCGCCTCCCAGCCCGCCACCTCCGCGTCCCCGCGCAACAGCACCGTGCCCACGCGCTGTGCGCGGATCGTGATCGGCGCTTCTTTTGTCCCAACAAGCTTCCGCACCTCGACGGATTCGAGATACTCGCCCGGCAGAATCGTCAGCGTGTCGCCCGGCTGCAAAGCATCCACGCCCTTCTGAATCGTGAGAAACGCCGCCTCGCGCTTCGTGCCCGCATTCGAATCGAGCCCCTGTTTGTTCACAAAGAACTCCGTGGCGTGCAGCGTGGTGGAGAGGAGGAGCAGGAGCAGTGCAGTGATGCGGGCTGGTGTGTGTTTCATGTGGTCAAAAGTGAATGATGATCCTAGCGCAGCTCACTGATGGATAG
>JBILVU010000062.1:0-31522 GCA_044370285.1 Prosthecobacter sp.
ATCAGAACAAAACCCAGGCCCTTGCGGAACCTGGGTTTTGTATTTCGGAGCGGACCAACCACTTCTTCAACACGCTATGGCGAACTGGTGATCCGTCGCCAGCAAGCCGTGCTCCACGCAGTAACGTGCGATGCGGGCACCCGAGTCGATGCCGGTCTTCTTCCAGATGTTGTGCTTGTGAACGGAGACGGTTTTCGCGGAGAGGTTCAAATCTAGCGAGATGGCCTTGAGGGACTTTCCTTGGGCGATTTGGAGGAAGACCTCCAGCTCGCGATTGCTCAAGGCCCCGTGCAGTTCCTTGCCACCAGCGGGTGAGCGGACGGCATTTTCTGCGAAGGCCTGTGCCACGCTGCGAGAGAGGTACTTCTTGCCCATCAGCGCCTGCTCGATGGCCATGACGATCTCCTTGGGAGGCGAATCCTTGGCCACATAGCCGCGTGCGCCTGCCTTTAAGGAACGCTCGATCCACAACGCCCCCATGTGCATGCTCACAATGATGGAAGCGGGCGGCTTGGGGAGCGTCGAGAAGTCTGCCAGGAGTGTGAGTCCCGTGCAGTCGGCCATTTCGAGGTCGAGCAGCACAACATCAATCGTGTGCTGCGAAGCCTCCTGGCGTGCCCCTTCGGCACTGGTGACCACTTTGACCTCATCATTGATAAATACGCTGCGCAGATACTGGCCGAGCGTCTCGGCAAACATGACGTGATCATCCACAATCAGAATGGTTTTTGGCTGTTTTAGGCTCATAGAAGGAGTGGAGTTGCTTGGGTTTGTTTCCGATCTGTTCGCTTGAAGCTCGGATAGAGCCTCAAAACGTCAGAAATTGTGAAGAACTAAAATTGCCAGATTTTCACCACTAATCGAATAAACAAAGGTTCAACTAACCCCTACAGCGATGTTCAGCCTTTGCTCATCGAGCCGACATTCGTTCATCGTATCAAGCTAATGAACAAAACGATCCTTCCCTTCGCAGAGTGGATCATCAGCGAACCACTGTGATGACGGATGCGAACCGAGAGCATCTCGTTTTCATCTCGGATAACATGAAGTCAGCTGTGGTTGGCTTCGACACGCTCACCGTGCGCATCGCATAAGGTCGCACCTCTACATCATCTAGGATGGCGGATGCTTTTGGATGGCCGTGTATGCATGGAGCATGCAGCACGATAATATGTTAAGGCTTCTCTTAACCTTATTGATTTGATGGAGAATTCATCACCGCGACACTACTGCCGCTATGAAACCTACTCTTCTACTAGCAGCAGCCCTCCTCTCATTCACCTCGCTCACCAAAGCGGAAATCATCAGTCAAACGATCGATTTCGGCACGATCACCGGGGACACTCAGTTGTACTTCGACAAGTTCAACACGGCACTCGGCACCCTCACCGAAGTCACCCTCTCGTGGACGATCAATTCGAGCATCTCGACCGCGTCGATCACGAATCAGAACGCCGGCACCGTCAACATCAGCCGCATCACCTTCACCAACACCGTCGAGGGTTATCTCCCCTCCGTCGGCACCAGTGGTGACCTGGTGGCTGAAGTGGCCCGTAGCAGGACCCATACACCTCCCGGCGGCACCACGACCTTGACCCAAAACCAGAGCTACACGGTCAACAACGTTACCTTCACCACGTTTGGCCAGAGTGGCAGCTACACGGCTGCGGATGCGAACTTCAACGACTTCAAAGGAAGTGGCAGCGTGCCTCTCTTCCTGACGAACACCTTTGGTGCCACACCGACGGCCTCTGGCTCTGGATCGACCACTTCGTGGCTCACCAGCATCACCGGCAGCTCCACCGGCAACCTCGTCGTGAACTACCACTACAATGCTGCCCCGATCGCACCGGTGCCAGAGCCTCCATCCATCATCCTCGGCTTGGGTGGCATGCTCTTCCTGGGCGGCTTTGCCATGAAGCGCCGTCGTAGCACCCCCTTGATGGAAGAAGCTGCTGCCCAAGCTTGATCGCCACGCTTCAAAAACCCAGCGCCTATGAATCCCCGACCTTTCCGCCAACATCTGATCCGGCTTCTCGCGTGGGCATCCCCGCTCGCCTGTCTTGTTTTCGCGCTGCATGAGTTGTGGGAAAGGCATCCGGCCTACGGGTTTGCGCCGCTGCCGCTGCTGGCGCTGGGTTTTCTGCTCGCCAAAGACTCACGCGGCCTCCCATCGGGAGGCCGTTTTCCTATCATCACGAAGCTGCTCGTGTTCACGCACTTCGCTCTCGCCATCGCAGGCTTTGTGCTCGTCTCGCCCTTCTTCGCGGGCCTGGCGTTCGCGGTTTCCATGCTGGCCTACGCGGTGGCTTCGGCACGCCGCTGCAGCGAGGACGTCCCGCGCTGGGTTTTTCCATCCTTGGCTCTTTTCTTTGTCCCTCCGCCACTCATGGCCGACCACGACCTGCACCAGATGCTGGCAGGCTTGGCCGCGAGGCTCAGCCAGAGCTGGCTCGATATGATGCAGGTGCTGCATGTGGTGGAAGGCACCATCGTCGTCACCCCGGCGCGGCGCTTCTTTGTGGATGACGCGTGCAGCGGCACGAACTCACTGCTCACCAACTGCTGCATCTCGCTGGTGATGTGCGCCCTGCGCCGACGTTCCGGCCTGCATGCGATGGTTTTGTTACTCGCCTCCGCTCTGATGTCCGTGGCCACGAACGTGCTGCGCATCTGCGTGGTGATCGGCGGGGCGCACCTTTACGGGTTGGAACTGGAAAGCGGCATGCCGCACCAATTGCTCGGCATCGGCTTCTTCGTGCTCGATCTGATGCTCGTGTGGAGCGCGGATCATGGCGTGGGCTTTCTGCTGCATCGTGCGTCCATGCCCGGACGCGTCGTGCCGCGCCCGATGACGGATCTGGGCCGCCATGCAGGGCTGCTGCCCGCCGGGCTGAGCGTCTCCGTGGCCTTGATGGGCACGGTTCTTCTCGCCGGACCTTCGTTTCTCGCCCGACAAGATGTCACCGCCGCGAAAACAAGCCTCGATCAATCCGTGCAGCACTTTGAAATGCCCGCGCAACTGGTCGGCTGGACACGCCGTGGCGATCAGGCCGGTGAGAACTCGCTCATCGGCAAGCTCGGTGTGCGAAACCAGGTGTGGGTCTATCAAAAGGGCACACTCGAAGCCTATGTGGCCGTCAATTATCCTTTCACCGGCTTTCACGACACGCGCCTGTGCTACAGCGGCCAGGGCTGGCAGTTTCAAAAGCAAACGGACATCCATCCGCCCGGCGAGCGAGGCAGCACCATCCGGCATCTGCACATGCACCAGCCTGCGGATCTGCTGCAGGCGCATCTATGGCTCTCCGTCTTTGATGAGCATGGCGAGGCGCAAAAATTCCCCTCTGAGGATTTCGTGCAGCGCGTGGGTGACCGTCTCGTGGGCCGCTGGCTGCAAAATGAGCAGGAGCCGGAGACCACCGTGGTGCTGCAGGTGCTCGCCGTGGAGCCCGGTGACGATCCGGCCACGCGTGATGCCTGCGGAGAGCTGCTCGCCGCCGCACGCCAGAGTCTCTCCCAATCTCTTTCCCGCACGCCAACACCTCATTGAGCCTCATCGCCATGTTTCACGACTCCTTCTACCGCCTGCGTTTCCAGCTCTCCCAGATGCTCGACGAGCGTCGGCCTCTCGATGGGTTGCTCGGCCTGCCCGCGCTCTTTTCGCTCATCCTGCTCGGCTTCATCGTGTTTCATGCCAGTGGCGGCATGACGTCCGCTGAAACGGAGAGGCTTGAAAAGACCGCCAATCTTCAACTCGAAAACCAACGCTTTGTGGAGGCCCGCATCCTGGCCAAACGTCTGGCGCAAGAGCCCTCGCAAAGCCAACGTGCCACGCTGATCGAGGCCAAAGCACTGCGCAGCATGGGCAAGGTAAACGAGGCCGCGCGCCTGCTGGCACGCATCGCGCCGCTCGACCAGCCCGGGCATGCGCCCGCGCATGTCGTGCAGGCTGCCACCCTGCTGACGCAGGAGAAGCCAGATGCAGCGGCCGCGCTGCGCCACATCGACCACGCCCTGAATGCCGATCCATCCAACCAGGATGCGCTGGAGCTGGCCGCCCGTTTCGCCGCCGGGCAGAAGCAATGGCGTGTGGTGCTGAAGTATCTCGACCGCATGGAGACAGCCAAACGCGCCGATCTTCTGCTCATGAAGGCCACGGCGCTGCAGCTCGCCGGCATGCCGGATGACAGCATCCAATGCGCCAGCGAAGCGGAGGTGAAGCTGCGCGAGATGCAAAGCACGGCTGCCGGTGGCAGTGACCGCATCCGATACTCCATCGCCGTGAGCCTGAGCCTTCAGCGGCGCTTTGAAGAGGCCATCCAAGGCATCCTCGCAGCCTCCGGCACGGCCTTGAACAAGGAGGACCGCCAGTTGATCGGCGGCATCTATCTATCCTGGAGCCGGCATCTGAAGGACCAGCCTGCGGCGGACAAGATGCAGGTCCTGGAGCTTCTCGAAAAAGGCATCCAAATCTCCCCCGAGAGCCAGGACATCATCATGGCCTTCCTCACCGATTGCGAGGACCTCAACATCACTCCCGATGAGCGCAGGCACCTCGTGGAGCGCGTGCTGGGGGATGGCGGCACTGCCACCTCCTTCCTGCACTACTACCTCGGCGTGCAGGACTGGAAACAGGGCCTGCGTGACTCCGCCCGCGCTCACTTCGAGCTCGCCTGCTCACTGAACCCGGGCTTCAAAGTCATCAGCAACAATCTCGCCATGGCCATCGCTTCCAGTTCAGACCGGCAGGACGATCTCGAAAAGGCGCTCACGATGATGGACGACCTCGTGAAGCAGGAGCCGGAGAACACCCACTTCCTCGACACTCGCGGTCATGTGCTCGCCAGGCTCGGACGCGTCAAAGACGCGATCAGCGATTTCGAACGCGCCCTACCCAAAGCCCCCACCAAGGCCTCCACGCACGCCAAGCTGGCCGAGCTCTACCAGCAGATCGGCATGAGCGAAATGGCCAGCGAGCACCGCACCGCCGCAGTGACTCCCAGCGAAAAAGCGACCGCGATCCTCAAATAGAGCGATGCCCAAGAATTTGCCCGACGGGCCTGAAAGGCCCTTGGGATTCCAGCCCAAGGCTCGTAGAGCCTGGGTTCGTGCCGGGCATAACCTCGGCGCTCTGCAAGAGCGCGGGAGAGACAGTGCAGGTGTTCCCGCGCTCTTTCAGAGCGCCCGG
This sequence comes from Prosthecobacter sp., assembly GCA_044370285.1. Taxonomy (GTDB): domain Bacteria; phylum Verrucomicrobiota; class Verrucomicrobiia; order Verrucomicrobiales; family Verrucomicrobiaceae; genus Prosthecobacter. The sequence goes on from JBILVU010000062.1 coordinate 5,192, forward strand.
CTTTTCGGGTGACATGCCCAGGGTTTGCATGGCTGCGCCACTCCAACCCTGGGCTGAAATCCCTGAGGCTTTCAGCCTCAAACTTTGAATAAGGCATCCATTCTGAGAATGGAGCCACCTGCGCGTGTGAGCCGCAAAAACAAACCGGCCGGTGTTTCCACCGGCCGGTCGTCCATGGCCCAACACATGCACATCAGGTGCACATCATCCGTTTTGGAGGATGCGCTCCCAAAGGAGATCGTTCATCAGCACATTGGTGATGAACTCGCGACTGGCCTGGGCCGCAGCGGGCACTTCGGCAGCGGTAGCTGGCAATTCGATGTCGAGTTTGAAACCGCTAGCCCCACGCGGGATCTTCGCGATGCCGCCCTGATGGCTGGCGAGCATCGCCGCGCCGAATAGAGCGAGCCCAGGAGCATCCACGCCGGGATTTGCCTGCGTGAGCAAGGGATCGAATACAGCTCGCACGGCCTCGGGAGAGACACCCGCGCTATCATCGCTCACGGAAACCGTCAGCGAGCTGCCATCGGCGGACGCGGCGGCATTCAACGTGACCTTCTTGCCGACCTGCAGGAGTTCCAGCTCGGCCTGGAGAAGCAGTTGGAGCATTTTCTCAAAGGCGGCCTTGTTCACCTCCGTAGAGGGCGGAGAAGCTCCGACCTCCAACGTGATGCCTTTGGCGGCAAAAGCGGTTTTTTGTGAATCAGCGACGGATTGGATCACCGAGGCCGCAGGAGCTTTTTCACCGCCGGAGGAAGCGGCGAGCACTTCCCCGAGGGAATCGGCCAGACGGCCGGACTGCTGCGCGACATGCGCGTGGAAATCACGCCAGAAGGTCCCCTGACGGAGGCGATCCAGATCGAACACCGGACGTCCACCACGACCTGGAATGATCTCCAGGAAACTGTGTAGGCCACGGAGCGGCTGGCGGAGCTGGCTGGCGAGCGTGCCGGCCGCCACACCCATGCCGAGCACCCGATCAGCGATGAGCACATTTTGCAGCGTGGAGAGTTTTTCACGCAGGAGATCATCACGCTCCTGCTGGAGGATGTAGAACTCCATGGCACGCTGGAGCGTGTTGCGCATGTCCTCGATCTGGATGGGCTTGGAGATGTAGCGGAAGATGTTGCCGAGGTTCACCGCGTCCACCGTGGCGCTGTAGTCCGCGTAAGCGGTGACCATCATGCGCACGAGACGAGGACGCATGTGACGTGTCTTTTCGAGCAATTGCACGCCTGTCTCACCGGGCATGCGCTGATCGGAAAGCAGGACGCCGATGTCATCTCCATGCTCTTCGATGAGCTTGAAACCAGCGGCAGCGCTGTTGGCGGTGAGAATGCGGAACTCGTCGCCAAAGGATTTCTCGAAGTACTTCAAGGCCTTCTCCTCGTCGTCGACGTAGAGCACAGCATATTTTTTGAGGTCGTATTGGTTTTGCATGGGATGTGTTGGTTTGTGGGTCAGGTGAAATCAGGGGTTTCGATGGTGGGGAATTCGAGGACAAACTCGGTGTAGGCTCCACGCTCGCTGCGCACCTCGACGCGACCGCCGTGGTCGGAGATGATGCGGTTGCAGATGGAGAGTCCGAGGCCCATGCCCTTTCCCACATCCTTGGTGGTGAAGAAGGGATCGAAGATCTTGTCGCGAATGGAGGCGGGGATGCCGGGGCCGTTGTCCCGCATCGAGAAAATGACCTTGCTGCCACGCTGCTCGCCATGGATGCGGATCATGGGCTTTTCGCCCTCGGGATAGGTTTTCGTGTCCATCGCATCGAGGGCATTCTGGACGAGGTTGATGAAGACCTGGGTAAACTGATTCGCATCCCCGCGGATCTGGAGGCCGGCGGGCACATCCACCTCCCGCTGCGCGCCCCCCTTCCACACATGGGAGAAGAAACGCAGGCCAGTATCGACGACGTTCTTGATCTCGAAGATGGCGTGAAAGTCCTTTGTTTCGCGGGTGAAGCCGCGCAGGTCGGCGATGATCTGCGCCACACGCGTGATGCCTTCCTCCACGTCTTTGAGCGTCTCGTTGAAATCCGGCAGCTCGCTTTCCGGAAGGTGCTTGGAGGATTTGGAGAGGACGTGGAGGCCCTGACGGGCGTAGTTGAGAGGGTTGTTGATCTCGTGGATGAGACCGGCACTGAGGCGGCCCATGGCGGCGAGCTTCTCGTTTTGCACGAGCATGGACTCGGTCTCCTTGATCTGCTCCAAAGCGGCTTCGAGCTGCTGTTTCTGGCTGAAGATCTCTTTTTGATACAAGCGTGAATCGGCGAGGTTTTTGAGCCTCACGATCACTTCGGTGAGGGAGAAGGGCTTTGGCAGGAAATCACTGGCCCCGGCTTCCAGGCAGTCGAGCTTCGTTTTTTCATCGGCACGAGCGGTGAGCAGCACGATGGGGATGTTACGGGTGGAGGTGCGGTCACGCAGCTCGCGGCAGACCTGGAGGCCGTCCTTCTCGGGCATCATCATGTCTGAGAGGATGATGTCCGGCAGGAACTGCGCGGCTTTGTCCACGGCCTGCTGGCCATCGACAGCCTCGAAGATTTCGAAATTCGCACTGAGCTGGCTCTTGAGGAAGCGGAGCATGTCCGGCTCGTCGTCGGCGATCAGGAGCTTGGGCTTGCGGCTGCGGGAGATGCTGGTCTCGATGGGCCTCACCGTGGCCTGGAGAGATGTCATCGCCGGGAAGAGCTCCGCGCGGCGGTAAAGCTCGGCGATCCAATCTTTTTGCATGCCCTCGGGATGCTCGGCAGGATCATGGTGGCCCTCAGCTGGCTCAGCCTCGGCGAGATCAGCAGGCTCGGGATGCTTCAGCGGAAGCTTCACGGTCATGGTGGTGCCTATGCCCACCTCGCTGGCGGCGGAGACGCTGCCGCCCTGAATCTCGACGAGTTCCTTCACAAGACCAAGGCCGATGCCCATGCCCTGAAACTTGCGCTGGGAGGAGGTATCTGCTTGCCAGAAGCGGCCGAAGATGTGCGGCAACTGCTCCGACGGGATGCCCATGCCGGTGTCTTTGACCTCGATAATCATCCATTCGTCCTCGGTTCTCGCGGTGAAATCCACACGACCATTCGCTGCGGTGAACTTGAGAGCGTTGAAGATGAGATTGAGCGTGATGCGCTCGAGCTTTTCAGGATCGGTCATCACGACGCCGACCTCTGGCGTGACGGAGGAGCGGAGGTTGATCTGCTTGTCCTTGGCCACGGCACCGACGGCCGTGGCGATGCCGTGGACGAACTCTTCGATCTCCACTGGCTTCGGACGTATTTTGGTGCCGCCGGACTCAAGGCGGACGAGTTCTAGAAGGTCATTGATGAGCTTTAGCAAGCGCATGGCGTTGGCATGCATGGTCTTGAGTAGCTCGTGCTCCTCGATCATGCGCCCGGCGGCGGGATTGTGCAGGAGGCTCTCCAGCGGCGCGATCATGAGGGTGAGCGGCGTGCGCAGTTCATGGCTGATATTGGCAAAGAAGCGGCTCTTGGCTTCGTCGAGCTCACGGAGCTTCTGGTTGGATTCCTCCAGTTCAGCGCGGTTGGCATCGAGGCGGTAGCGGAGCTGGAACTCGGACTGGCGGATGATGTTGTAATACCAACTGCCGGCGATGATGAAGATGCCGGTGACGATGAGGAAGTAGATGTTATTGAAGAACAGGCCGTGCAGGGAGAACTCGCCATGCAGGACAACGGCGGCCATGTAAGTGGCCAGCGTGAGGCCGAAGATCAGGACGCTGTCCGCCACGGTCCAGCGCAGCAGGATGGCGGAGCCGAGCATGATGAGATTCAAGCCCGCGTAGTAGGGAGAGATGGCCCCGTCCTTGATATAAATCATCCAGGAGATGGCGGCGAGCGGGAGGAGGGCCACCAGACGTCCGAGATGGCGGTAGTGGGGCGTGTTCGGGAAGTAGTGAAGTGCCAGCCACACACCAGCGAGTAGCACCGCGGAGAACACGCGAACGCTGAAGAAGGACTTCGTCTGCTCCAGGCCGTACATGAAGAAGTCCAGCGAGGCCCCGGCAGGCATGAAGATGCCCGCCAGCATGGCGCCGAGCTTGTAATTCCGGATGCGGATGGGGCGCTCGTAAAATTCAAACGAGCGAGCCATGTTCTCCCGGGCCTCTGGACTTTCGAAAATCATTGGGCGGGTTTGCGGACTTCGAGGAAGATGTTTACGCCGGTCTCGTCGGCTTTGACGTTGATGGCCTCCAAGGGTGCCTTGTCCGGCGCTATCTTGGTAAAGCCTTCCTTGTCCCGATAGACGAGATGCCACTCGAGGACGTACTCCATCCAGTTGCGGGACGGATTGGAGCTATCGACATTGGTGGCGATGAGGAGGCCGCCGGGAGCCACGAGATCGTAAAAGACCTCCAGCAAGCGGCGGCAGATGCGGTCGGAAAGGTAATCAAAGAGGCCAGCGCAATAGACGACGTCATAGCTGCCAGGCTCGAAGCCAGCGCCCGTGCGGGTGGATTCCTTCAGGATCTGATGTACGGAGCGTTTTTCGAGCTTGATGCCGGTGCGGCGGCGGTGGCGTGTGCGGAGGGATTCCAACTCGCGGGAGGTGTTCGTGATGGTCTCGTCGTTGAAATCGAGGAGAAGGAAGTCCGAGCTGTCGCAAAGGGGATCATCAACGAGGAAATTCTGGATTTCCTGAGCCGGACCGCAGCCGAGATTAAAGATGCGAGCCACTTTTCCCTGTTGGGCCAATCGCTCCGTCTCCTCGTGAAGACGCTGCTTGAGGTAGATGATGCGGTTTCGATGAGCGACGACGGGGGCGGTATCGAGGAAGAGGCGGTTGAGCACCTTCGCAAACATGGAGCTGCCCTCATAGGGATCACGCAGCATCATGCTGACCATTTCGTAATCACCCGCATAGCCGAGTGGCTTCTGGTAGGTGCGGTAAATGAAGGGTGAGCAGAGGACGAGCGGGTGGAGCTGTCGCTTAATGTAGCTGCGATGCACCGGTTGAAGCTCCGGCGCGATCGAGGAGGCGGTGTTTTCAAAACGCAGGAGGAGCGGCGCGATGGCCGGCAAGATGGGTTCCTCGAGTTTTTTGATCGTTTCACGCTCCGCCTGGATGCGATCACCGGAGGGCAGGGAACGAACGCCAAGCTCCACCTGCTCCATCCAACGGCGGAGATCGGAAAGGAGCGTGTGCATGTCTGCGACGACGAGTTTGAATTCAGGCGCGACGGTGTAGTTCTTTTCCGTTTCGCGGAGGAACTCGGCGAAGTCCTCCAAGAGGCGGTTTTTGTTCTGCGCCGGGGAGAGGATGTCGATATCGATCCAGCCTTCGTCGGAGAGCGAAGCCTCGCAGATGAGCATGATGCCGGTGTTCACCAGATTGGCGATCACGGCGCGGCCTGAATAGACGACGCGATCGTTCATCATGATGCGGAAATCGTTCAAGACCTCCGAGAGCTGTACAATGCTGTAGGGATTGTACACCTCGAACACGCCCAGGTAGCGGGTGAGGCGGTGGAGCGTGCCACGCACCTCCACGCCCTGGCTGTTGCGGCAGATGATGAAGCTCAGGCGCTCGCCGGTGGAATTGATCACCGGCAGTGAGTTGTCATTGGATTCCATTTCAATAGCCTCCCTGGGTGAATGGTTGTGAAGATGCCTTTACATGGGTGGCACGAAACGGATGCCCTGATGGCCAGGAGATGTCGTGATGTAGCGTGTGGTCATGTATCGAGAGGTTCATGCTGTGGCGCGATTTGGTGGTTAGAAGCGATGGGTGAGGCTGAGGGAAAGGACATGCCACTGGTGCTTGTAACGGCCATCGAAGACCGGCGTGGCGTTTCCGCTGATGGTGCGGGTGGGATTGTAAACATAGGCGTAGGCCAGATCGACGCTCTGCCGCTGACCACGCCAGCCCACGCCCACGCCGAAGACATGGCGGTCATTCACGGCGACGGAGGGCGTGTAGTTCGCCGCGGTCTGCGAGTTCTCGGAGAAGAGATAGCCGCAGCGCAGCTTCCAATGCTCGTCGAGCGCATAGGTGATGCCAGTTCCTAGGTCGATGGAACTCTTCCAGCCGAGCAGGGCGGCGTTGTTACCTGCGAGCAAAGCCTGGTTGTTGTCCACATTGATCGGTATGTCGTCGTGCGAGGAGTTTTTCGACCATTGGAAGTCGAAACCCAGCGTAAGACGATCTGTCACGTCGATGCCGTAGCCGACGGCGATGGAGCCTGGGAAGGTCATGTCCGTCTTGAAGCTGCTGGTGGGCGTGCCCCCCGCTGCCGCCAAGGCTGGAGCACCGGCGGGCATGCCTTTGGCCTCCAGCTCGCCGCTGTAGTTGACTTTCACCGGAAGGCGCCCCACGACGGCGATGCGATGACCTTTGGCGATGGTCCAATTGGCACCCATATAGGCTCCAACGCCCCAACCGGAACCTTGCAGCGAAAGCTCGCCATCGGGTGTGCCCGGCCCTGACCACAAGGCCCATGGATAGGCGCGGCGAATGGTGAGTTCGGAGTAGATGATGTCGAGCCCGGCGGCGATGCTGAGGTTTTCAGTCACCTTGAAGGCTAGTGCTGGCGTGATGTCGATGGCGAGCAGGCGTGACTCGTAGGCGAGCTGATATTTGAGGGCGGGATCCATGTCCTTCGGAAACTTCGTGGCCATGCCAAAGGGCGTGCTGGCACCGATACCGAAGGCAAGCTTACCGGGAATGATCGGAACGACGGCGTAGAGGCTGCCGGGGAAGATCCAGGACTCGCTCATCTTGACCGAGGAACCGCTGCTGGAATCAAAGCGGATGTCTCCATTCCAAACGGCGGCGTTTATCAGGAACTGCGCCTCTTTCATGCCTGCGATGTTCGCGGGGGAAACTCGGACGGCGGAGGCGTCATCGAGGTTTGCAAACCGTCCGCCGGCCGTGGCAAGAGCCTGGGCAGAGTCTGGGACAACAGAGAGAGTCTCCGCCGCAGACGAAACGCCGTGCGTGAGGAGAAGGATCAGCAGGAGTCGAATACGGGCGTTCATGGGAGGAGAGAGTTGTTATGCGAGTCCGTTTGCCTGGCAGTAGCGGAGGAGATCGACCGTGCTCTTCAAGCCGGTCTTCCGGCAGAGGTTGTGCTTGTGGACGGCCACGGTGCGGGGGCTGAGCGAGAGATCCTGGGCCACCTGCTTGAGGCTTTTCCCTCGGGCGAGCTGCATGAGCACCTCGAGTTCGCGGTTGGAGAGTTTTTGATGTTCCTTGCGAACGGAACTCTTCCGAATGGAGAGATCAGCGAAGCGCTGCGCGAGCTCCCGCGAGATGTAAGTGCGCCCCGCCATGGTGGCGCGGATGGCATCGAACAGCTCGTGAGGCGGTGCGTCCTTGGTGACGTACGAGCGGGCGCCGAGCTGCATGGTGCGCGTCACGAAGGTCTCCTCCTGATGCATGGAAACGGCGATGATGCGCGGCGGGTTGGCCAGCATGCGCAGCTCGGTGGTGAGCTCGAGGCCCGAGCGGTCACCCAACTCAATGTCGACTAGAACGACGTCGTATTCGTTCTGACGGGCATATACCATCGCTTCCGCGCAACTGCCGGCGGAGTGAACGGTGGAGCCAGAAAACTCGCCCTTCAGCATGGTGCTGAAGGCCTCGCGCACGAGCGCGTGGTCATCCACCACGAGAATGTTAAGGGGCGTGCCGGGAGACATGAAAAGGATTTAGAGGAGTTTTAAAGCACCCGCGCCTAGCTGGTCGGCGGATGGGAGTGGAGCCAACAAGGTGCAACGAGTGCGGTCCGCATGGCCGGAGGCGGAGACTTCGAAGCGAGCCTGCAGCAGCCCGCATCGCGCCTCGATCTTCAATACTTGAGAGGACGTTTCAGGCGCGGACCAGACAGCGGAGCCGCCGTCATGCTCGATGCTCACCTCGCACTCGTGCTCGCCGCACTGGCAGGTGATCTCCAGCCAGGAAGCGTTCGAATCCTCGATGACGATGTGAAGCATCGTCTCGACGAGTCGGAACAGATTAAGACGGCTGCCAAGCTCGAACGCGGGTTCGTTTCCATTCAATTGAAGCATGATGGAACCTCCAAAGGCCTCGGTAAATGAGCGGACAAGCTGCTGGAGAGCGGCGTGAAAGCCAAAAACCTTCAGGACAGGCGGATAGAGACCTTCGGTGATGTCCCGCACGACGCCGAGCGTCTGGCGGAGAGCGGAGTCGAGTTCACTGTGAAGCTTTGCCGCTGGGCTGGCGGCTTCTGCCTGCCCCAAGCTATGTCGAAGCATCTCGCTGAGCGAAGTACAGGCCACCATGCCACCCGCGACTTCTTTATGGAGCCTGTGGGAAAGCTGGATTTTCAACTCATCATCGTTCGCAAGTTGCCCAGCTAGAGCCTCCATGGCGATGCCATCCGCATTCAAAGTTGGGGAGGAGGACGGAGAAGGCATGCGGTGTGTTTATGAATAATCGTTTGGCTGCTGAATCCGAATTTAGATGAACCACATTTGCTGAACCGAGACATCTAAATGTTTATTCAAGATTTACGCCAAGGGGCATGATCACCCCCTCAATCAGCTCAATTTTCCGCTCTATTTAGACGCCACCTAAACAATGAATCTCAATTTATTATATTTATAACAAATCGGGCTGATTCTTGAAGCAGCATGCCATTACCACTCTCCCACCCCATTTCCGCCACGAAGGATCGTGTTCTCATCTTCTCGGGTGAAAAGACCATCCATGAAGATCTCCGCATCTCTATGGCCCTGCACCACAAGGAGTTGTTTGGAAGCAGTTCCAGTCACACGCCACCTTCCTCTTCGGCTTCTCCCAACGCCTCCAGACCCGTTTTAGATGCGCTGGAAATCGGCCGGTGCGAGAGCGAGACGGAGGTGCTCGTGTGCATCGAGGCTGCGGCTGCCGAGCATCGCCCGGTCACGGCCCTGATCATCGACGGACGCTTGTTTCACCATCGCGATCCCAAAGGCTTTCTGCGGCAGATGTGGCACTTCCAGCGTGATCTTCATGTGGTGCTGCATGACACCTCGGAAAGCGTGAATGGTGATCAGCTCGCCAGTGATCTCGGAGATCCACCGCATCTGTTAGTGCTAAAGAGCCGGCTCAATATGTTCGAGCTAGGCCAGTTCGTCCGGATGCTGGTCTCCAAGAACAGCAGCGAGAAGAAGGTGAGCTATCGGGATCTGAACCTGAACACGCAGCTTTTGGATCTCGCCCGCCGGTTTGAGGAGGCGAGCAACCGTCTTCATTCAGAGCAGGAGCTGCGCATGCGGCTGGAAGACAAGCTCTTCCGCGCCCAGCGCCTAGAGACGCTGGGGCGGTTGGCCGAAGGCGTGGCCCACTACTTCAACAACCATCTCACTGTCACCCAAGGCCATCTCAGCATTGCTCTTTCAGCCCGTGATGGCAGCCCGCGGCTGCTTACCTCCCTTGATGAGGTATTTACGGCCTCGAAGGAGGCCGCAGAGGTCACGGCTCAACTGCTCAAATTCAACCATCAGGAGTCCGGGCCGCCCACGCCGGTGAACCTCGAGCAGTGCATCAACTCCGAGGCGATGCTCATGAAACATGTGCTGGGAGCACAAATCGGGGTGGAGGCGTGGTTCGAATCCGGGCTGCCGGATGTCATGGCCGATCCTGCCAGCCTCGGACAGATCATCCTCACCATCGCCGTCCACGCACGAGATGCGATGCCGGGCGGTGGACGGCTCTCCATCCGCGCCCATCGCATTCATGTGGCGGACGAGATCGCCGCCCGCCGTCTGCATGCCGAGGCACGCTCTGGCGAGTTCATCGTGCTGGCCATCGGGGATACAAGCCAGGGCCTGAAAGACGCGGAAATCGCCGCGTTGTTTGACCGCTCGATGGCTGCTGGAAGCGATACCGGGCAGGCGGCGGGCCTTCTTCCCGTGCAGGGAATCGTGAGACGGCTCCTCGGGTGGATGGATATCAAAAGCATCACGGATGTAGGCACGGAGTTTCTCATCTACCTGCCCGCCGCGCAGAGTTACGGCTCCGCCGCTTCAACGCCCAGCAAGGCGCGGCCGGAGGTGGAGAATCAGAGCGCCACCATCCTCGTCGTCGATGATGAGGACTCGGTGCGGCAGGTCATGGAGTATGTGCTGACGAGCCAGGGGCATAATGTGCTCGTTGCCCGCGATGCGAACGAGGCCTGGCAGTTGTGGCGGACCCGCAAATCGCTGATCAAGCTGGCGATCGTGGATGTCCAGCTCCCGGGCGGTGCGAGCGGCTTTGATCTGGAGAAGGCGCTCTGCGAGGAGGACTCCTCCCTGCCAGTGATCTTTACCTGCGGCTTCGCGGCGGCGAATTTGAAGCACACCAAGAAGCTGGTGTCGGGCGAAAACTTCCTGCCAAAGCCCTTCGGCATGCCTGAGCTGCTCACCGTCGTGGGCAATGCACTCATGAAACCGACCCGTTTATGAAACGCATGTCATGATGTCTCTTGTCCAGGCCGTGTTCGCGGAGGCGGACATGAAAGCCCGTCAATCCGGGGCAGGCATGGATTTATCCAGTCGGCGTGGCTCCAGATGCGGGCTTGCGCATCCAAAAGCCGGGGCTTTGTTCAATTACATGACGAGTGCGCCCCTGCCCAACCCAGCCGCACAAAAATTGGGCGGCAGTCTCGTCGCCCAAGTGAACGCGCATGGCATCATCGAGCGTATTTCCGGTGATTTCGACCTGATCGATTGGCCGGGAAACAAGCCACCGGGGAAAGGCTCTTACGCGTTTGACATGCTCCGTGCCTGCCTCCTGGAGCCTGAGGACGGCTTGGCCGCGCTGGACATCATGGATGGCGTGCTTCACGGTGGCCCGCCACGCCGGATGGAGATCTCACACCAAGAGAGCAGCGAAACAATGATCGAGGTGACCGTCATCCCGATGACGACCATGGATCTGCCGGGCGCAATTCTCAGCGTGATCGAGATTCCGCGTCAGTTGCAGCCCTCCGACAAATCTCAGGACGAGGACGCGACACGCCTGCGAGCCATTTTCGACCACGAGCCGGCCTGTGTGAAGATCACGGACCTGGAAGGCAGGGTGCGAGAGATGAATGCCGCCGGTCTGCGAATACTCGAAACGGATTCCTTCGAGGAAGTCCATGAACGCGATGTGCTGAGGTTTGTGGTGCCGGAGGATCGTCCGCTGTTCATGCACCTTCATGAGCGGTGCCTGGCAGGCGAGACGATGACCGCCACCTTCCGCATCACCGGCGCAAAAGGCACGCTAAAATGGGTGGAGAGCCACTGCGTGCCGCTGCGGGATGCCAGCGGCCGTGTGCGCGAGATGCTCGCCGTGTCCCACGACATCACCTGCCGTCACCAAGCCGAGGAGAGCCTCCAAAAAAGCAAGCAACGCTACGAGAGGCAGATGGCCGCGATGACCAGCCTCATGCGCGGAGGTGTGCTCCAGCAGCCCGTCCTCGACAAGGCCCTCGAAAAAATCATCGCCTCGATTTCCCACAGCATGGACGTCGATCGCGTCAGCGTGTGGCGCTTTGACCGATCACGCAGCTCCATCATCTGCCTGGGCTTGTTTGAGCGCTCATCGGGGAAAATCGCCCGCGGCCTGGAGCTCAGCAGCGCTGCTTATCCCGGCTATTTCCGCGCTTTGGCAGAAGATGAAATGATCGCCACGACGGATGCCTGCGAGGATCCACGCACGCGTGAGTTCGCCGAGCGTTACCTGAAGCCCCTCGGCATCGGTGCCATGCTCGACACGCCGCTGCACGTCGGTGGCGTGCTCGTCGGCGTCCTTTGCCAAGAGCATGTGGGAGGGCCGCGTGAGTGGACGGGGGACGAGCAGAGCTTCGCCCTTTCCCTCGCCAATTTGATCTCCCTTGTCTTTGCGCACACACAGCACCACGAGGATGAGGAAAAACTGCGGGAGCAGGCCTCCCTGCTCGATCTGGCCCGTGATGCCATTCTGGTGCGGGATCTGAACCACAAAATCACCTACTGGAACAAGAGCGCCGAGCGGCTCTACGGCTGGACAGCGGAGGAGGCCGTCGGAAAAGACGTATCGAAGTTCCTCTACCGCGATCCCGCCCCGTTCCTGGCAAAGACCGAGCAGATCCTCCAACACGGCGAGCACATCTGCGAGATCGAGCAACTCACCAAAGACGGCCAGGGCGTGATCGTGGAAGGCCATTGGACGCTCGTCCGTGACGAGGAAGGCAGGCCCCAATCCATCCTCGCCATCAACACGGACGTCACCGCCAGGCGGCAGGCCGAGGAGCAGCTTAGTCGGCACCAGCGGCTCGAAAGCATCGGCACGCTCGCCGGGGGCATCGCCCACGATCTCAACAATGTGCTCACACCCATCCTTGTCTCTGTGGACATGTTGAAGATCAAAACCAGCGACAAGGCCTGCCTGGACACTCTCGGCATCATCTCAGCCAACGCCCGCCGCGGGGCGGACATGATCAAGCAACTCCTCTCCTTTGCACGCGGGGCGGAGGGCCGTCGGCAGTCCCTGCGCATGCACGCCCTGCTCGAGGAGATCGGGGCCATGGTGAAGGACACCTTCCCGAAAAACATCTCGCTCGATATGAAGGAGCAGCCAGGCCTGTGGCCGGTGCATGCGGATGCCACCCAGATGCACCAGATGCTGCTGAACCTTTGCGTGAACGCCCGTGACGCCATGCCGAAAGGCGGCACCCTGGCCATTCACGCCGTGAACACCCAGATCGATGCCCAGTATGCCGCCAGCCGAGGGGATGCCCGTGCCGGCCCGCATGTGCTCATCACGGTCACCGATGAAGGCACCGGCATGCCCAAGGAACTTCTGAGCAAGATCTTCGATCCCTTTTTCACCACCAAGGAGGCTGGAAAAGGCACCGGGCTGGGCCTCTCGACCACACTTTCCATCATCAAAAGCCACTCCGGCTTCATCGAGATCGACAGTGAGCAGGACCACGGCACCTGCTTCCGGGTTTATCTGCCCGCCGACCCTTCCGCTTTCACGGAGGAGCCCGCAGAACCCGTCGAGCACCTGCCACGCGGGCAAAACCAGATGGTGCTCGTGGTGGATGACGAGGCACCAGTGAGGGAGATCACCTGCCAGTCCCTGCAAACCTTCGGCTACCGCGTGATGTCCGCCTCGAACGGTGCCGAGGCCTCTGTACTCTATGCCCGCCATCAGAACGAGATCGACGCCGTGCTCACGGACATGATGATGCCAGTCATGGATGGTGCCTCGACGATCCAGGTGATACGCAAATTCCGCCCCGATGCCCGAATCATCGCCGCCAGCGGCGTGAACACGGAGATGGATGCCACGCGGGCCAAAAACTGCGGCGCAGATGTTTTCCTGCCAAAGCCTTACAACACCAGCGGCCTACTGACGGCCCTGGAGCAACTTTTGCAGCCCAGGACCGTCTGATCCGCTCAGCCTTCCGAAGCGGGCTCCAACAGATCCGCCAGTGCCGAGAGCAGCGCATCGGCCGTATAGGGTTTGCGGAGGAAATGCTTCACACCCAGGCTCTCCACTTTCGACTGCATTTGATGGTTCAGGCCGCTGGCACCGATCACGGGAATGCCCGGACAGATTTTTTGCAGTGCCTGAATCATGGAGGGACCGTCCATCAAAGGCATCATCATGTCCGAAATGACGGCTGCGGGCGTTTCCGCGCTTTTCAGGAAGGTGGCGATGCCATCCGTGCCGTCACAGGCGGTGATGACCCTGTAGCCAAAGGCCTCCAAAGCATGGCTGGTGGCCGTGCGGATGGATGATTCATCATCGACGACGAGAATCAGCTCTCCGCTGCCTGAGCGGTGCTTGGGCACCTCCACCGGAGCGGTGAAGGTCCCCTCCATCGCGGCGGGAAAATAGACGCGGAAGGCGCTACCTTTGCCCATCAGACTGGAAAGCTCGATGAAGCCTCGGTGGGACCTCACTATACCCAGCGTCGTGGCCAGTCCCAGCCCCGTTCCTTTGCCGATCTCCTTGGTGGTGAAGAACGGCTCAAAGATCCGTTCGCGCAGCTCCGCAGGGATGCCCATGCCGGTGTCACGCACTTCAAAAACGACATGAGGCCCGGGTTTGGCCTCCGTGTTCATGCTGGCGAACTGCTCGTCGATCTGGATGTTTTTCAGGGAAAGGGTCAGCGCACCACCCTCCGGCATGGCGTCACGGGCGTTCACGCAAAGGTTCAGGAGCACCTGATGAATCTGCGTGGGATCTCCCTCCACGTTCCAAGCGTCCTCCACATACTCACAGGCAACGCTGACGGACTTCGGAAAGGTCTCGTGCAGCAGATGCTCGATCTCGGAGAGCACGCCACTGGGCTTGAGCAGCACTTTCTGGCCCTCCACCCCACGGGCGAAGCCGAGGATTTGCTTCACCATGTCCGCACCGCGATTGGCGCTGGACTCAAGGCTGTTGAGCAGTTCCACATCCCGCGGCTGCGTGAGCTTCATCCGCAGAATCGTGAGAGACATGAGAATCGGCGTGAGGATGTTGTTAAGGTCATGCGCCACGCCACCAGCCAGCGTGCCGATGCTCTCCATGCGCTGGGCACGGAGCATCTGGGACTCCATGCGGCGCTTGTCCGTCACATCGGTGAGGAAACCTTCCAGATGCCTTGCCACAGCGTCCTCCGAGGGCACGGCCTGGCCGCGCTCCCAGATCCATTTCTCCGAGCCGTCCCGGTGGATGATCCGGTAGGTCATCTCATAGTGATCTTTTGTCCGCACGGCCACACGGATCGTCTCTCGCACCCGTTCGATGTCCTCGGGATGCACCAGTTCCTCAAACACCACGCAACTGTTCCCGATCACATCGGCAGACTCGTGCCCTGTGATCTCAAGGCAGCCCTCGCTCATGAATTCCACCACCGGCGGAGAGCCCACGCGGGCTCGGTAAGCCGCTCCGGGCAGGTTGCTCATCAGCGTGGAGATCATGCGCTCATTCTCCTTCAGCGCTTCAAGGGCATGACGGCGCTCACGCTCACTGCCGGTGGCCGCCAGAGCAAAAGACAGATTGTCCGCCAGGGTGGCCAGCACGCGCACCTCCTCCTCCTGAAAGCAATCACGCTCATCCGCATAGATCAACAGCACGCCGATGGGCTTGCCGTCCGGCTTCAGTGGAAACGCGGCGCAGGAGAGAAACCCCCGCACGATGGCCTTCTCTTTGTAGTAGAAGGTTTCGTCGTTGGCAATGTCGTTGGAGACCACATGAATGCCCGTCTTGAAGGCACGCCCGGCAGGCCCCTGGCCCGATGGATCTCCCTCACGCAACGAGAGCACGATCCCGTCCAGATACCCTTGGTAGAGGCCGCCGAAGGCCACCGGCTTGATCTGCATGGTTGTCTCCTCATACAGCCCGATCCAGGCCATCCGCATGCAGCCCTTTTCCACGGCGATGCGCACCGCTGCTTTATAAAGCTCCTGCGGCTCGTCGATGCGCACG
The DNA here is from genome assembly GCA_044370285.1 of Prosthecobacter sp. Taxonomy (GTDB): domain Bacteria; phylum Verrucomicrobiota; class Verrucomicrobiia; order Verrucomicrobiales; family Verrucomicrobiaceae; genus Prosthecobacter. The sequence goes on from JBILVU010000062.1 coordinate 20,584, forward strand.
ATGGCCTCGTTAATGCTGCTGGACATGGCATGCAGCTTGTTCAGCCGCAACAGCCGTTGCTCGTCCAGCTTCCGCTCATGCACATCCAGCGCGGAACCGGCCATCCGGTAGGGCATGTCATTCTCATCCCAGAGCGCCTGGCCGCGGGCCTCAAACCAGCGGTATTCGCCAGATTTCACCCGCACACGGTGCTCCACGCAAAACGGCTCACGCCGTTCAAGATGCGACTCCATCGCTGCCTGCACCCGCGGGAGATCATCGGGATGCATCCGCTGCTCCCACGAGAAAAACAGACTGGGGAACTCCTCCTTCGTGTAACCAAGAAGCTCGCGAAAACGTGTGGAGTAATGCACGCCTCCCGTGTGAATATCCCAGTCCCACACACCGGCCGTCGAGCCGCTCGCGGCGAGGGCGTAACGCTCCTCACTGCGGCGCAGGGCCATCTCCGCCTGGTGCCTTTCCATCTCCGCCGCCGCACGGACCGCGAAAATTTGAAACATGGCATGGATGCGGTCCCGCCGATCCATCGCTTGCGTGTGAAAAACGGAGATCAGGCCAATGATGCGCCCGTCCGAGGCATGCAACGGCATGCACATGTAGCAGGCGGCTCCTTGCTGCTGAAGCATCACATCATTCGGGAAGAGTTCCTGGACACCCGATTCATAAAAACACTCCTGGCCGTTGTAAGCGCTCAGGCAGGGCGTTCCGATGACCGAATAGGTCACATTAGGCTGCACCTTGCCCGCAGCGCTGAAGCCCAGCGTCCTGACCATGCGGTCCCGCTCGGGGATAATCATGGCCACGCAGGCATATTTGACATCAAGCGTGTCCGCGAGCTGAAGGCAGAGAAACTGGAAGAACGTCTCCCCGCTCTTCAACTCCGCTCCCTCCGCCATCGCACGCAGCGCGGCCTCCATTTTCTTTTCCAGCGTGATGTCCGAGGCAAGCTGGAGGATGGACTGAATCTCTCCCTGATCGTTGAGCAGCACGGAGTTATGCCATTCGCAAACGAGTACACGCCCATCACGTGTGAAATTGCGATGCACGCAGGTGTTTCTGGACTCGGAGCGGTCCAACAAGCGGTTCAGCGCCGCCTCCGCTCGCGGCAGATCATCCGGGTGAATGAAACCCCACTCGGACGGTTCCTTTCCCGTCACCAGCGCCGAACTCCATCCAAACAAATTTTCCGCCTGCGGGGACCAGCGGCACACACGGTTCTGGCTGTCACACTCCACGAGGGCCAGCGAGGTGCCCTCCAGGTGCGAGAGCAGTGCCGCGTGCGCCTGCTGCTGCAGAGCGGCCTCCTGCTCCTTGCGCAGCGTGGAGTCACGCAGGTTGCCGATGATGGCCACCGCGCATCCCCCGGCGTCATGCACCATCGAGCGGCTGTCACTGATCCATCGGTAACCGCGCACCTTGTGTGCAAAACGATACTCCACCGCAGGACGCTGCTCCGGCCCGCCGCCGAGCAGCCCCGTCAGCATCTTCTCAAAGTGCTCACGGTCATCGGGATGCAGCCGCGAGCGGAAAAACTCGATTCCCCCATCCATGCACTCCTCCATCGTAAACCCCAGCACCTGCTCCACCGCAGGGCTGATGTATTCAAAGGTCAGCGTGGGGAGGTTCAGGCAGTAAACCGGGTCCTTGGTATTGCCTAGCACGGCGCGGAACTTCTCCTCGCTGCGCCGCAGCTCCTCCTCCGCCTTTTTACGGCGCGTGATATCCCGCACCGTGGCCAGCACCTTCGGCGTGCCGCCCACATCCGCCTTGCACAAGTTCACCTCCACCCAGAACACATGCCCCTCGGCATGACGTGCCTGCCATTCGAACAACTGGGGCCCCTCGTCCAACGTGCGCCGGATCCACGCAGCCGCTTCCACCTGTGTGTAGGGCGGCACATTCGCGCTGATCTCGCCGATCTTGGGCGTGCCGATCACCTCGCGGCTGATGCCCCACATCGCCTCCGCACGGCGATTCATGGACTCGATACGCCCGGTGGCAAGATCATGCACAAAAACAGCATCATGAATCGAGTCAAAAATCTCACGGTGCCACACACCTGGAGGATCGGACTTGGGAAGCATTTCGGACATTGGTAACGGCTGGGCAGGGGGATCAGTTCGCATTGGCGGTTCCTTTCACCGGACCTCTATAAGCCGCAGCGTGTTCGATGATAGATGCCAGTTCCTTTAGACCACGCTCCTTGGTCAGGCAGTCATGCACCTGGTGAAAGCCCCGCAAAGACTCGAGCGACTCGGCGGAGTGATTGCTGAAAATAATGACCCTTGGCTCCTTGGTGGTCAGTGATGGGAGCAGTCCCACCAGATCCGTCGCCGAGCCATCCGGCAGTGTCAGATCACATACGACTACCGTCACTTCGCCTGTGCGCAGCACTTCCTTCGCGGCCAGCACGCTATCGGCTTCGCAAACCGTCCAGGCAGGGAGAAAACATTCCAACGCTTGCCGCACAATGCGCCGGTAACCATCATGATCCTCCACCAGCAACACAACCGAACTCGACGACTCGCAGCGCTTGGGGGATGATGAGGAAAAAGACATAAAAAGGATGGACCGAGGACCAAAATCTCGATCGCTAAACTATAAGCTTCATTTCGAGATCTGAACCGTTGCAGGCCCAGAATAAAGAAAGATTTAGTGCGCTATACACACCCTCTGCCTCAATCCCTCTCATGCCCGCCCTCCCCGACGCCCAACTTTCCAAGCAGCACCTAGCTGCCATCATTCACAAGCTCCGGGGACCTCTCGCCGCCATCTCCGCCCAAGCCGAGACCCTGGCCGAAGGCATCCTCGGCCCTCTCAGCCCACCGCAAACCGAAGCCCTCAACTCCCTTCGCGAAGAGCTCGCACAGCATCTTCACCAGATCGAAAGCCTGGAGGAGCTATGGCTGCACCGCGAAGAGACCGACGCACCGCCAACTCCGGCCTCTGAACTGCCGGGGCTTGTTTACCGCTTGCTCCAACGCTTTTCATCCCCATTCGAAAACCGCCAGCTCCACCTCCAACTCGACGAGACCACCCTCCTCCCACAGCACTCGCCTCCTGCCTCCACTCTCCATCGAGTGCTTCACCATCTCATCACCTGCCAGATAGCCCTCGTGCCCAAAGGCACCACTCTTCGCCTACACTTCTCCAACCTGCCGCAGGAGGCCTCGCCCTTGGAGAGCACCTCCGCCATCCAGACCCAACTCGTTCGCCTCGATCCCGTGGCATTCCTGCTTCTCCATAGGGCAGGAACCATCCTCGTTCATGCGCCAGGAGATCAACCACCATCCCTCGGCATCCGGCTCCACGATGAATGGACATGCTGGATCGATCCCCAGCATTCATCATCACCCCTCCCCCAGTCACCAACGCCTCAAACAACCAACACGACCTCCGTCCCGCTCATCCTGCTCGCCGATGATCAGGCAGCGCTGTCCAGCGTGCTCGGCAACTATCTCGAAGACCTCGGATTCCACGTCGAAAAAGCCAGCGACGGCCTGGAGGTGGTCCGCATGGCCCGGCAACGCATTCCCGGCCTCATCCTGATGGACTTGCGCATGCCACTGCTCAGCGGAATCGACGCCCTTCATCAGATCCGGCAGGCCGAAGATCCAGCCGTTCAGACTATCCCCGTCATCTGCATGTCCGGATTAGCCACCGAGGAGGAAGAAGCCAGATGCCTCGCCGCCGGTGCCCAGGCCTTTCTGCGCAAACCCTTCCGTGCAGCCGACCTCCTTGCCCTGCTGCCCACGGTTTTGCCAGCATGTTAGGATTGATCCGATTAGTGGCCATTAATTTCCGCAGGTTTCAGCGGATGGCGTGGCTCAAACCTCCCCCCAGCCGTGCTTGGGCCAGACACCTATCTAGATGTGGTTTCATAAGTGTCTCAGAGCCTATCCGGCAAAAGACAGTAGCCACTGAAATCGGCTTGGAGCAGCTTGGCTGATGGCAGCGAAAACCTATCGCCCAGCAGCCTACGACACCGACCTCAGTGATGCAGAATGGGAACTCTTGAAGCCGCTGATCTACCCTGCGGATGCCAGGCGTGGGCGTGGACGATGGCGTAATCCAGACTCTGCGAGAGCTTGTCTCGACGCCATCCGCTATGTGCTCAAGACTGGCTGCCAGTGGTCGCTGTTGCCTAAAGAGTTCCCGCCCAAGAGCACCGTGCATGACGCTCTGGCAAGGTGAACCGAGTAGGGCTTGTGGTCGCGCATCAACGAGGCGCTGCGCACTAGGAAACGCCTGATGCTAAAAAAACGCCATGCCCAGCGCCGCTGTCATCGACAGCCAAAGCGTCAAAGGCGGGCAGCTTCCGCCTGTGAACTGTGGTTACGAAGCGGGCAAAAAAGATCAAGGGGCGCAAGCGCCATGCACTCACCGACACCAACGGATTGCTGCTCGGCTCGGTGGTCGCCCCCGCAAGCGCGCAAGGCCGCGATGGTACCAGACTGCTCTTGTGCCTGTTCTGCCACAGCTTCCTGGGGCTGCTCATGATCTTCGCTGACGAGGGTTATGCAGGCAAACTTGAGCAGTTTTTACAGAGCATGGGCAGGCTCTTCGGTCTTGGCGCGGGCTTTGGGCTTGGCATCATCGTGCTGCCGCGACGCTGGGTCATTGAGCGGAGCTTAGGCTGGCTGGTGAGGCCGCAGCACCTGACCCGCGATCACAAAAAGAATTCACGCCACCACGAAGCCTTCGTCCATGTCGCCTTCATCGGCATCATGCCCCAGCGACTCACAACTTTACAGCTTCTCCAACCATTTGCCGGTTAGACTCTGAGAGTGATGTGGAGACTGACGAGCCAGAAGAAGACCTGACACATGAGCAGCTGTGGCTCGTAGCGCACAATGAGGCGGCGGAAATTGCCCAGCCAGGCAAAGATGTGTTCGATCTTCCAACGCTTGCGATAGCGTCGCAAGGCACGGCCGTACTGTATGGGAGGCTTTCGCCTGCTTTTGCGAGGCGGACAGACCAGCGAGCCGCCGAGCGCGCTGACGCTGGCCTGTTCGCGCGATGGCCGCGCCGCTACCCGAGGAAAAGCAACGTGCCTGCAATCTCTACCTCGCCATCGCCCAGCGCACGGGCTTGAAGCTGGACCGCTTTGGCGACAGCATGGCACCTCTTGCCCTGTCATGAAGATCCTCATCACTTTCCTCGCGATGCAGACACTCTTGTCTGCACAACCCTGCACAATCCCAGGTTCTCAACCTCTGGCCCGCGACGCCTCCGGGACCTGCGGCGAAAACCGAAGGTGCGGAGCGTGATCTCACCAAACCGGAGGACAAACTCATCGCGGGGCGCAAGATCATCAAACTCGGCCGTGTCAGCACGCCGCAGATGCATGTCTATCTGCCGGAGAAGACCAAAGCGCACGGCGGCGCAGTGCGGGTCTGTCCGGGCGGAGGCTTTTCCATCCTCGCATGGGATCTCGAAGGTACGATGGTGCGCAATGATCGTTGAGTGTGCTCTTGGCAGTGCCTGTCAGTGGCTTGTGCAGCAGTGATGCCGAATTGGGTCTGTCGACAGTGCTGACACGCTGACAGTCAGCGGACAAATGCCGCTCAGGACGCAGCCTCCAGTCGTCCATCGGCATTTTCGACCACCTGGCCGCTGAATTTGAGGTGTGCGACCGCCTTGTCCCGGTCGCTGGCGCGTAAATCGTGGAAACAGCGCTGCAATTCACGGGGATCTTGGGGCCCCTTGAACTTGAGCTTGGTTAAAATGTCCTCCTCCAGGGCTGTCATGTCAGTGTTGTCAGTGGCCTGTTCCGCCCCGTCAGCGGACCAATCTTCTGTGTAACCGCGCACGACCCGGTAATGCTCCTGACAGAGCCACCGGGCCAACCGCACAGCCTGCCCCATGACCTTTTGCAATCGACTAGGATCTGGGTCGGGAGGTGCCGGCGGTTTTGCGATAGTGGGGCCTTGGAGCAGGTGTTCGAGTGTTTGGGACAGCAGAAGAATGGAGAAGAGCCGGAGAGGCAAATCCGGTAACCAACGCAAGTATGGACGGGTAGATTCAGGAACGCGCAGGAGGGCGTCAGCGAATTGCCTGTAAAACTCCTCAGCTAGCAGTCTTGCCGGCTTGTCCAACGTGAGGACCGCAGGACCTTCGAGGGATGAATGGAAGCGGTGTCTATGCGCTTCCTTGAGAAGCTGGTGCCATTGAACAAGCTCCACAGCATTGGCATCAGGAAACCGCTTGGGGTTGCCGTGCTGCGGGAATAGCAGGATGGGAGCGGTCCGGTTCAAGGCGGACGCACGGCGGTCAAACATGGCTTTCCTCACTGGCTCGGGGTGAGTCAGCCACAAAGCATGTAGTGTCCCTTCAACTTCGCTGCCTTGGGGAGTGATCGTTAAGGGCTTGCCCTGCCAGCTCAGCATGAGCATCTCTGCGAGCTTCTGCTGCTTGCCTGGTGATAGGTGCGACCATTCGGTCATGGGGTCTGCCGCGCCTTTCATAAGGACTGCGCAGTGATCCCTGGAATCGACGATAGCGCGAGCAACTGCCGCCGGATCCACCTTGGTGGTGATGGTTCGACGCCGCATCATGTTCACGATATTGAGCGGGAGCTTCTCCGCATACGCCTCAAACTGGGGATCAATTGTGCTACGGTCCTGCCCCTTGGTCGCAATGTCTCGCAGGGCGTTCTTGATGACCTCTCGGATCTCGCCTGTCTCCAGCGTTTGAAGCTTGGTTGCTTCTCCAATCCAGCCCGCCCCGAGATTCGACAACCAGTCCAGAGGCATGAGGCTGTCTGACACCACGGCAAGACTGAAACAGGGATGGATGCAGGTTGCACCATCATCAACTGAGCAGACACGCCCAAAGCTAGCAGCTAGGTGGGCCAGACCGGCGGCGGCGACCACGGGGGCATCGAGACCCAGATGGGACGGGCCTGTGTTGGCCAGCGCGAGAAGGCGAATAGGGATGCAGTCGCGCACATCATCGAAGGCATCACCGCTGCCAAGTTCAAACGGCGGTAGAGGTGGTGGAGTGGAATCTGTTTGGGCCATGGTAACTGGATTCAGCTGGGTTTCGGGACTCATGAGCTACCGACGAGCCGGAAGCGTTTCTGCTCGTCGATCTGTAGGATTCCCTGGCGTTCCATCAGGCTGAGGGCGGGCTTAAAGTACGCCGAGCTTTGTTGGTTACTGGAGCGCAGCAGGTCCCGCATTTTGCACGGCCCCTTGTTAAGAAGAATTGTGGTGACCTTCGCCATGGCCGTGTGCGCAAATTTCTCCGCGTGCTTTTCACGCGCTCTGTCCAGGATAGCTGCGTGCATCCGGGCCGCATACAGTGCGGTCATGAACGCAGCTTTGTCGCACCAGAAATCTTCCCTGTCTGAGCGAAGCTGAAGGAACACCCACAGGAGACGTGCAGGTAGGTCACAAAACTGCGCCATGCACGGACTGTCGCGCGGCAGGATACCCTCAAGCGAATCGAGGTACTTGTCCTGCCTCGCTTGAAACCTCGGTTCGTAGTCAGTAGGGATCAGAAATCGGCGCTGAGCCTGAATTGATCCGAAGCACCGCGCATCCAAAAGGTCATGCACCAGACGGTCGTAGTGGTGCCATTCCGTAGCCGCCTTGTACTTATTGTCTTGAGGTACTACTTCCGTGGAACGATCCCAAAGAAGGCATTGGTCGTGCAGTGCGTTCCAGGGGGATGATTCATCCTGCAACGTGTCGCTCAGCCGTTCCCAGGTCATTGAGGCCCAAAGATGAACGCGTGCGTGCTCGAAAGTGCCGGGTCCCTGATCTGAGTGCAGTGGAGCAAACTCAATATCACGACCACGCAGCAGGGCGATCATGTCGCGGGCGAGTGTTTCATCCTTAGAGGAGGGTTTGTGGATCGGATCGAACACTCCGCCGGCAGGCATCAGCAACAGCGCCTCCCGATGAATCGATTGGTTCAAGGCAGTGGTAATCTTGTCCAAGGCAAGGCCTTCAAAGAATAGGGAGGGCAGATGCACAACGCCCGGACCGCTGCGCACAGGGGGAGTATCGCTGCCCAGATACATCATCGGGTCGCCCAATCTCATCTCGTCAAACACGTCTGGATTGAGTCCAGGTTCGGTGAGCATCTTTTCCTGCCATTTTGTGACCTCGGCATGCTTTTGCCTGAAGATGAAGGGAAGGGACGCTTGCTTCACGCCGCCTGGAGACGGAGCGCCACTGCCAAACACCCAGTTGTCGATAAGACGACGTGAATGACTGCCGGCTGTCTGGCGCAACCAGTTCGCGCGAGTGCGGAGCGGATGAAACAGCCGCTGTTCCAGCAGATGGAGCCGGGACGTCGTATTCCCAATGCGGAGCAGGCTAAGGTGTGGTTTGACACGACCACCTCCGGAATCCACCAGCCCAGCATAAGGTCCTGCGATGTTGCTAAGTACACCGGCAATTCCAATCGCCACATCGACGGGGTGTAGGCTGAACTCACGGGCGATGCCTTCGATCTGCCCTCCATAGCAAGTCCTGGGTTTGTTTGGCGGTGAACTACTGGCACTCGGGGTTGATGGTATCGCGGGTGTGTCAGATGAGGGAATGACAGGGGTAGAAAGGGATGGTGTCATGTTGATAAGCCGGTGGAATGTTCAGGCTGGCTCGAAACCAAAATGCTGCGGCCTGGATTGGGCATCGCTATAATGCCCTCGGTGAACCGATCTGGCAGCGTGTTGGTAGTGTTTAAAGTTCTGGTCCGGCTGATGGGTTGTCAAACGCATCTCTACAAATTGCGCCTGAAGGATTGGCAAGCCTCCCCTTGGGACCGACTTTCAGCCTATTTCGCAGATAACGCAGATTTTGGCATGGGCGCTTGTGGTGGCCCCATCGTTCATATCTTCAACTGAACGCCCGGCGAGGGTCGCCCTGGTCCATTGGGCTTCAGCTCCTTGAACTCAAGTTTGTCCGGGTGATCCTCCACAAGTTTCCGTACTTCATCCTCTAGGAAGCCATGGCGGCGACGCATATCGCGCAAGGTGCAGCAAGTGCTTGGTTTGCGTTGAAGTATTGCCACGAGAGTGTCGAACCGCGCATCACGTTTGATTTCGCGCCAGTTGGTGAGGAGCAGAATCTGCTGCGTGGCGAACCAGTCTACGATCTTGATGGCTCTCTGAGCGGTATCGATGGAGACTGGTTGAGCTGACCCTGGATAGCCGTTTGCCACATGAAGAACAAGCATAATGCGCCAGGTTTGTTCGACCCAACGAGCTGCGCAACTGCCCACATCTGCCAGATCACCCCCGGGGCTTCGACGTTCCTGCAGACGAGCGTCCAGGGCACTCACGATTTCCACGACCTTTGGATCGCAAAACACCTTTTCGGGTTGGTCGATCCTGTAGGCAGTATCCACCAACCAAGTGACGAGACTACTCCACGCTTCTCCACTGGACTGGATGGTCAAAGAAGCCTCTGTAGATTTTGCGTGAACCATCGTGTTAACGGCGAATGGAAGGATGCGTGCCAAAAGACCGCTTTCGTTCATGCTATCCACAGAGAGGAACTTTTCCAACAAGTCAGGTTGCACCAGCCACAGCAGACTTAGACAGGGATTGCACAGTGTCGTGGATGGGCGGTTGATACGGCTCAGCTTGTAATAGTCACCGGTCCATGCTGCGACGAAAGCATCTTCGTCAGTCTTGCTATTGTAGCGGCCCATCAGAGTATTCATGCAGCCACGTGCTTCAGCACTCGCAGTTGCGAGGGTTTCCCTGGGGCAATGGCTCATCATTTCCACAAGCTTTTCCCGGGTAGCCTCCCCCATGACCAGGCAAGGCTCCACAAGCCCACGATTTAGTTCCTGAAGTTGCTGCTCGATTGCTGTGAGTTCTGGCAGGCTAGATTCGAGATCTCCTTGTTGTTTTGAAGCCTGCTTGCGCAGAACCTCCTCCCTCTGGCTGAGCATTTTTATCCTCGCTTTAGTGGAGGGCAGTTTATGCTCGCTCCAGTGCTTCACGATCTCTTTTTGGTAATCCATCAACGGTTGAACAACCCGGTTGAAGGTTACGCTCTTGCCGGTCCCGCTCTGCGAGGCCCCTAGCACAAACACGTTTCCCCTTACCACATAGTTTCCTGTGTGGAGCTCGGCTGCAGAGCCCAAGGCCATCGACAGAGTGCCAAGCATGCATGCTCCCGGGAGTTCCGGAGCGACGCCGTGTAGACGGCAAATCTCATGCAGGTAGTTCTGTGCTGCTGGAGGAAGACACTGGACCGGGAAGGGCTTTTCTTCATCCCCCTCAATGCCAAAATCTGCGAAATCTGCGTTATCGTTGTGGTTAGTGGAAGTCATGTTCATGCGAAAAGATAGTGATAGGGTTCGTGTGATCCCGGAAGTCGGGAGGTGAGGTCGTTGAGGTCCTTTGCAGGTGAGCCGTCTGGACGCAGTGTCCCTGCGAATGAGGCGCGGCTGACGGTGCAGCCAGCCCTTTCGAGCTGTGGAAGCCATTTGCTGAGGCCGTCCAGGCCCGCGGAGTCGTTGTGCGGATAAATGCGCACATGCTTTCCTCGAAACAGCCGCAACGCTTCCGGGTCGATGCCGTGACGGCCAGCTCCAGCCCCTAGCATCGCGATAGGAAGAACCGCGCGGATGCCAAAGCGTAGAAGAAAATGATACGCTGCCAGCATGTCAGCCCCTCCTTCGACCAACATTATCGTCGTGAAGGACGGATACTGACGCAATAGCGCGGTGCCTACCGGCCAGGACTTTTTCGATCCACGGATAGATACCATTTGGGCGGAATCATCGAAGCGGATCGGTGATAAGAAGGGAGTCTGGAATAAAACCCCGAACACACCACCCACATGGCCCAGCAAACTACCACAGCAATCAAGAGCCGCGCAAAGGCAAAGACCCTCGCGGCAAAACAGACACCTATGAAGCAAGAGGCAAAGACCGCAGCGCAGCCTGATGTCATCTACCTCGGAGTCGATGT
>JBILVU010000182.1:0-10079 GCA_044370285.1 Prosthecobacter sp.
TATTCGATCACGAAAAACGGCGACAAAGCCGAATCCGACCTCAGCGCCTCCTTGGAGTGGATCGGCGATCCACGCACCCGCGAGACCGTTTTGCTCGTGCAGGCCCAAAACCGCGAATTGAACCTCCAAGACGATGCCAAAGCCCTCGAAGCCTACCAAACCATCCTCGAAGGCAAATCCCGCCTCGGCGGCGCGGACGAATATTCCGCCCTGCAAGGCATCGCCCGCATTCAAACGCGTCGCAGCCAGTTTGACGACGCTTTGAAGACCCTCAATCGCGCCGAACTCGAAAAGCTCCAAGGCGTGTGGAAGACGAACATCGAGAAATCCATCGAAGCCGTTCAACAAGCGCGGAAGTAAAACGCTACGAACTGGCGAAGCAAAGTAGCCATCTCGCTCCGTCGAGATGAGCACGGGGCTTTCGCCAGCTCACAAGAATCTCCCAGCTCGCCAACCAGTGAGCTTGCCACGCGTTCAGCTCATCTCGCGGAGCGAGATGGCTACCTTGCTGGCGCGTTTTTGGATACCGAGACACGACGTGTGAGAAAGCCCCCTCCGCCGCGTTCCCTCCGCCCGCATGAATCGCCTTCTCTTAGCCCTGCTCCTCGCCACGTCGCTGCACGCCGAACCGGTGCCGGATAAGCTCGTGGTGCTGACGTTTGATGACTCGGTGGCGAGTCAGGCAAACTATGTGGCACCGTTGCTGAAGAAGCATGGGTTTGGGGCCACGTTCTTCATCACGGAGGGTTTTGAGTTCCTGGTGGATAAGAAGAACTACATGACCTGGGAGCAGATCAAGGCGCTGCATGCGGATGGCTTTGAGATCGGCAATCACACGCGGAAGCACGCCGGCGTGACGAAGCAGAAGCCGGAGCAACTGGCGGCGGATGTGGAGTTCATCGAGATGCGTTGCGCCGAGCATGGCATTCCGAAGCCGGTGAGCTTTTGCTACCCCGGCTATGCGACGAGCGAGGCGGCGGTTAAACTGCTGGGCGAGAGGGGATATCAATTTGCGAGAGCGGGTGGCGCGAAGGCCTTCGATCCGGCCACGGACAATCCTTTGCTGATGCCGCAGGCCTTCGATGGCAAGCCGGACAGCACGCTGGAGCAGTTCAAAGCCGCCGTGGCACAGGCGAAGGACGGCAAGATCGCCGTGATGACCTTTCACGGCGTGCCGGACATCAAGCATCCGTGGGTGAACACTGATCCGGCGAAGTTCGAGATCTACATGCAGCACCTCAAAGATGAAGGCTGCACGGTGATCGCGATGCGAGATCTGAAGAAGTTTGTGAAGTGATCACGTCCAGCGATGGATGCGGCTGTCGAGCTGGAAGACCTGGCCGCTGATGGCGGGCATGGAATGAAGCATGAGCATGAAGCGGGCGGCGTCCTCGGGAGTGTTGAGACGACCGAGGGTGTGCTGGGAGAGGAGGCTCTCCTTCCACTCGGCGTCTTCGAGGAGGTGTCGCGTCATCTTCGTTTCGAGGAAGCCGGGGAGGAGGCAGTTGGCGCGGATGTTTCGAGGGCCGTATTCCTTGGCCGTGGATTGCGTGAGGGCGATGAGGCCGGCTTTCGCGGCGGCGTAATTGGCCTGACCGGCGGGGCCGCTGAGGGCGGAGTAGGAGCCGATGTTGATGATGTGGCCTTCACGCTGTCGGCTCATGAGTTTCAAGGCGGCCTGGGTGCAGAGGAAGGCTCCCTTGAGGTTCACGTCGAGGACGGCGTCGAAGTCTTCCTCGGTCATTTTGAGCAGCGAAGCATCGCGGAAGACACCGGCGTTGTTCACGAGGAGGTCGAGACGGTCGATTTGGGCGAAGAAGGCCTTCGGTTGAAGCACATCGAGCTCTGCGCGACCAGGAGCGAGCACGTCCCAGCCAGCAGATTCGAGTTCCGCTCGGATGTGATGGGCCAGATCGCCCTCGCCGCCGGTGATGAGTGCTTTCATGCGATGGGATCAGGGCAAACGTCGCGCCGCTGGCATTTCAGGCAGTGATCGCCGAGGTAAAAAGCATCGATGAAATCCATCACGCCGCGAATCATCGTCTTGTCCTCGGTGATGATGCCCGCCTCGAAATTCCGTCGGTGCTGCCCTTTGGCCCCGATACCGGCCCCGGTGAGGTTCGCGGACCCGATGTAAGCCACGCGACCGTCGGCGATGACGCACTTCATGTGCATGCGCGGGCACAGGATGCGCTCAAAGCGGTCGCTTTGGAGGAATTGCGGGAAGCGGTCGAAATCACCGCGAAACCTCGGCCCGGGCTCCTTGGCATGCACGAGGCGGATCTCGACGCCTTCATCGAGTTTCGCCGCCAGGATCTGCAGCAGCGGCACGAAGTTCCCGCCATCGCTGGTGTAGAGATCCTTCAAATCGGCCGTGACCAGCCACAGCACCTTCTTCGCCGACGGGATGATGCCTTGCAGCACGGCCTCATAGGTCTCGTGGTTCAAAACCAGGCGTGTGGGTTCGGCGGTAGGCATAACATCACACCTTCGTGAGCTGCCGCTTCACGGACAATTGCACGGCGGCGACGATGAGGACGATGTTGAAGAGGATGACGAGGCTGTTGATCCAGAGGGTATTGAACTTCGTGCCGAAGTACACCTTCTGCGTGCCGAAGAAGACGTTCGGGCTGGCCTTGCGGCGGTAGTCTTCGCGTTCCATCTCGGCCTTGGTGACGAGGTCGAGCACCTTGCGGTTCACATAGATCTCCTCGGCGCTGACGGCATCGCTATCGCTGCGCATGGATTCGAGCATGCCGTCATCGAGGGTGCCGCTGATGACGGCCTCGTGCAGGCTGCCAAGGCGCTTGCGGATCTCACGTGGATTGCGGGCGTAGAGGCCGGAGACGACGGCGAGAGACTGCTTCGTCATGTCGAGCTCATGGCGCTGCTCATCGGTGAGCTCGACGCCTTTGGGCGGAAGCAGGGCCTGGATGCGTTCGTCGAGGAAGTCCTGGTTCTGAGTGAGCGGATTGAGCTTGGACTGGGAGATGACGACACCTTCATAGCTCCAACGCAGCGGCATGAACTGGCAGACAAAGGGAACCTTCAACTTGCTGGGGTTTTCTTCGGCGGTGATGGGCTCCTTCCACCAGCGGCTCATGGAATAAACGAGGTCGAGATTCTTGTTCATCTCCTCGTATTTGATCAAGGCCCCGCCGAGGATGATCTGCGGGATGAGGATGAGCGGGATGACATTCACCGCCGTGCGGCTGTCCGTGACGATGCTGGAGATGAAGAGACCGAGGCAGGCGCCGGTCAATGACGTGAGGAACATCCACCAAAGATGCACCCAGAACATGTCGCGGATCTCCAGAATCCAGTTTCCGATGAGCAGGTAGATCACGCACTGCACGAGGGCAAAGGCGGCCAGCGTGATGAGCTTTCCGCAGAGGTAGTAAAAGGTGCGCAGGTTGTGGTTTCGCTCGCGGTTCAGCGTGAAACGGTCCCGGATGATCTCATCGGCGCTGTTCGTGAGGCCGAGGAACATGGCCACGACGAGGCTCATGAAGAGGTACGTCGGGATGTGGAAGGCAGTGGCAAAGGTGTAATGCTCCTCCTCGCTGTATTTGAGCACGCTGGACATGAGCCAGGCGAGCAGCGGGGCCTCCAGCAGCGTGGTGAGGAGGTTGGTGCGGTTGCGCAGCTTGCTGAGGAAGGCGCGTTTGAGCAGCGTGCCAAACAAAATGCCTTCCTCACGCACGGTGTGCTTTGGCGGCTTCGGCGCGGCGCGGAAGCGGCTGGCGCTGCCGCTATCATCGCGAGGCCGCGAGATGAGATTCGTGCTGCCGGGCATGGCCTGCTGCTTGGCCATGCTTTCCATGATGAGATGCCGTTGATAAGCATCTCGCCAGAAGTTCGGCGGGAAACGCCGGGCGGCCACGAGGTGACCATCAGCGCTGCGTTCCTGGATGACATCACCGCTGATGTCTCGCAGCGGCGTTTCGAGCACGTCGAAGACGAAATCGGCGGTGAGATTCTCCGGTGGCGTGTCGGTGGCTTTCCCCTGGCCGGTCTCGGTTTGATACACACGCCAAAAATACTCCAGCATGCCCTGCGGTGTGCCGTAGAAGGCCATCTTGCCGCCTTTGTCGAGCATGAGGGCTTTATCGAACATCTTCAAAAGCCGCATGCTGGGCTGATGGATGGAGATGATGACGATCTTGTTGCGGGCGAGGCTGCGAATGATCTCCAGAACGTGCTCGCTGTCCTTGGATGAGAGGCCGCTGGTCGGCTCGTCAAAGAGGTACACATCGGAGATGCCGATCATGTCGAGGCCGGCGTTGAGGCGCTTGCGCTCGCCACCGCTGAGGAATTTCTGCTGCGGCGTGCCGGCGAGACGCTTGCGCATGTCGGCAAGGCCGAGTTCGGCGAGCTTGGCCTCGACACGCTTGCGGCGTTCGTCGGTCTTCAGATGCGGACAACGCACCGCGACGCTGAAATCGAGATTTTCCTGCACTTTGAGCAACGGATCAAAGGCGTCCTCCTGCGGGATGTAGGCCACATAGGGCGTGAGGTTCGGCAGGTTCGCGTAGAGCGGCATGCCATTCATGAGCACCTCGCCGCTGCGGGGCTTCATCTGGCCGCCGAGCACGCGGAGGAGCGTGCTTTTGCCGCAGCCGCTGGGGCCCATGACGCAGATCATCTCACCGCGACGGGCGAGGAAGCTGATGCCATCGAGTGCGGTCTCGCGGGCATCGAAGCGATGCTGTAAATCACGCACCTCGAGCTGGCGGATGGTGTTTCGCTCCTCCTCGATGATGCGATCCGAAAAATGGCAGCGCAGGAACTGGCCTTCACCGAGGGTGATGGTATCGCCATCGCTCAGCGTGAAGTGATCACGCACCGGCACCTGGCCGACGTAGATGGGACGCGAGGCACGGAGCACTTCGAGCACGCCAGTCTTCTGCGCGTAGTTGCACTCGATGCGCAGGAGGATCTCGCCATCGGTGTCTTCGGAAAGGAGGATGTCGCCCTCGTCGAGCAGCTCCGGTTTGTTGGAGACAAGGTAGGTGTTGCGGCTGCCTTCGAGGCGGAACTGGCCGCCGAACTCCTGTGCTCGCAGACGCAGATCACGCAATGCGATCTCCACCTCGCCATGGGCGATGATTTTATCCTCGATGCTGGCCTCGATGACGGTGCCGGCGGAAAGCAGCGTGCCATTCAGCGTGGCCTGCGTGCTGCGGATGGCCTCCACGGTGACGCCGAGGCCAAAGCTGAGCCGCAAATGCGTGCCACGGCCGCGCTGCGGAGCGATCTCGGCATCACCGTCCTCGGTGAGTGTGAGGTAGATCTGCGTGCCGGTGAGCGTCTTCTTCGCGTTGAAGTAAGAGATGAGGTCGTTGAAGTCGATGGTGACATCGCCGAGCACGACACGCTCACCGGGATAGAGGCGGGAAAAGTCTCCCGGCGGCTGCTTGCGGCTGCGGACGAGGATGTCCACGCTGCCGGTGTTTTTCAGCAGCACCATGTTTTGGAAGCGGAAGGCCACCACAGAGCACTCTGCGGAAAGCGAGCGCAGCAGCACATCGGTGGGCTGGGTGGAGGCGATGCGCAGCGTCTCGAGCGGCTGACCGCCGCGGGTGGCAAAACCTTCCTCCGGCGGTTTATCGCCCGCGTTGAGCTGATAGACGATGTCGATCGCCTGGGCGGCGATACCGAGATTCGTCATGAAGAGATAAAACTCGACCATCTGCCGCTGATTTTGCTGCGAGCGGGAGATGAGCAGGTAGAGCTGCACGCCGAGCAGCACTTTTTGCTCGGGCGTGAGCGATTTCGCGAGCTCCTTCGCCCGCTGCGCGAGGTCCTGCGGCTGCTGCAAGGCCTCGAAATAGATGCGGCGCATGTCCGAATAGATCGCCTCGGGGTAATCGTAGCGCAGGTAGCCGAGGCTGGACTCGACGTCCTCCTCCTCCACGCTGCCATCGAGCTTGCTGAAGGCGGCGAAGACCTCGATGAGCACCGGCAGCATCGTGTTCGCGGTGGCTGCGGCGGCCGCCTGCTCAGCCGTCTGGCCTTTCCACAGGTGCTCCCATTTCTGGAGCTGCGTTGTCCACCACGCCTGCGCGGCCTTACCGCCCTTGGAAGCGGCTTTTTTGGCAGGCGGTTTGGCTATGGAACTCATGCGCGGCCCATGGATGGCGGAGGCAGGGAGAAAGACAAGCGCGAGGATGGGGTTCTTTCGGTGTTCGTCGGCTTGCCGGCTTCGGAATGGAGGAACTGAGAATGGAAAACTGCAAATGGAGGAAATGCCATGCGCACCCGCCCATTCCACCATGCTGAATTCATCCATGGGTTTGAGGTTTTGCCACAAAGATACCGCTTCCCGTCACGCCCCGCGCTTGAACCTTGCCCCCGGCGGCGCTCTCATCGGAGCGCATGAAACCCTTCGATCTCCAGGTCAATGGCTACGCCGGCACGGACTTCAACCGCGACGGCCTCACCGCCGAGCAGCTTCACCATGCCTGCGAGTGCCTCGTTGAGGATGGTTGCGATGCCATCCTGGCCACCTTCATCACCGATGAAGTTCCCGTTTTGGAGCGCCGCATCCGCACGCTCGTGGAGCTGCGTGAAAAGGATGCGCTGGCGCAGAAAATGATCACCGGCATCCACATTGAGGGACCCTTCATCAATCCGATCAAAGGCTACGTTGGCGCTCACCCGCCTCACGCGGTCAAACCGGCCAATGTGGACGATGCGAAACGCCTGTTCGAGGCTGCGGGCGGTCTCGCGAGGCTCGTCACGCTGGCTCCCGAGCATGACGAGGGCTGCAAAACGACCGCGTGGCTCGCCTCACAGCGGGTCGTCGTCTCCGCCGGGCATTGCGATCCCTCGCTCGACCAGCTCCGCGCGGCCTGCGATGCCGGTTTGAGCATGTTCACCCATGTCGGCAACGGCTGCCCCATCCAGATGCACCGCCATGACAACATCATCCAGCGGGCTCTCAGCCTGCACGACCGCCTGTGGCTCTGCTTCATCCCGGACGGTGTGCACGTGCCCTTCTTCGTGCTGAAAAACTGGCTGCGCAGCACCGGGCTCGACCGCGTGATCTTCGTCACCGATGCCATCTCCGCGGCCCGCCTCGGCCCCGGCCGCTACACGCTCGCCGGTTGGGACATTTTGATCGGCGAGGACCTAGTCGCCCGCTCGCCCGATGGCAGCCACTTCGTCGGCAGCACCGTCACCGTGCCGCGGATCAAGGCGAATGCCCTCCACGACCTCGGCATGACTGAGGCCGAGCTGGCCCGCGTCCTCGACGAGAACCCGCAGAAAGCGATGGGGTTTGCGTGACTTCACCTTTTCCAGGGCCGATAAAGCCATCCAAGACCGCCAAGAGTTCAGCTTGTGACTCTCGCGGCGAAAGGTAAAATCCGAGCTATGACCTCCACGCTGAATGCCATCTATGAAGCCGGGCACTTGCGCTTGCTCCAATCCTTGGCGCTGCCTGAGCGCACGCTCGTGCAAGTGCGGGTGGACACGGTGACACCGGACTCGGAGCGTTCGGAATGGTTGTCCCAGAGTGAGCGGAGCCTGAGCAAGGTTTGGAACAACGAAGCAGACGACGTTTACAATGAACTGCTCGCGCAATGACATCGTGCTTCTGCCCATTCCCTTTACTGATCTCAGCAGTGCCAAAGTGCGTCCTGCCATCGTGATCGGGCATGGCAGTTTCCCCGGTGATTTGTTCGTCGTGCCGATCACCTCCCAGCAGACGAACTGGGATTTCACGCTGGCTGACTGGCGCAGGGCCGGACTCAACGTTCCGAGCGGGGTAA
The DNA here is from genome assembly GCA_044370285.1 of Prosthecobacter sp. GTDB lineage: Bacteria > Verrucomicrobiota > Verrucomicrobiia > Verrucomicrobiales > Verrucomicrobiaceae > Prosthecobacter. The sequence goes on from JBILVU010000182.1 coordinate 7,776, forward strand.
AATCCCAGGTCGCCACGGTGGAAAGCTCATTGGTGCGCAAAATTGTCGGCACGATCTCGCCATCGGATGCTGCGGTGGTGGACCACCATCTCCGTGCATGGTTTCAGTTATGAGAACCCGCGAAGGGCGATGGGAGCCGGGGAGTAGTGGAGCGCTGGATTGATGGCGTTTTCGAATGCTGAACCATTTCTCCAACCCTCCACGACTCCACGGCGCTCATCATCACCTCACGCAAAGTGGGCCAGCAGTTCAGGGTGGAGCACTTGGTCCTCCACGTTCTTGTCCCGCACCTCGTCGTAGCGGATCGTCATCCAGCGAGTGCCATCCCGCTTCAAAATCATGGCACGGCCATAGTCGCGATGAGCCACCACGGTCTTCGGCACAGCATTCAGATCGTCATTGATGGCACGCTTGGTGTCCACCAGCAGGATGCCATCAGGCTTTGTGCGGCCTTTGACGCTCACGATGAAATCCGGGAAGAAGCGGCTGCCATCCGGCAGCACGGTCACGACGGCGCTATCTCCGGCGGAGGGATTGCGGTGCCACCATTTCACGACTTCGGCGGCCTCCGTGTCGAGCCATTCGGCAAAGGCGGTTTCCCAGGTGTTCATGCCCGGCGGCATGCGGCCGTAGATGTTGCCCGGCGACTCCGCCAGGATGCTATCCGAGATCAACGAGGCAGGCAGCGCCGCCGCATTCACCACCTCCACAAAGGCCGCCAGCGCCTTGCGCTGGGCACGGCGGAGCAGGTCAGGGTGCTGCACGAGGATCATGGCCTGCGTGTATTCCACCTCGTCCTGATTGTCGGCAGCAGGGTTCCCCATCTGCCGCAGCTCGTTGGCGATGCGTTGCAGCAGGAGTTCATCGAGGCGCTTCTTGTCCGCGATGCCATCCATTTCGAGGATGAGCTGCTGCGCTTCAAACTCCGTCGCCTGCCGGTCGAGCATGGCCTGGATTTTCGTGCGGGAGGTTTCGTTAAGGGTGGAATCGAAGACAGCCTTTTCCACCCGCAGCACCTCCACGGCACGGCGGAGACCGTCGAGCACGAACTCGGGCTTGAGGTCCACATTCGCCACGATGGCTTCCTCAAAGCCCTCAATGCTCTTTTTCATCGTCTCCTTGCGGAGAGCGGCTGGGATTCCTGCCTTCAGCGGATAGTGAATCATGCCCTTCGCGGGTGCAGCAGGCGCGGGATCACCGTTTGAAGCGCCAGCCTCCGGCTCGCCGCCTCCTTCGAGGCCTCCAAACAAGCTGAACCAATCCGTGTTGTCCGAAGGCGGTGGTGAGGGCTTTCCTTCAATGCCGGACACAGGCGTAGGCTCGGAGGGTTTCAGGCCTTCGAGAGCCGGACGGCTCCTTTCATCCGGCAAAAGTTCCGTCTGGCCGTTCTGCACGACTTGAAGCTGGCTCTCCCCGCCCACCTGTACGACGACTGAGTAGGCAGCCACACTGGCGAGCTGGCTTTTCACCCGGTTGAGCTTGTCCGCCGCTTGTTCGAGGCCCTTCTGACTCTCCAAATCGGCAAGGAAGACGTAAGCGTGGTTCAGCGCATCCGGCAGCAGCTTCGCCTGGCAGAGTTCATGCACGCGCATGAGCCGCCCCACGATCTGCGTGCCGAAATCCTCGTCCACGATCCCGCGCATCGAGACCAGCGTCCACGCCCGCGGCGCGTCAAAGCCGAGCGCCACGGCCATCTTGAAGACGAGCACTTCCTTGTTCGTGTCGTAGGCCAGTGTGCGCAGGCTGGCATCCGGCTCCTTGGCGGTATAGACGGCGATTTGCTCCTCCTTGAAGCCATTGGCGATGAGCTTCTTCACCGCCCGCTTTTCGCTGCCGGTGGAGCTGTCCACCTGCACCAGCATCAGCGGCGTGAGCGGGATACCCTGCTTCGCCAGCTCGGCCTTGATGCCGTTGTGCGTTCGCGTGGCCTCACGAATGGCCGTCGTCTCAAAGTCGATCAGGTTCTCCTGCCCGGGCTTCGCGATCAGGGCCACGGAGCGCACGCTGGGCTTCACCAGCCCGGCAGCCACCGCCTCGCTGCGGTGAATGGTGATGCGCGGCATGCGTTTGAAACCCGCCTCCTTGTAAAAAGCCTCCGCCTCTTTGTCATCCGGCGTGGCGGTGACGAGCAGGGTGAAATCCGGCCGAAGGACCGTCTTGTAGAATTCAAAGGCCTGCGTCGCCTTTCGGAAGCCATGATGTGCCTCGTCCACGATCACCCCGATCATGAAGCCCTTTTTACGGAGTTGGGCCAGCAGCTTGTCCACGCTGGGATTGTCCTCACGGTCATTGCGCACGCGGCGG
>JBILVU010000287.1:0-2774 GCA_044370285.1 Prosthecobacter sp.
TGGGCGACGGCGGCGGAAGAAGACAAAGCCGAGACCAAGACCCGCGAAGAGAGCTTTGGAAGGCTCTGGGACGACTTGGAAAGTGAAGGTCTGGATGTCCTCGCCAAAGCCATCGATGCCGTGTTCTCCGCTGACTTTGAATTCAAGCTGGTAGGTGCCTGGCTTGGTGAAGCTCCAGTTGTAGTGATCGTGGCCACCAGGTGTGAGCAGGAAGGAATCAGAACCGTCCACTCCGTTGGAGGTGGCAAAACGCACGGTAGGAGAGCCACCATTGTCCTGCCAAAGTGAAAAATCACCGCCAACGGGAGCGCTGACGACACTGAGAAGCTGAAACGTAAGCTGGCCCACGAAGTCACCCGGAGCGAGTTCCTCGGAGCCGAGGCCGTAGAAGGGTTTGTTTACGTTTTCTGCCTCGGGCAGCGTCCAAATGGAAACGCCGGAGCTGACGCCGAGGAAATCATATCCGGCACCGGCAGGGCGAGCCTCGGTGATGAAGGGCACCAGCACGGTGAGATCGCCAGGAGCAAATTCCGCATCCGCAAGGATGGCGCTGCCATTCACGGTGGCTCCGGCATGGAGATGGTGATGAAGCTCGAAACCACCGTCATAGCCGATGCCGAAATCGGCGTGACCGAGGGAATAAACGGCTGCGGAGGCAGAGCTCGCAGAGAGCAGAAGACCGAGGGCGAGAGTGTGGAGCGAGGTTTTCATAAGGGTGGTTGAAATTGAGCAAAGTTCGTTAGATTGCAAGCCTCTATTGCAATAATTTTGCATTACTAATTCAACCTGATGCGAGTGAATGCCGCGCCCACCACGCCAGCATTCGGAATGCGCAGGCGGCGCAGCATGATGCGTCCGTGGGCGTTGCCGATTTCGGCTCCGGTTTCGTAGGTCTGGTCGGGGTAGCCAGGGTTCAAGAGCGTGCGGGTGGTCCAGGAAGTGAGGTTCGTGCTGATCTGAGTGCTGATCTGCGCGGTTGTGCCGTCCTGGCGGTCTTTGTAGGTGTCACGCAGGAAATCGGCCACGAGCATGCCGCCAGGGGCAGCGGGCTGTGGCAGCAGGCCGAGGTCGGCACGGGTGGGATCACAGCCATGCCAGAAGAGCTGAAATTCGAGTCCGTTGGGGATGCTGTCGTTGTCGAAATCGGCGGTCTGGCTGGTCAGGGAGCCCGCAGTGAGGCCACGAGTGCGCTCGTAGCTATCCGCCCACTGCGCGTAGCTGTGATCTGCGGTAAGACCGACCGCAAAGCTGAGCACGATGGGCTGGCTGGTAACGGGCGCTCCACCGCTGGTGGTGCCGGAAAGCTCGAAGGCCACGCGATACAGCCCATTCGCGGTGAAGGCAGCCAGCGTGGCGAGATCGGCAGCACGACTGACGCTGATGCTATCGCCAGAGGTGATGCCATCGGCGGAGTTCATCAGTGTGGCACTGCCGGTGCCATTGAGCAGCGAAAAATGCCCCGGCCCAGTGACGCTGAGGAGGCGGAGGGCGGCGGTGTCGCTTTGCAAGGCTCCGGCTGGGATGCCAGCAGCGGCGAGAGCGGGCGTTTGCCCCACGATGTTGGCCACGCTGCTGCCGAGGGCGGAAAAGGTAAGCGCGATTTGCCGTGGAGCAGTACCAGGCACTTCGATGAGGGCTTGATTCTGGCGGTAGGCCACGGCGTTGGCTGGATCTTCGAGCAGGAGGTGCCATGCGGAGGCCGCAGCATTCCACCCGAGACGGACCCGCGTGCTGCTGCCCGTGAGCTGAGAGGAAAATGGCACGCTGAAGTGATACACCCCCGTGCCGCTCTGGATGGAGTCATTGGAGAGGAGCTTTCCCTCCGCACGGACGGTCACATTGTAAGTGCCGGGCTTGGTAAAGACCCACGCGAAGTGCTCATGCGCATTCGGCGTGAGGGCCTGAACTTCATCGGGCGCGGGACTGGACGGGTGCGTGTTCACCAAGAAACCGGACTCGCCGAGGCTATCCACAAACATGCCGAAATAACCGCCAGCCGCAGGGCCTGTGCCGGTCACACTCGTGACCTGATACCGCACACTGCCGCTGCCAAAGGCGAAATAGTTCCCGAGGAAGTAGTCATAGAAGGTGTTTTCCTCGAAGATGGCGCGGATGCCGAGGTAAGGGGTGCCCACGACGGCCGTCTGAGGCATGATCCATGCCGTGGAGCCTGGGGTGCCGATTTCGCTCATGGAGGCTGGTAGCGTGGCCTGACAGGCCGGAGAGGCTACAAAGCGGGTCGTCGATGCATCCAGGCGCACGTCGGAGTTGCCGTTGTTGAAGTCACCCGTGGTGTTGTAGGACGTGAAGAACTCAAAGCCGTTGTCGTAATCGACGTGCGTCTCAAAGTGGCCGCTCATGATGTCGGTGAGCTGAGCATGTAGCGCCGTGGTGGCGCATAAAAGCAGCGTAAAAAGAGCCAAAAGGTGTTTCATGGACTTCAAGGGGTGGTGGTGGCCTGCACGCGGAAAAAGCGCGGTGGCTGGCCAGCGACGAGTGATGGGAAAGGCAGGGCGCAGGCCTCGTAATCGGCGTCTTGAGCCAAAACGACCGGCACCGCGCTGCTGGCCTCCCAAGTGCTCAAATCAGGGCTGAACTGCACAGCATAGCTCAGGCCCTCCGTGGAGGCGAAACGACGGCGGATGAATACGGCCTGCATACCTGCTCCGAGCTGCGGCGTGCCGCGAGAAAGCAAGGAGGGTCCGCTCAGGCTGATGCCGCTGCGGCTTCCCTGCACTGGTGAAAGGCCGAAGGCCCACTCGATCACATTCGGG
>JBILVU010000063.1:0-31106 GCA_044370285.1 Prosthecobacter sp.
TGAAGAGAGTCTATGTCGGAACTGGTGAGGGCATTACGGATGCAGCCCACACCGAAAACTCTCCGCCCACCCACCGCTGAAAACTGCTTGAAGCTGTTTTGACACAGTCTCTGGCGAACGAGCCTACGAGGCGCGTTGTAGGCGCATTCGCCAGAATGCGAGACTAAAGAAAGAGACTCGGCTACTCGAGCTGTAGCTTTGCCAGTGAGCTGTAAAGGCCGCCGGGTTTATTGATGAGTTCATCGTGCGTGCCTCGTTCGAGAATGGCCCCGCCTGACATGGCGAGGATCTGATCGCAACGACGCACGGTGCTCAGGCGGTGGGCGATGATGATGCTCGTGCGGTTTTCCATGAGCTTATCGAGGGCGTCTTGCACAAGGCGTTCGCTTTCCGCATCGAGGCTGCTGGTGGCTTCATCGAGGATGAGGATGGCCGGATCAGCGAGAATGGCTCTCGCGATGGCGAGACGCTGGCGCTGGCCGCCGCTGAGTTGCGTGCCACGATCTCCGACGATGGTGTCGTAGCCTTCGGGGAGCTTGCTGATGTACTCATGCGCGTTCGCCTTCTTCGCCGCTGCGATGATGTCATCTTCGGACGCACCGGGGCGGCCGTAGGCGATGTTTTCGCGGATGCTGCCGCCAAACAAGAGCACCTCCTGCGGCACGAGGGCCAGATTCCGGCGTAGCGTGGTGAGGGAGAAGTCTTTGATCGGCTGGCCGTCGATGAGAATCTCGCCGCTGGTGGGATCGTAGAAGCGGAAGAGCAGAGAGATGCTCGTGGATTTCCCGCTGCCGCTCGGGCCGACGAGGGCGATGCGCTGGCCCGCTTTGGCGGTGAGGTTAAAGTCTCGCAGCACCGTGACGTCCGGCCGCGTGGGATAGGCAAAGCTGATGCCGCGCATCTCGATCTCGCCGTGAAAGCGTTTTTCCGGCGTGGGGCTGGCATCGGTGGGTTCCGTCTCGTCTTTAAGCAGTTCGCGAACACGCTCAGTGGCTCCGAGTGCCCGTTGAAGCTGGGTGATGAGTTCCGGGAACTGCATGAAGGACGCCGCGATCATGCCGCTGAGCCCGGCGAACTGCGTCAGCTCATCGCGACCAATTTCATGATGCTCCAGCATGCGCATGGCAAACCAGGTGACGAGAATCAGCGCTAAGCTGAAGGCGAAGATGATGAAGGCGATGAAGGAGGCCCTCGGCGCGGCGGCACGGATCACGGTGCGCAGGTATTCGCCCAGGTTCTTCTCGTAGCGGGCGATCTCGAAGGCCTCGTTGCGGAAGGCTTTCACGCTCACAATGCTTTGCAGCGATTCATCCACGACGACCTGCGTGGCAGCGAGGTTGTCCTGCGCCTTGCGGGTGAGCTTGCGGATGCGGGTGCCAAAGATGGCGATGAGCACGATGACCACCGGGATGGTGCCCACCATGAAGAGCGAGAGCTTCACGCTCATTTGCAAAATGAGCACGAGGCAGATCGAAAGCATCACCGTGTGCCGAATGAGCATCGGGATGGTCACCACGAGCGTTTCACGCATGGCCTCCACATCGTTCGCGAGGCGAGAGGCGAGCTCGCCCACGCGTCGGGCATTCAAAACGCCCATCGGCAGGCGGATGATCTTGCTGAAGGTGTCCTTCCGCAGTGCTGCCAGCGCCCCTTCGGAGGCCTTGGCGAACAAAAGAATGCGCCAGAAGGCGATGAAAGCCTGCGCCGCCACGATGACGACGAGGGTCCAGCTCTTCTGTTCAAGCCTAGCCATCCATTCTGGCCCGTTCGCACCTCCGAGACCTTCACCCGCGAGGGCGGTGAGTTCTTTGATGAAAAAAACGGTCAGTCCTCCCGTGATCGCGAGGGCGATGAGGGCAGGAATGAACACCCCGAAATGCGGGCGGAGGTAATGAAGGAAAAAGCCGGTATCGCGCCAAGCGGCGCTATCCCAGAGTTTTTTGCTTGCACGTTCTTGATCAGGCTTGGTTGGCATTGGAGGACCTGGATTTCGTGCCCGGCTGCTCCCTACGCAAGGGGTTTGCGCTCGAAATGACAAGGTGAGGCAGGATTTGCTCAACCAAACAAAGAGAGGACGGGAACCTACTTCTTGAAACGGAGATTATACTGCTGTTCCAGCTCTGCATAGCGGGCTTCCAACGCAGCGATCTCCAGCGATGTCAGCACACTGGAGGATGTGGCGGTCACCCCCAGGAATTTCTCTAACATCTGAATCTTTCCAGCCCATTCGCCGTGAGCTAGGCCATCCGCACGGCCTTCCTGGCGGCCTTCGAGGCGACCTTCTTGGCGGAGTTTTTGAGCGAGAGACATGGCTTCGTGTTGAAGTGTGGGGGACGCAGAAAGGCTACGGGAGATGTTTTCTACGTCAAGGTTGATGTCGATATGCACGGCATAGAGCAGGCAGCGGCGGAAGAAACCTTCCCGCAGTAGCAGGGTCACCTCCACCTCACCACCACTCAGCCACTGGAAGAACTCAATCAGGCGCTTTTCACGCGCTGCCTTGAGCAGTTGCAAGATCACTTTGATCTGTGGTTGGTCTTCTTCCTTGGCCGGATCGAAGAGGGTGAGGTCGAGCAGGGCATGCTGGAAATCTGGAAGAAACGGGCGCAGCAGCGCTTCGAGGTCTTGGGGCAGTTCGAATAGATCAAGGAACTGCGTGCTCGGAGTCCAGCGATCTGGCCCCTGGTGCAGCACGAAGGGGATCACAGGCGGCAGTGGTAGACCGTGCGTCTCCGCACGTTGCCGCAGCACTTCTACTATGTAACAGAGCAAGCGCAGCGGCATGAGCGGGTCCACGCTCGTCTGATGCTCCAGTAAGAGGTAGAGCTGCACCTCACGTCCGGCGATTCTTACAGTGTAGAGAAGGTCGGTGTGGGATTGCTGGAGGTTTTGGCGGACAAAGGAGGCGGGCTGCAACTCCAGCGTGCTCCAGTCCGCAGCGGTGGCGATTTCCTTCGGCAGATGGCCTTGGAAAAAGGCGGATGCGAAAGGCGGCTTGGAGAGCATATCACGAACAAAGGCATCGTGCGGATGGGCGGCGAGTTGCTCCTCAAAATCGTTCATGCGAACCATCCAATGCCTCCTTTGGCCTTTTTCAACCTTTGTTGGCCAAGGCTACTTCCGTGCCTGCGCCAGCGCCTTATCCATCACCTCTTTGAGCGTCACCTCAGCGCCGCCGCGGCGTTTGCTCTCATCGGCGGCTTCCATGAAGGCGTAGATTTCGAGGGTCTCTTCAGCGGTCACGGGCATCACGCCGGTGCGGAAGAAATGCACGATGGAGAAGAGCAGGGGATCATAGCCCTCGTATTTGCCCACGGTGGTGTCTTCACCTTTGTCGCCCACGGCTTTGCCGCCGTAGCCCTTCGATTCGGTGAAGGTGCCGGTGCGGCTTCCTTCCCAGGTGCCGGTGACGGTGATCTTGCCATCGGCGGTGGTCCCGCGTTTCACGCCCTGGCAGCCGGTGCCCATGATCGTGAAAAGAGATTCCACGCCGTGGATGCCATACCAGAAGAGATCGGGATGATGCTCTTCGAGGCTGGCGGGGCTGGTGGTCTCCGCCTTGCTCACGCGGCCCACGCTGCCATTGCGCACGGCCTGGGTGGCTTTGCCAAAACGGAGCGAGGAGGAGGAGAAGACCGGGATGCCAGCCTTCTTGGCGGCGTCGAAAATCTTGATCGCATCCACCAGCGAGCCCGCGATGGGCTTGTCGATGAAGACCGGTTTATGGGCTTCGAGGCAGGGAAGAAGCTGTTCGAGGTGCGGGCGACCGTCATTCGATTCGAGGAAGACGACGTCCACCTTATCGAGCAGGGCATCAATGCTGGGCACGATCTCCACGCCGAGCTTTTTCACCTGCTCGATGTATTCCGGGACGCGTTTGGTGCTCGATTCGATGTCCTTCGAGCCCTGCGGGTAGGCGGCCACGATGCGCAGGCCCATGACTTCCGGCTTCTGCGGGTCGATGTTGCAGGTTTTGGTGAAGGCGACGGCGTGGGAGGTATCGAGGCCGATGATGCCAGCGCGGATGTTTTGGGCGGCGGCGGTGACGGAGAGAGCGGCGAGGGCGAGGAGCGTGCGAAGGATCATGCGCGGGAGACTACGCCGTCCGGCCTGCTTCCTCGCAGAGGGTTTCAATTTTCAAAAGCCGTGAAAGCTCAAAAAACTCACGAAACTTGCTTCACGGCCCCGGCTTGCCACGATGAGACAAACCTCATGACTGACTTTGCTTTGTTCCGCCTTCCCGATGGACGAGCGTGGCTCGGCGAGGGGCCCTTCACGGCCCACGCCACCGCGCCTGCCGGAGGTGGGGCCTTTTACATCAACGACTTCGATTTGTCCGACCCGCAGCCCTGGAAGCAGCCCGCCAAGCTGCACACCCTCACGCTCGAAAATCACGCGGCCTTGCTGCATGTGAATGGAGCGCAGCCGCCGGTCATCAACTGGGCCAAGCCCGCCACCGAGTGGTTCAAGATGGCCTTCCGCCGCATCCGCCGCGAGGTGCAGGCTCGGCGACTTGAAAAAATGGTGCCCGTTCTCACCGAAGTCGGCTCGCTGGCCTCCGGCAGCCCGATGAAGCTCATCGAGCGCATTTTGAGTTCGCCCTCCAACATGTGGGCCTATGCGCATCTGAATGACGGCAATGGTTTCCTCGGTGCCACGCCGGAACTGCTCTTCCGCGTGCGGGGTGACGAACTCGAAACGATGGCACTCGCTGGCACCGCGAAGCCCGGCAGCAGCGTGGAGAGCTTTCAAAACGACGTGAAGGAGATCGACGAGCACGAAATCGTCGTGCGTTACCTCACGGATCGTCTCACCCAGCTCGGCACCGTGTCTCGCGAGCCTCGCCAGCTCTGTCAGACCTCCGGCCTCACCCATTTCCAGAGCCGCATCACGGTGAAACTCAGCCAGCAGGCCGATCCAGCGGCTCTCGTGCCGTTTTTGCATCCCACACCAGCCGTCGGCTGCCTCCCGCGCAACGAAGCCACGCTCGACCGCCTTCGCGATTACCGCCGTCAGTTGAAGGTGCCTTCGTTTTTCGGTGCTCCTTTTGGCTTTGTGGAGCCGATGAGCGGCACCACCCACCTCATCGTCGCAATTCGTGGCATCGCCTGCGAGAGCGGTCAGGTGAAACTGCCCTCCGGCTGCGGCATCGTGGGCGGCAGCGCCTTCGATCACGAATGGCGTGAGCTTCGCCTGAAGCGCGAGGCCGTTCTCCGCCTCCTCGGCCTGCAAGCATGACGCAGCCTCAGCTCATCACCCACACGCTGGAGCGCCTGGCCCGTCTCGGCGTGCGTGAGGTGTGCGTGGCTGCTGGGGCGCGCAATGCCCCGCTCGTGGCCGCCTTGGCGGACAGCACCGGCGTGGCGCTCTGGAACTTCTTTGAGGAACGCAGCGCCGCCTTTTTTGCTCTCGGCCGCATCCTCGTGGATCGCCAGCCCGTGGCTGTCGTCACCACCAGTGGCACCGCCGCCGCCGAACTGCTCCCCGCCACCATCGAGGCCTACTACCAGGGTCTCCCCCTCATCCTCGTCACCGCCGACCGCCCCGAACGCTTCCGCCACAGCGGCGCTCCGCAGGCCATCGAACAAGAAGGCCTCTTCGGCGTGTATGCGCAGCGTCTCGATCTGTCTGATCCGACCGATCCTCACGATCTCACATCCCCGCTCCACCTCAATCTCTGCCTCGACGAGCCTCTCACCCCCGCTCCCGGCATTGATTTCACCGCCTACGGCCCACCGCCCACCGACCACCCAGCCCCATCGGCATCTCAGCAGACGACCACTCAGCTCATCCTCACCGCCGGGCTGCATCCCGATGAGGCCACGCTCGTGGCTCCCGTGCTCGCCCAGCTCCGCCTGCCCATCGTGGCGGAGGCCACCGCCAATCTGCATCTTTTCCCTGAGCTGCATCCGCTCCTCGTCCACGGCGGTGAAAAAGCGCTGAAGCATCTGGAGGCCCAAAAACTCCTCCGCCTCGGTGCCGTGCCGAGCTGGCGTTTCTGGCGCGACCTCGAAAACCAGCCCGAAATCGAGGTCATGAACTTCTCCCGCGTTTCCTTCCCCGGACTCGCCAGGAAGGAAAACGTCACGACCTACCCGCTGGAGGCATTTTTGAGGTTAGAAGGCGCTTCAGTAGCCTCTTCGATGCCAGCCGAGGTTTCGCCCGAATTCGAGAGCCATCCTCTCTCCGAGCCTTCATGGATGCATCACTTGCACGAGGCACTCCCATCAGGAGCACGCGTCTTCCTCGGCAACAGCCTGCCCATCCGCGAGTGGAATCTCGCCATGGCCATCCCAACGCCGCACATCCATTTTTACGCCAATCGCGGCGCCAACGGCATCGACGGCCTCATCTCCACCTTCCTCGGCGTGGCCGCCTCGAATGAAAACGAGTCCTGGCTCATCCTCGGCGATCTCAGCGCCCTCTACGATCTCGCCGCGCCGTGGATCATCTCTCAGCTCGCGAATCGGAAAATCCGCATCGTCATCATCAACAACGGCGGCGGGAAGATCTTCTCCCGCGTCGCCTCCTTGCGTGATCTCCCGGAAAACGCCCGCCACATCATCGAGAACCGCCACTCGATGAGCTTCGAGCCCTTCGCCAAGCTTTGGGGACTCGACTACCTCCTCGTGCAAAACCCCGCCGATCTCGGCGATCTGCCCGATGCCCCCGTGATCCTCGAAATCCGCCCCGCCCCCGATCAGACGGAAGCGTTCTGGACCGCTTGGCAGGGCCGGTGAAACAATCCCACGCCCGTTTCACGCCGGAGTAGACGAAACGGCTGTTTTTGTCCATCGCGATTCCCAACCACGACCCGAACCGCCATTGGCCCGGCTTCGCAAACGAAGAACTGCTGGCAGGAGTGCCCACGCTCCCTTTCCCCCATCGCCAAGTCTATCTCTTTGCGGACCATGAACCACGAGCGAAGAACCGCTGCCCTTCGTGAACAACGTACGGCTGAGCAATAGGGTTAGACCCCATAGAGTGCTTCGCGGGTGGCGATGAGACTGGAAGCCATGAAAACACCCTACACGTCAGTTCTGCTCGCTTCGATGCTTGTGCTCACCGCCACCACGCTGCCTGCGTCGGAAACGGATGACCGCATTGAGGCGGCCGCCAAGTCCTCCTATGTCTTTAAAACCTTCCTCAAAGACGATCCGATCAACACCTCGTCCAAGGAGGGGGCTGTCACCCTCACGGGCACCGTGAAGGATGCCGATCACAAGCAGCTCGCTCAAGATACCGTGGCGGAGCTGCCCGGTGTGAAGAGCGTGGAAAACAAGATCGAGATCAAAGACAGCCCGCCCGAGCATTCGGACACCTGGCTGTTCTTGAAGGTGAAGAACACGCTGGCCTTCCATCGCAGTGTCAGCGCCATGAACACCACCGTCGCCGTGAATCAAGGCGTGGCCACGCTCACCGGCGAGGCCAGCAGCGAAGCGCAGAAGGAACTCACCACGGCTTACACCGCAGATGTCGAAGGCATCACCTCGGTAAAAAATGAGATGACCGTGGCCGCTGCCACGCCAGCACCGGTGCTCAGCTTGGCGGTGATGATTGATGATGCCTCCATCTCTGCGCAGGTGCGTGGTGCCCTCTTCATGCACCGCTCGACCAGTGCCTTCAAGACCAGCGTCTCCACCACGGACGGCGTCGTCACCGTGGGCGGCAGTGCCAAGAACACGGCTGAAAAGGATCTCGTCACGAAGATCGCCACGGACATCCACGGGGTGAAGAGCGTGGTGAACAACATGGTCATCGAGCTCGCCACGGTCTCGAACTGAGCCAGCCTCAAAGAAGGCCGTTTGGGTGCGGAAACGCCTCTGAACGGCCTTTTTTGTGTACTCCGCTCAGGCGGGCCTCACCGTCACCTGCATGCTTTGCATGGTGAAGTTTCCAAACATCGTGGCCAAGGCGACATCGGTCGCATCGCGACCATAGGCGACGACGAGACGATTGCCGCGAGGGCGGTCGTAGGTGGCATCGAAGGTGAACCAGCGGCCGCCGATGAAGGCCTCAAACCACGCGTGGAGGTCCATCGGATACAACTCATGCAAAAAGCCCACCACCATGCGCGCGGGCACATTGATGGCCCGACACAGCGCGATGCCGAGATGCGCAAAATCACGGCAGACACCCCGGCGGGTGTTCAGGGTCTCCAAGGCGGTGGTGAAGCTGTTGCTGGTGCCTTGCTCGTTACGCACCTGCTGATGCACCCAATCGCGGATCAGAGCCACCTGCCCATAATTTGGAGGTGCATGGCCCACGATGGAGTCAGCCAGGGAGATGAGTTCATCGGACTGGCAGTAGCGGCTAGGCAGCAGAAACTGGAGCACGTCTGTGGGCAGATGCTGCACGGGCGTGAGCGGGGCTAGGAAGTCCTCATCCACCTGGTCTGCCACCTCGGCGCGGCAATGCACGGTGATCTGAAAATCTCCCACCGGCATCACGATCCTCTGGCAGAGGTTTCCATAGCCATCCGTGAACTCGATCACCGGCACGCGAGGGGACAAAAGGAACTCCTCGCGCATGATCCACTGCGCCCAGCCGCTGCGGGGGCGCAGCATGAAGATGGTCGGCACCTCCTCGGTGGTGTGATAGGCGAGCTGGCAGGTGGTATCGAGGATCATGGCGTGTGTGAGTGGACACCACTCCATGCGAAGCCCGCTGCTCTCTTCGTCCCTGCGCGGGCATGATCAAATAGAATCCCCGCCGGAGTAGGGTTTCACCCCATCGCAGGCGGCGCGGCGGCGCGGTAGCAGTGGGGATGCTCTACACTCTCGCCCTCGTTCTTATCATCCTGTGGCTGCTTGGCCTCGTCACCAGTTACACGATTGGAGGCTTTATCCACGCCTTGCTCGTGGTGGCGGTCATCATGGTGCTCATCCGCATCATTCAGGGGCGCGGAAATGCTTGAGGGCGATTTTCTCCTTTTTTCCAAAAGCCGTCCATGAAAGCTCTTCACTGCCTTTTTCTCACTGCGCTGTTTTTCAGCGGCCTCATCTCATCCGCCGGTGCTCGCGAGAGCGTCTCGATGGACTTCTTTTATGACAATCTCGATCCCTATGGCACCTGGCGCGAGGTGGGAGACTACGGCTACTGCTGGCAGCCACGGGATGTGGCGGAGGATTGGCGACCCTACAGTGAAGGTCGCTGGGTATACACGGATGCTGGATGGACGTGGGACAGCGATGAGCCCTTTGGCTGGGCGGTGTATCATTATGGGCGCTGGGCGAATGTGGATCGCTACGGCTGGATCTGGGTGCCTGGCACCGAGTGGGGGCCGGGCTGGGTTTCCTGGCGGCATAGCCCGCGCTACATCGGCTGGGCTCCGCTGCCACCTGAGGCGTTTTTTCTCCACAGCATCGGCTTCAGCATCTGGGTGGATCACTACTTCGACATCGGTCCTGGCAACTACCGCTTCATCGAGAACCGCGATTTCGGCGCACGCCGCCTGAACACCGTCTTCATCGATCAGAGCCAGAACTACCAGATCATCAATCAGACGACGAACATCACCCACATCACTTACGTCAACAACGTCATCCACAACGGCGGTCCTGACTTTGATCAGCTCGCGCAACAGAGCCGAATACCCATCCAGCGCTACAAACTCGAACGCCGTCACGACTTCGAGGGCGATCCGCACCGTCAATCGGCTGAAAATATGCGTTCCCGCGTGGAAGGCGGCTCACTGAGCATGCTCGCTCCGGCCATCAGCGATCATTCCAATGCGCCACCCCCTCGCCTCGCCGAAAAAGCACCACGCACGGAGGTCAATCGCGGCTGGAAAAACGCCGGCAGCACCGCCGAGGTGAAGGCGCTGCGTGAACGCATGAAAGGCGATGCCCGTGTGCCTGAGACGTTACCCGCGCAGCCACGCTTTCAGCGTCTCTCGGAACCTCCCGCGGCTCGTGCGGACACGACCAGTCACAAGCCTTCCATCATCCAACCTGCTCCTGGCGTCACCAAGCGAGAAGACAATCCACGCAATCCGAACACGCCGCCCAGTTCTCCCAGGCCACCGGAGCGCAAGCCGCAAGCTGCCGATCGTCCACCAATGCCCGCACCCGCCGTTCAGACACCCCAGCCCGTGCCGAGCGCTCCTCGCGCCGATCCACGGCCCGAAAAACACACTCCACCCAAGATCGAGCGTCCCGCAGCGCCTCCTGCCAGATCGAATGCCGATGGAAAACCCGGCGTGCGCATGCCCTATGCTCCACCGCAGCATCCACAGCCTCGCGCTCCGATTGAAGCCCCGCGTATTCCTGAAACACGTCGTCCCGGTGAGCGTCCCGCACCCAGCGCCCCACAGCAGCCGAGGCCACAGGCTCCGCAGGAACGGATGAAACCACCTGCACAGCCTGCACCGCCAGCCGTGGTGCCTCAGCCCGCCCCTCCACAGCAGCCACCGCCGCAGCAGCAGCGTGGCAAACGCCCCGAAGGCCGCGATCCAAAGAAGCCAGGCAAGCCTTAACTCCTATCCCATGCACCTCCCGAAATCCTCCCGCGCTCTCGCAATTCTTTCCCTCCTCGCCATCGCCTCATCCGCGATTGCCGCCGATCCCAATGCCTCCGGTGGCACGCTCGGCGTCTATTATGAAAATGACATGTTCGCTGGCACGGATCGCTACTACACCAGCGGCGCGAAGGTGAGCTGGAGCTCGCCGGATCTCGCTCAATACAGCGATTCACCCTACGCCAGCCCGTTTCTGCCGCTCTTCAATTTGCTGCCCTACATCAACGAGACCTCTTACCAGAAGAACCTCGTCTTTGGCATCGGCCAGAACATCTACACGCCGGACAACACTGAAACCTATGCCCTTAGCGGCGGAGATCGTCCGTATGCCGGATGGCTTTATGTGGGCCTCGGCGTGGTGTGGAAAAACGATCGCGTAAGGAACTCGCTGCTGCTCGATATTGGCGTCGTCGGCTCCTACAGCTATGCACAGGAATCTCAGCGCTATGTGCATGATGCGCGCGGCTTTGATCATCCGAATGGATGGGACAACCAGCTCCACAACGAAATCGGCTTCATCCTCGCCTACGAGCGCACCTGGCGCTTTCCGCACATCGTAAAGCGCAGCGGCTTCGATTGGGAGTTTATGCCGCATGCCGGAGCCGCTTTGGGCAATGTCAAAACGCACGCGAACCTCGGCGCGGAGCTGCGCTTTGGTCTCAATCTGCCGGATGACTTTGGCACCGGTGTCATCGGCCCGGCCAGCAGCACCTCCACGCCCGTCGATGGCTCCATGGGCGCCTCACGCTCGTGGTTTCCGCTCGGCATGTATGTCTTTGCTCGGATGGATGGCCGTGCGGTGGGCCGGAATGTCTTCCTCGATGGCAACACCTTCGGCGATAGCCATTCCGTGGGGCACCGACTCTTCGTCGCGGACATCAGCGCTGGCTTCGCCTTCAACTACAAGAACACCAAGCTCGCCTACGCCTTCGTCTATCGCACGAAGGAGTTCGATAACCAACTCGAGCCGCAGGTCTTTGGCACCGTCTCCCTGAACTGGACCTTTTAACCCCCACCCACCATGCCCACCTCCCGCATCATCGGTATCCTGCTCATCGTCCTCGGCATTGCCGCGTTTGCCTATCAAGGCATCCGCTACACGACGACCGAGAAAGCCATCGACCTCGGCCCCATCCACGTCACCGCCGAAAAGGAACACACCTTCCCGATCCCGCCGCTCGTCGGCATCGCGGCCGTCACCGGCGGTATCCTCCTGCTCATCGGCAGTCGTCGCAGCTGATCCTATTCTCTCATGAATATCCCCGAAAACTCCGGTCGGCTCGTCCTCGCCATTTACCTCATCCTCGTCGGCATCACCGGCGTCTTCGGAATCCAACTCGGCCCGGCCAGCGTGCTACTGCCGATCCTCGCCCTAGCCGCAGGCATTTTGATCCTGCTCGGACGCTGAGGTGGCACGCATGCCTTGCACGGTGGGCGGGTGACGGTTGTCGGGAGATTACTTTTCCTGCCGCAGGGCAGGGGAGTCGGCGGGAAGGACGAGGGAAGGCTCTCCGCCGAGGTAACCGAGGGAGGTGAGGAAGAGATCCATTCGATGAGCGGTAACTTGCAGCCAAGGCTCGCGGTTGAAGAAGCCGTGTGGCTGGCCTTCGGCGGTCCACATTTCGGCCTTGAGGCCGAGTTCGCGGGCTTTTTGAAGGTATTCATCGGCTCCTAGCTTGAGTTTATCGTCGGTGCCGAAGAAGATAATGGCAGGCGGTGTTTCCTTGGTGAGGAAGCTGTTTGGCGTGATGGATTCCGCCATTTCCAGCGTGAAGGCGGAGGTGCTGCTGCCTGCACGTTCTTTGTGAAGGGTGGCGATGTTCATCGCCGGATTGAAGAGCACGAGAGCGTTTGGGATGGAGGACACGGCAGATTCTCCGGGGGCGTCATAGGCTTTGACCAAGGCTGTGCAGGCCGCGAGATGGCCTCCCGCCGAGCCACCAGCGGCGATGATTTGGGTGGGATCGATGCCCCATTCATCGGCGTGGCTGCGCACCCAGCGGATGGCGCTTTTCGCATCCTCGACGGCATTATCCGGCAGTGTTTTGTGAAGGCTGAGGATGCGGTAATCGGCGCAGGCGGTGATGAGGCCACGGCTAGCGAGGTATTTGGCCTGCGGAACAAATTGGAGGTAAGAGCCTGATTTCCAGCCGCCGCCAAAAAAGAAGACCACGCAGGGCTTTTGCACGGCGAGCCCGATTTCAGCCTTGGGCGGGAGGAAGAAGTGCAGTTTCAGCTCGCCCTCCGGCGTCTGCTTGTAAACGACGTCGCGGCTTTCCACTGGAGCCTGAGTGAGCTCGATGAGCTTCTTTTGGCTTTTTGCCTGCGCGGGGAGCTGGTGGACGCTGGTGAGAGTGACGAGGGCGGTGATGAGGAGCGGGGAAAGGCGCATGGCGGGCAAAAACGTCTGGCAGGAGGATTTGTTGTCGGCTTTCATCGCGGCATGCCCAGGAAGCCTTCCGCCGCCCCGTCTCCGACCACCCGAAAACGTGCCGCCAAGCCGCCGCTGGCACGTCCTGAGGTGGGGCTGGATGAGCTGCATGCGCTGGAGGAAAAGGCTTCCCGGCTGGAGCGGCTGGCGAACGTGCTTCTGGAGACGCCGAAGCAGGCCTTTTATGTCTTTTCCTATGCGGAAGGGCGCTTTCTCATCGGGCACGATCATGTCTCCGGCCTGTATGGGTATGAGCAGAGGGAGATTGATGAGCTTCCTGAGAGCTGGTTTAGCATCATTCACCCGGAGGATGTGGGGGAGTTTCGATCGCTTCATGATCGCATGATGAGGGCGGCAGCAGATGAAATCTACGCCATGCCCATCCGGGTGCTGAGGAAGACGGGTGGCTATGAATGGGCGGAGGTGAGAAAGCGGGTTTTTGAGCGGGATAAGGATGGTGCTGTGCTCACGGAGGTGGGGATGGTGGCGCTCATCACGGAACAAAAGCTCGCGGAGGAGGCTTTGCGCACGACTCAAGCGACCTACCATGCGCTTTTTCAGAGCAACACGGCGGGCGTGCTGTCCTTTGATGGCTCCTTTCGTCTGCTCGATGCGAATCCAATGCTCTGCCGGATGCTGAAGCAAAATCGGGCGACCCTGCTTCGCCATGAAGTGGCGGATATCATCGCGCCTGGCAGTCGCTCAGCGGTGGAGCGTACCCTGGCGGCGCTGAGAAACGGAAAAAAATCGCCTGCTAGCTTCGAGACCTGCCTGGAGGCCTCGGATGGCTCCCGGCTGGATGTGCTGGTCGCGATCACCTGCCAATTCGGCAAGGACAAGCAGGTGGAACGTGGCATGCTCATTATGACGGATTTGACCGCCCGCAAGGAGGCGGAGATGGCCTGGCGGAGAGAGCTGGAATTGAAGAACGTGCTCTTTGACCATTCGCCCGTGGCCTTCGGATTGTTGGATGCCTCTGCCCGCTTGCTTCGGGTGAACCAATCGGCGGAGGAATTGTTCGGATTTAGGTCCAAGGAGGTCATTGGAAAGCTCCTGTGGGACATTCCGGTTTTCGCTTCCGACGAGGTGGCATCCTCAAAGAAACGTTTCCTGGCTTTGCAGCAGGGGGCAGCCTCGGTTGAGGCGGAGATCTCGATGCGCACCAAATCCGGCGAACTGCGCCTCATTGCCACGGTGACAACGGCGGTGAGAAAACCAGATGGCCAGATCGATTACCTCGTGACCACCGGCATCGATGTGACCGAGCGAAAGCGTCTGGAGGCGGAGGTAATCCGCGTGGCTGAGCAGGAGCACATCCGCATCGGTGCAGATTTGCACGATGGCGTGGGGCAGACGCTCACGGGCGTCTCCGCCCTGATGGAGGCGCTCGTTCAGGCACTCGAGGGCACGGCCAAAGCGGATGCTGAGCGGATCTTGCATCTATTCAAAACGGCTCAGGAGGAGACCCGGAGGCTGTCCCACGGTCTCTCACCGGCCGCTGTGCGGAATCGGGGACTCGTCGGTGGTCTGCACCTCGTCGCGGAAACGGTAAAGCTGAATTTCCGGCGCGAGTGCGAGTGCCACTTCGATGAAACCATCCCATCCTCCGGGCAGGAGGCGGATATTCACCTCTTCCGCATCGCTCAGGAGGCGGTGAACAATGCGCTGCGCCATGGGGGTGCTCAACATATCCGCCTCTCGCTGCGCAGGCACAACGGTGGCACCGCCTTGCTCGAAGTGGCGGATGACGGCAAAGGCCTCGAAACTGGAGGAAAGGAAAAAAAAGGGAGTAACCCAGGGATCGGCTTGAGGGTTATGGAATACCGGGCAAACCTGCTTGGCGGCCATCTCAAGGTCCATTCCCAGCCTGGAAAGGGTGTTCGCGTGAGTTGCTATTTTCCTATCGCTTTGACTAAGGAAGGAAGGTTGACAAAGCACTGAGCACCAACGACTTAGGTGAACCGTGAAAAGTAAAATCTATATATTGGACGATCACCCCATCGTTATCGAAGGGCTTAAGAAACTCATTGATTCGCAAGAGGACATGCAAGTCGTCGGCAGTGCCGAAGACGCCAACACCGCCCTCCAGCAAATCGGTAAACTCAAACCGGACATCGTGATCCTCGACATCACCTTGAAGGACCGCAGTGGCGTGGACCTGATTAAGAAACTCAAAGCCAGCCACCCGAACATGCAGATCCTCGTGTACTCCATGCACGATGAAAACGTGTATGCTGAGCGCTGCCTCCGCGCCGGAGCCATGGGTTACGTCATGAAGGGCGAGCAGCCCGTCCGCGTGCTCCAGGGCATCCGCCAGATCGTCAGCGGCACCTTCTTCTTCAGCGCCGCCCTGCTCGGCAGCATCGTCTCCGGCGGTAGTGCCCGTGGCGGTGGCTCCCGTGGTGAACCCGCCCGCATGCTCAGTGATCGCCAACTCGAAATCTTCGAGATGGTCGGTCGCGGCTTCGATTCCCATTCCATGGCTGAAAAGCTCGGCCTCAGTGCCAAGACGATCGATGCTCACAAGGCAAACATCCGTCAGAAACTCGGCCTCGCCTCCGCTCGTGAGCTCCTCATGGAAGCCGTGCGCTGGGTGGAGAAATAGGCCTCCAAATTAGATCGAACTTCTTCGCGAAGCGCCGCATCTGCGGCGCTTCGTTTTTTTATGCTTATGGCAGACCCCAGGCTCCGCGCAGCGCGGCGTAATCTGCCTTTGGCAGCAGCACATAGTGCGGAGCGGCCTGTGGATCGAGCCAGCGAAGCATGCGGGCGAGATCGGCCTCCGCCATCGTGGTGCAGCCAGCGCTCGGCTTGTCCGGGCCGCGTCGCACATGGAAAAAGATCGCGCTGCCATACCCAGCGGCGGGCGGCTGCTGATTGTGTCTGATTTCCAGCATCCATTTGTAGGCCGCATCGCCTAGCCGCATGCGCTGCTTTTCAAACCAGGGTGGGATGCCCTGACGTGGGTCGATACGGACGTGGCGGTTGTAATAGGGATTCGAGGAATCATCCACATAAGCATCCCAAGGCCCCACCTGAACATAAGGCCATCTTGCTCCCGCTGGTGGCGTAGCAGCATAGCCAAAGAGGCTCCCCAGTTGAAAAACACCTGCCGGGGCACGCCAATCCTTCTCCACCTTCATCGGAATGCCGTTTTGCGGCACCCCAAACACGCCACGGCCCCAGGCGAGCCCCTTTTTTCCCAGCAGCACCGGGACGGGTTTCGCAAACACCGGCTGCCAGGTATCCCGGGCGGAAGCTCGCTGGTAGCACTGCATCGTGGCCGTGTTGGAGGTCCATGAGCTAGGCTGGGTCACGATCACCTGCCGGACGGCTCTCCCGAGCTGGGCGGAGGCATCGGACGGGACTCCGAAAATCAGCGCCAGCAAGCAAGCGGCGAACATTTGGGGGCCTTTTTTTTGGAAAGAAACTTTTTGGTATTGCATGGCAGGGTGGTTTTTGAATATAACAAATAAATCAGCCCTGCCGGGTAATTTGGTTTCAGGTTTTGGGGGTTTTTTTCCTGAGGACCAAACCCGGCAGGGTTGTTTTTTGCCTATGCAACTCCTAGCAGATGGCGTGAATCCTTTCCACGACATCTCGTCCTTGGAATCGCCCTTCCTGGGCGTATATCTACCTCCCTCACCACCATGACCTCCCGTCGCTTTCTCGCCCTCTCGGGCCTCGCTGCCGTTCTCGGCCTCGCTTCATGCGCCACCCAATCCTCCGTCACCTTGGATTACGTCCCTGCTCCTGGCGGCCCCCAGCGTGGAGCACCGCAATTCACCATCGGAGCCTTTGCCAACAAGCGCGGCATGGATTCCTACCACCTCGGCACCGTCAAACTCCCCCTCGGCGTGCCGATCGAGCAATTGCAGAGCCAGTCACCAGTCGAAACCATCACCGCGAACTGCTTTGCTCATGCCATGGAGTATCGCGGCATGCTCACCGATTCCAACAAGGCATCTTTCCTCATCACCGGTGATGTCCTCGACCTCCAAGGCGAGCTCCTCGTGCATCCCTACGCCAATGTCCGTCTGAGGATGAATGTCGTCGAGATCGGCAGCGGCCGTGTGCTCTTCTCGAAAGTGTACAAAGCCGAACGCCAGACCACCGCCTACCGTCCAGGCAGCGGCTCACCCGTCCCCATTCTCCAGGAACTCATCTCCCGTGCCCTCCAGGACGCCGTCGATCAGGCCGTGGATGATCCCGCCATGCGCTCCCAGATCCAGCCTGGTAGTGGAGGTGGCTACCGCCCACGCTACACGCCCGGCATGCTTTGATACTTGAGATTGCATGACTGCCACGCCCTCCGAGCTCCTCGCCACCACGCTCTTTGCCTTGGCGGTGCTGCACACCTTCTCGGTGAAGAAATTCGCCCAGTGGGCGCATCGCTATCCGAATGGCTCCATTCAGGAGAATCTGCTCCACTTCCTAGCGGAAACCGAGGTCGTCTTTGGCCTGTGGGCCGCCGCGTTGTTCGCAGGCATCACCGCCCTGAAGGGCAGTGTGAATGAGGCCGTGCATTACATCGAGAGCTTAAACTTCACCGAGCCGAAATTCGTGCTCGTCGTCATGGTCGTCGCCGCCACGCGGCCCGTCGTGAAGCTCGCTGAGGCGCTCATCTCCCTCATCGCCAAAGCGCTGCCAATGCGGGAAAGCATGGCCTTCTATATCGCCGCACTTTCCTTTGGTGGCCTGCTCGGCTCCTTCATCACCGAGCCCGCGGCCATGACACTGCTCGCCATCCTGTTGAAGCGCCGCTACTTCGACCGTGGCATCAGCACGCGGCTCGCCTATGCCACACTCGGGCTGCTGTTTGTGAATGTCTCCATCGGCGGCACTCTCACGCACTTCGCCGCGCCACCCGTGCTCATGGTCGCTGCGAAATGGGATTGGGACATCGCCTTCATGTTCACCACCTTTGGCTGGAAGGCCGCCGCGAGTTGTGTGACCTCCACCGCCCTCGTCGCGTGGGTGTTTCGGAAGGAAATCCTCACCATCAAGGTGCCGCAGCAGACACCGCAGCCCGTGCCCGCATGGCTCACCGGCCTGCATCTGCTCTTCCTCGCCTCCATCGTCTTCTTCGCCCATCACCCCGATGTGTTTTTCGGTATCTTCATGATCTTCCTCGGCCTCGTTAACGCCACGCGGGAGTATCAGGACAATCTCAAACTCAAAGAAGGCCTCCTCGTCGGCTTCTTCCTCGCTGGACTCGTCACCCTCGGCTCCTTGCAGTCTTGGTGGCTCAAACCACTCATCGCCGGCATGGATGGCCCCACGCTCTACTTTGGAGCCACCGGCCTCACTGCCCTGACGGACAACGCCGCGCTCACCTACCTCGGCAGCCTCGTCGAAGGCATCACCCCCGAGCTGAAATACGCCCTCGTCGCCGGAGCCGTCACCGGTGGCGGCCTCACCGTCATCGCCAATGCCCCAAACCCCGCCGGGGCTGGCATCCTGCAAAGCAGCGAGGCATTCAAAGGCGAAGGCATCAGCCCCCTTGGCCTCTTTCTCGGCGCTTTGATGCCCACCGCCATCGCGGTGCTGTTTTTCTGGTTTGTAGGTTAGTTATGTTGATTAGTTGTTGAATAATATTGATTCTTGAATCAAGATTGTTCAACATGAAGCGCTTTCCCGTCACCTGCCCGAGCTGTGAGCACCGACTCCAGGTCAAGCGGCTCGCCTGCGACCACTGCGGCACCGAGGTGGAGGGGATTTACCCGCTCCCCATGCTCGCCTCCCTCTCGGCGGAGGATCAGGCCTTCATCTGCGACTTCGTCAAAGCCAGCGGTAGCCTCAAGGAAATGGCCGCGCTGCTAAAGGTCAGCTACCCCACCGTCCGCAACCGCCTCGATGAGGTCATCGCCAAGCTCCAACCCACGCCTCCCACACCATGAAACTGAGCCAAATCCTCTTCCATCCCTTCCTCCGCCTCGCCGGGGGCACCGCACTCCTGCTCGGGCTGGCCGCCATCACCATCACAGGCCTCATCGGAGCCAGACAAGGACTCCATTTCGACGGTGTGCTGGACACTCACGCGGGCAAACGCGGGCCGTGGTGGTTCTTTGCGGCCGAGGGGCTGATCGACTGGATCAGCCTCGCCGTGCTGCTGCTCATGGCTGGCCGGATCATCTCCAAGACCGCCTTCCGCAGCATCGACCTGCTCGGCACCCAGGCTCTCGCCCGCTGGCCCACCGTGCTGACGGCGCTCGCCTGCCTCGCCCCCGGCTTTCATCGTTTCAGCGAGGCACTCACGAAATCCATCATCGGTCTCAAACCGGGCCAAATCCCGCAACTACCTCCCGCAGGGTCAGACGCCGTCGTGTTCGGCCTCGTCACGCTTTTCATGCTCGCCTGCACCGTGTGGATGGTGGCGCTGATGTGGAAGTCCTTCTCCCACTGCTGCAACGTGCGCGGCGGCAAAGCCGTCGCCACCTTTGTCATCGCCCTGCTGCTCGCGGAGGTGCTCTCGAAAGTGCTCATCGGTCAGCTTTTTCGGCTCCGGTAATCTCCCGCCGCCATGAAAAGAGGCATCCTCTCCTGGATCATCCTTCTGCTGGCCGCCGGGGCGCTGATCAAACTACACCTCGAATGGACACCGCAACTGCCGGAGCGCGTGGCAGCCCATTTTGACATGGCAGGTCGCGTTACTCGCATGCGCCTGACAGGCTCATTCGGACTGGGAACCTGGGCGCTGCACCTCGGGCTGGCCACGCTGGTCGTCGGCATGATGAGCTTGCTGCACCTGCTTTCACCTCAGGACATCAAGCTGCCAAACGCCGACGACTGGCGGCGGCCGGAGAACTTCCAACTGGCCTGCCAGCATCTACGCGACTGGTCACGCTGGTTCGCCTCGGCGTTGATCCTCTGGGGCATCTTCTTGGATCGACAGCTCTTTCTAGCCAATCAACACCAGCCTCCCCATCTCGACCCTCAAGCCATGATCTTTCTCATCACTGCGGCAATCAT
This sequence comes from Prosthecobacter sp., assembly GCA_044370285.1. GTDB lineage: Bacteria > Verrucomicrobiota > Verrucomicrobiia > Verrucomicrobiales > Verrucomicrobiaceae > Prosthecobacter. Next base: position 19,923 of record JBILVU010000063.1, read on the forward strand.
CGGCATGTCGCTCTTGATCGCCGCACTGCTCCTTCGCTTCCGCCGCAAGCCACCCATCCATGCTGGCCACGACGGCTAAAAAGAAGGCTGCCTTCACCCATGAATCTCCCCACCCTCCGTCACAAGCTACGCCAAGCCGCTACAACCGAACAAGCGGCCATCGCTCGGCGATTCTTCAAAAACGGCCCCGGAGAGTATGGCGAGGGAGATCTTTTTCTCGGGCTCAAAGTGCCGCAACTCCGTGCCGAACTCCCCCACACCGATGCTCTCCGCGAAGCGGACGTTTTAGACCTCCTGCACTCCGAATGGCATGAAGAGCGGCTCCTCGCCCTGCTGGTGCTCGTGCGGCGTTTCAGCCGAGCCAAGAAGGACACCACCACGCAGCAGCGCCTCGTCAGCCTCTACCTCGCCAACACGCAATGGATCAACAACTGGGACCTCGTCGATAGCAGCGCCCCGCACCTCCTCGGTGCCTGGTTGCTTAAGCGAGATCGCACCGTGCTCGATACCCTTGCTTCCTCCACCAGCCTCTGGGAGCAGCGCATCGCCATCCTCGCCACCCAGGCCTTCATCCGTGCTGGCGACTTCGCCGACACCCTTCGACTCAGCGCCCAATTTTTGTCCCATCCGCACGATCTCATGCACAAAGCCTGCGGCTGGATGCTCCGCGAAGTCGGCAAACGCGAAGTAAAGCCTCTAATGGCCTTCCTCGACCAACACGCCTCCCAAATGCCCCGCACCATGCTCCGCTACGCGATCGAAAAACTTCCCGAAAAGACCCGCCAAGCCTACCTCGCGATGAAATCGTGATTTGGCGAACAAGTGAGGCAGGCACTCCTGCCTGCCATCCGAGGTTACACTGCGGGCAGTAGTGCCCGCATCACGTCGGCCTCAGGCGATGGCGGCCGCTTCCACCACCGCCAGCTTCCTCACACTCACCTTGTCGATCCGCTGGCGGTCCATGTCGATGATCTCGATCTCAAAGCCGCTCACGGTGAATGTTTCACCCTCACGCGGCAGACGCTCCAGATGCTGCATGATAAAGCCCGCCAGCGTCTGAAACGCATCGTCCTCCGCATTCGCCACCGCTTCAAAGCCGGGGATCACCGCATTCACCACGTCGATCTCCGTCATGCCATCGGCCAGCCAGGCAGCCGGAGCCGTCTCACGCACCTGCGGTGAACTCAAGGCATCCGGGCGATTCGTCTTCAGATCGCCCACCACCTCCTCGGCCAGATCCTCGATCGTCACCATGCCGCGCACGATGCCAAACTCGTCCGTCACCATCGCCGCGTGGTGGGAGGCGTTACGCAGCTCCTCCAGCAGCGTCAGCGCCGGTTGATTGTCGGAAACGAAGACGGGATCGCGCATCAACTCGCTTACCGTTTGTGTCCTTCCAGCCGCCACGGACAAAAATAGCGCCCGCAGCGATACCATGCCCTCCACATGATCGCGTGTCTCACCGTAAACCGGGAACACCACCTGCCGCACGCCATCACCCAGCTCCTCCGCTGCGCTCGCGGCGGTTTCGTTCATATGCAGAAAGATCACCTTCGGCTTCGGGCGCATGATTTCCTCCGCCTTCAATTCCCGCAGGTCAAAGACGCCCTCCACTAGCTCGCTCTCCTCATGGCGCACATTGCCAGTGATGAGGCCCTCACGCAGCAGCACCTCCACCTCCGCCGTCGTGGGGCCGCTGGGAGCCTGTGACTTGCCAAAGAAGCGCATCAGCGCCCGCGTGCTCAGCTCCAGCACCCACACCAGCGGGCGGCCCACCCGCGAAAGCCAGTCCATCGGCCCCGCCATCACACAGGCGATGCCTTCCGCATTCCGCAGCGCCAGACTCTTCGGCACCAGCTCGCCAATGATGAGCGAGAGGTAGGTGATGAAGGCCACCACGAGGCCAAACGCGATCTGATCCGCATGCTCCGCCAGCCACGAAATCTCCTTCAGCCACGGCGTCACATAACCGGCGAGGCTCGCTCCACCAAAAGCCCCCGCCAGCACGCCTACCAGTGTGATGCCGATCTGCACCGTGCTCAGGAAGCGCTCGGGATTCACCGCCAGCTTCAGCGCCAACTTCGCCCCGGCGCTGCCCTTTTCGGCTCGCTCCATCATCCTCGCCTTCTTCGCCGAAACGATGGCGATCTCCGCCATGGCGAAAATGCCGTTGAAGACGAGAAGCAGGATGATGAGGAGGAGTTCGGTCATGGTTCAGCCTCATGGTGGCAAGGATCATGCCTGACGCAATTCGCGCCGCCGGAGCCAGTGAGCCTTTTGCCCTTGTCTCTGACCTCTGCCTTCCTCCAACTCAAACTTTCCCTCTCTATGCTTCTCGACGTGGATGGAATTTCCGGTTGTCTCCCGGCGAGGGGGAATTCACTCTGCGAGCATGAGCCGATCTCATTTCTCCACCTTACTGCTGCCGCTTGTCCTTGCCCTTTCGATGATCCTGATCGCCTGCACCACGGTGCCGGACATCGGACGAAAGTCCTTCAACTTCATCCCGAACACGCACCTCAACCAGATGGGGCTGACGGAGTTTGAGAAGATGAAATCGCAGAAACGCCGCTCCGGCAATGGCACACAAACCGCCGCCGTGAACCGCGTGGCGGCCCGCCTGAAGCGCATCGTGCCGATGCCGGGGGCGAATTGGGAGTTTGTGCTGTTTGAAGACAGCACGCCGAATGCCTTCGCGCTACCCGGCGGCAAGGTGGGCGTGAATACCGGCATCTTCAAAGTGGCGCACAACGACGCGCAACTCGCCGCCGTGCTCGGTCATGAGCTGGCGCACGTTGTGGCAGGGCACAGCGGCGAGCGAATGAGCACAGCGGTGCTCGGCTCCGTGGGGATCGCGGTGCTCGATGTGGCTCTGGGCACCCGCCAGAGCACCGGCACGCGTGTGGCCACCAGCACGGCGGCCAGCGCCGCGCTCGGCCTGGGCATGCTGAAGTTCAGTCGCGGCCAGGAACTGGAGGCGGACAAGCTGGGGGCTCTCTACATGGCCCGGGCGGGTTACAATCCCGAGGAAAGCGTGACGCTTTGGGAAAACTTCGCCCGTCAGAAAGGTGCCAGCAGCGCTCCCGCCTTTCTCCGCACCCATCCGCTCGATTCCACCCGCATCGCGAATCTCCGCGCCTTCATGCCGAAGGCGCTTTCGGAGTATCATTGAGGCCTGGGCGCTGTGCGCCTCGACGATCCGTACACCGCCTCTCCGAGGCGGACATTCGGCGGGAATGCAATCCCGCCCTCCGAGCCTCATCGTCTTCCTCTGTCGTTGGTCCAACAGCCGAGAACGAGGCCTCACTGTGGCCGCTGATGCTGCCTTAACTGCTCGCGGAGTTGCTCCACCTCTTCGAGGAGGTGCGTGAGGAGTTTCATGCCTTCGAGATTCATCTCGCAGCTTTCACGCAGGTGCTCGGCACGGCGGAGGCGGCGGACGGTTTCATCATCGAACGCCGGGCGAATGATGCCGTGCTCCTGATACTGGATGAGCGTGGTGGTTTCGATCCCGGTGATCTCCGCGAGCACTTCCAAGGTGTAGGTTTCGTTCATGGCTCAAGCGCGGGGGGTGAAGGTGGAGGTGGCGCGGAGTTTCTCCCAAAGCTCGCGTTCGGCATCCGTGAGCGTCTTGGGGAGCACGATCTGGATCGTGACGAAGTAGTCGCCCCGCTCGCCGGTTTTGCCTTTGGGGAGGCCTTTGCCGCGCACGCGGAGGTGCTGGCCGTTTTCTGTCCCGGCGGGAATGCGGAGTTTGATGCTGCCATCGAGGGTGGGCACAATGACCTCCGCGCCGAGCACCGCTTCCCATGGAGCCACCTCGAGCGCGTGATGGAGATCGGCCTCACGCGTGGTGAAATCGGGATGGGCAGCATGGCGCACGCGAAGATACAAATCACCTGCTTCACCGCCGTTGCGGCCCGGCTCGCCCTGACCGGGAACGCGGATGCGGCGTCCATCCGTGGCTCCGGGCGGGATGCGCACCTGAAACTCATGCATTTGGGCCACGCCGGTCTGGCGATTGACCGTTTGCATGGAAATGGGCCGCTGGGTGCCATTCATGGCCTCCTCCAACGTGACGAGGATGTCGCCCTCGATGTCGTGTCCGCGGCTGGCGCGGCCTTTGGCGGTGGATTTGGGCATGTATTCGTCCTGGAAGCCGTAGCGGCTGCCACCGCTGAAGTACTGCTCGAAGAAGTCGCTGAAGCCGGTGCCGCCAAAGTGGACGTCCTGCTCGTGAGCGGCGGATGCTTCGGGCTGCTGCCAGTTCGCTCCGAGCGTGTCATACTTTTGGCGCTTCTCGGGATCGCTGAGGACTTCGTTGGCCTCGTTGATCTCTTTGAACTTCTCTTCGGCGGTCTTTTTGTCCTTCGCGGTGTCCGGGTGATGGAGCCGGGCGAGCTTGCGGAAAGCTTTCTTGATGTCATCGGCGCTCGCATCACGCGGCACGCCGAGGATGGCGTAGTAGTCTTTGAACTGGGCGGGCATGCAGGCAGCGTGGAGGCGCTGTTCGAAGATGTCGCTGGCTATTCCAGCTCATTCCTTGGCGGGGCAGGGAAGTCAGCGCATGAGCAGCCCCGCCACGCAGGCGGTGCAATAGCAGGCCAGCAGACCGCCTAGCATGGCCTTGAAGCCGAGCTTCGCGAGGTCCGCCCGACGCTCCGGCACCAGCGCACCGATGCCGCCGATCTGGATGGCGATGCTGGCGAAGTTCGCAAAGCCACACAGCGCATACGTCAGGATCTCCGCCGTGCGGGGCGTGAGGGTGGCGGCCTTGCTTTGCTCGGCGAGGTGCATGTAGGCGATGAATTCATTCAAAACGACTCGCTCACCGAGAAGCGCTCCCGCCTTGCCACATTCGTCCCATGGGATGCCCATCAGCCAGGCGCAGGGCGCATTGAGCCAGCCTAAAAGCACATTCAGCGGCTGCGGCACGCTTTGACCGCAGAGTCGCAGGCCAAGCGAGAGCAGGTAATTCGCCAGCGCTACCACGGCCACAAAGGCCACGAGCATGGCGAGCACGTTGATGGCGAGCTTCATGCCATCGCTGGCGCCGTGGCAAAGCGCGTCGATGGCGTTCACGGTCTCGCGTTCGATGGGTTTGTTGGCTCCATGGGCCGTCTCGCTCACCTCCGTCTCCGGTAGGAGAATTTTCGCCATCATCATCGCCGCCGGAGCACTCATCACGCTGGCGGTGAGCAGATGCCCAGCGGAAACGCCAAAGGAAACATAAGCGGCCAGCACACCTCCGGCGATGGTGGCCATGCCGCCGACCATCAGGCACAGCAGCTCGCTGCGTGTCATCTTGGCCAGGTAGGGCTTGATCACGAGCGGGGCCTCCGTCTGGCCCATGAAGATATTCGCGGCGGCGGCGAGTGTCTCACTGCCGCTTGTGTGCATCACGCGGCGCATGATCCACGCCGCCCCCTTCACGATCCATTGCAGCACGCCAAAGTGATACAGCAGCGACGACAGCGCGGAGACGAGGATGATGCTCCCGGTGATGATCAACGCCACCACCGGGGCGTCCGTTTTGCCAAACACAAACACCATGCCCTCATCGGCAAAGCTCAGCAGCTTGCGAAAAGCCTTGTCCAGCCACGCAAAGAACCGCTCACCGCCTTTCGTGCGTAGCATGAGCCAGCCAAACACGAATTGCAGCGCCAGCCCGCTCGCCACGATGCGCCAGGGAAACCGCCGCCGGTTTTCCGACAGCCCCCAGGCCAGCCCCACAAACACGACGAGGCCTAAAATCGCGATAGCTTGCTCCATGGGCCGCGAGGCTAGCGGCCCGCGCCATTTCCAGCAACCTCGAACTCCCCCCTTGAACTTGAAACATTAAACTTTAAACCAATAGCCTCCCCCAACCGAGAACCGCGAACAGCGAACCGAGAACTTTCTCATGCCCACCACCTACCACATCGTCCCGACCGCCGCCCACAACGACCTCGTCCGCGCCGCTTACCTCCATCGCGGCTACACCGCCGCCGAGGCCGATGACGCCGCGCGGTTCTGCGAGATGGCCTCCGCCCACGGCATCCGCACCCACAACGCCATCAAAGCCCTCCACCTCGATCACCTCTTCGGCAGCGCCACCGGCGGTTGCAAGCCCGGTGCCGAGATCGAGGTCATTGAGAAGAAATTCGCCGCCAGCGAGGTGTGGGACGGCAAGCTGAAGCTCGGTCAAAGCGTGGCCTTCCGTGCCATGGAGCGCTGCATGGAGCTCGCCGATAAATACGGCGTGGGCCAGGTCAGCGTGGACAATGCCTTCCACTACCTCTGGGGCGGCGGCTACGTCATGGACGCCGCGAAGAAAGGCTACATCGCCTACACGAACTGTACCTCCACCCTCGGCGAAGTCGTTCCTTTTGGTGGCAAATTCCCCGTGCTCGGCACGAACCCGCACTCCTGGGGCATCCCCACGCAGGACGCCTGCGGCTTCCCCGTCGTGATCGACTGGGCCACCTCCACCGTCGCCATGGGCCGTGTGCAGCAGCTCAAGCGTGAAGGCAAGCCACTGCCTCCCGGCGCCGCCGTGGATAAAGACGGCAAGCCCACCACCGATGCCAACGAGGCCGCGTGGCTGCTTCCTTTCGGCGCGCACAAAGGCTACGGCCTCTCGCTGCTCATCGAAATCATGGGCGGCATGATCGGCGGCTCACTGCCCACCCTTCGCGGCGGCGGCGGTCATCCCGACATCAAATCGCAGCCTTTCCCCGCCGGTGAAAAGCGCACCAGCAGCTTCTACTTCCAGGTCATCCATCCCGATGCCATCAGCAGCGGCCGCTTCGCCCAGGGCCGCACCTTCGCGCAGAACGTCAAAGCCGTGATCGACGACATCCTCGGCCATGGCAACGAAGCCTGCATGCTCCCCGGCCAGCCCGAGGCCCAAAACGCCGCCCACACCGCCCAAGCCGGCGGCCTCCTCTTCACCACCGCTGAGGTGGAAGCGCTGAATGAGATCGCTGAAGAGTGCGGCAAAGCGAAGTTTGAGGTGGCCTCGCTGAAAACCTACGAGTGCTAAGCTGAAGCAGGTTTAACCACAGAGTTCACCGAGAAGCACAGAGCATGAAACTTCAGTCCTCTGTGTTCCTCGGTGCCCTCTGTGGTTTTCTTTTCAGCCTTCAAGGCCACGCTCAGCAGCGTTTCGACTTCGAATCGGTCCAAATGGCCACGAAGTTCCGGCTCAGCCTGCACGCCGAAAACCGCGAAACCGCCGAAAAAGCTGCGGAGGATGCCTTCGAGCATGTTTCGCATCTCACCGGCGTCTTTTCCGACTACGAGCCCTACTCCGAGCTGAACCGTCTCAACGCCTCGAAGCCGAATGAGCCCTTCAAAGCCAGCCCCGAGCTTGTCGAGATCATCGCCCGCACGCTCGAAATCTCCAAACTCACCGACGGAGCCTTCGACATCACCTGCGGCCATCTCACGCGGCTGTGGCGCAGCATGAAAAACCGCAAGCAGCTCCCACCGCCCGAGCGTCTCGCTGCCGCGAAGACCGCCATGGATTGGCATGCCGTCAAAGTTGATGCCTCGGCCAGCACCATCACGCTCATGAAGCCCGGCATGCTCCTCGACCTTGGCGGCATCGCCAAAGGTTACGCGGCCGACTCGGTGCTCAAACGCCTGCGTGAGCGGCACCACATCACCCGCGCCCTCGTCATCGCCGGTGGCGATATTGCCATCGGTGATCCACCACCCGGCAAAGAAGGTTGGGAGATCAAACTGCGCACCTACATCGAACCCATCGGCGGTGGCGTTGCCAAGCTCGATACAGTCCTGCTGAAAAACACCGCCGTCTCCACCTCCGGCGATCTTTACCAATCCATCACCATCGAGGGCAAACGCTACGCCCACATCATCTCGCCCAAGTCCGGCCTCGGTGTCACCGAAACCGTCTCATGCTCCGTCATCGCCCGCGATGGCACCACCAGCGATGCTCTCGCCACCGCCATGGTCGTCCTCGGTAAAGAAAAGGGCAGCGAGATCGCCAAGAGGATTCCCGGCATCACGTTGAAGTGGGGAGATTGATCCGCATCGTCGTTCGTAGTTCGGGCTTTAGCCCGCTTCCCACCGCAACTCAGCGCGGGCTAAAGCCCGAACTACGAACTAAACCCTCGCCCTTCGCGCTCGCTGACTGTTCGGAAGAAGCTGCCAAGCATCACGTTGAGGTGGGGAGATCGATCCGCATGCACCGCCGCACCCTTGTCAAAATCGCCCTCGGTAGCCTCGCCGGGCTTCCGGGATGTGAAAAGAGGCGTGTGAGTGCCGTCGAGCTCACGCAGCACTACCTCGACCGCATCAAAATCCTCGATCCGGTGCTGCACGCGGTGATCGAATTGAATCCCGATGCTCTCGACATCGCCAAGAAACTCGACGCAGAGCCAAAACCGCGCGGCCCGCTGCATGGCCAGCCGATTTTAATCAAGGACAACATCGAAACCGGCGACCACATGCTCACGACCGCCGGTTCGCTGGCCTTGCTCGACTCTCGTCCGCGTGTTGATGCGCCGCTGGTGCAAAAGCTGCGGGCGGCGGGTGCCGTCATCCTCGGCAAAACGAACCTCAGTGAGTGGGCCAACATGCGCTCGCCGAATTCCACCAGCGGTTGGAGTGCTCGCGGCGGCCTCACCGCGAATCCGCATGTGCTTGATCACAATCCCAGCGGCTCCAGCTCCGGCTCTGCGGCGGCGGTTTCTGCCAGTCTTTGTTTCGCCGCCATCGGCACGGAGACGGATGGCTCCATCGTGAGTCCGTCGAGCGCCTGCGGCATCGTCGGCCTCAAACCCACCCTCGGCCTCATCAGCGGAAAAGGCATCATCCCCATCACGCATTGGCAAGACACCGCCGGGCCGATGGCACGCAGCGTGAAGGATTGTGCGCTGCTACTCGCCGCCATCGCCGAGAAGCCGGTGGATTGGAACCCCACCGAAAGGCTCGAAGGCCTCCGCCTCGGCTTCCTGCGTCATTTGAACGGCGAAAACGAGGCTGTGCAAAAACTCACCGAAAGCTCGCTCAATGTGCTTCGATCCCTCGGAGCCGAAATCATCGAGGTGGAGTTGCCGCACACGCGGGAGATCAGCCAACTGCGCTTCCGCGCCATGCTGGGCGAGTATCGCGAGGACCTAAATGACTACCTCGCCTCCACGACGAGCCAAGTGCGCTCCATCGCCGATCTCATCGCCTTCAATAAAGCGAATGCCGACAAGGAGATGCCTTGGTTCGGCCAGCAGTTCCTCGAAATGGCCGCCGCGCTCGATTCCGAAGAAGCCATCGCCGAAACCAAGGCCGCACGCGAGACCGCACGCCGTCTCGCTCGTGAGGAAGGCATCGACGCCGTGCTCCAAGAGCATCGCCTCGATGCCTTCGTCGTCTCCACCAGCGATCCCGCCGATGTCACCGATCTCAAGAACGGCCATCGCGGCGGTCGCGGCTGCTCCACCGTGCCTGCGACGGCGGGTTATCCGCATCTCAGCGTGCCCATGGGCCTCGCCGGCAAGCTCCCGATGAATCTCTCTTTCTTCAGCACCGCCTGGACCGAGCCGCTGCTTTTCCGCCTCGGCCATGCCTTCGAGCAAAAAGCCCGCGTGGAGGTTTCTCCGGGCTTTTTGCCCTCCTTGTAAAATCTGCACGTCAGCCTATCCTCTCGGGCATGAGAACGCCGCAGGCATCCTTTTCGCTTCAAGCCATTGTCGCTATCGCTGGTTGTCTGCTTTTGAGCGGCCATGTGCTCGCGTATATCACGGACTGCTCCAAGCCGATCATGATCGAAGAGTTCAAAGTGAAGGAGGTGACCTTCGTTGAGGCCGTGGAACTGCTCAGAGCGAAGACCCGCGATCTCGACCCCACCGAGCCAAAACCCGAGATGAAGGGAATCAATATTGTTTTTCAGGGAGTGACCGAAGAACAGAAAAAGAAGAAAGTCTCTCTGGAGCTCAAAATCGTTCCGGCGGCTTTTGTGCTGGAATCACTCGCCAAGATGGTCGGCTTGCAAATGAGGGTGGATGCTCATGCGGTGGTGCTGTTGCCCAAAGAGGCGAATCAAGCGCTCCAAACACGGATTTACAGGGTGCCACCTGACTTTTTGACTCAGAAAGCCAGGTGATCGGGGAGTAGGTGAACTTGAAGTTCACACGGAGTTCATCGTCTGAGGCTTGAACTTTGGCCCAGCGAAGGCTCCGTATGGCTCAAACAACTCCATGAAGAAAAATCCCGCCCCGTCCAAAAAGCCCTTCAAGAGGCCGAAGGTCATGTCACGCTGGGAACGATGGAAGCGGCTGGCGGTTTTCCTCATCTTGGGCAGCACGCTGCTCGTCACGCTGGCCGCCGCCATCGTGATCGCGGTGTACAGCCATTGGGCGAAGGATTTTGATCTCACGAAGCTGGGCCAGATGCCGGAGCGCACCGTGGTGTATGATTTCAAAGGCGAGGTGCTCGGTCGCATGCACGGGGAGAATCGCATCGTGGTGCCACTGAGCGAGGTTTCACCTTGGTTCGTCAAGGCGCTGCTCGCGCGTGAAGACTCACGTTTCTACTCGCACAGCGGCATCGACTATGTGGGCGTGGCCCGCGCTGCGGTGCGAAATGTGAAGGACGGCCGCATCGTGCAGGGCGCCAGCACGCTGACCATGCAGCTCGCCCGCAACAGCTACCCGGAGCTGGGCGATGATCGCAACATCCACCGCAAGATACTCGAAATGATGCTCGCCCGTCGCATCGAGAAGCACAGCACGAAGGAGCAAATCATTGAGCACTATGTGAACCGCATTTTCTTCGGCACCGGTCTCTATGGCATCCAGCGGGCCAGCCAGGTGTACTTTGGCAAGCATGCCAGCCAGCTCTCACTCAGCGAATGCGCCCTCATCGCAGGCATTGTGCGTAGCCCAGTGCGCTTCTCTCCTTTTCGCAACTACGATGGGGCGATCAAAGAGCGCAACGATGTGCTCCAGCGCATGCTGGCCACCAAGATGATCACTGCCGAGGAGGAACTGGAGGCACGCTATGCCGATGTGATCCTGCATGCGCAGCCCGTGTTCCAAGGTCAGGGTGGTTATGCGCTCGACATGGTGCGACAGGATCTCGACCTGATTTTGGAGAAGCACGATGTCGAGGACGGTGGCCTCCAAGTCTTCACCACGATCCACAAAGAGCTACAAGTGGCCGCCGAGGCCGCTGTGGAAAAAC
>JBILVU010000013.1:0-70576 GCA_044370285.1 Prosthecobacter sp.
TTGAGTTCGATGACGCAGCACTACTTTCCGAGCTCACCGCATGAAGACAATCGCGCTCATCCTTTGGCTCAGTGGCTCCATCCTGGGAGCGGAGGCGCTGCGGCTGCATTTCAAGCCGGAGGATCATGCGCTGGGCGATGTGCATCCTTACTTCAACGAGGGCGAGTGCTTCCTCTACTACCTGAAGCCCGGCCAATTCGATGCCATGCTCGTGCGCTCGCGAGACAACCTGCACTGGACGCCACAGGCGCTCACGCATGCTCCTGTCACGGCGGAGGATTGGATGGCGCCCTACTTTGTGCTTGGCGTGTTTCGCGATGAAGCCGCAGGCGTGTTCCGCAGCTATCACGGTCATGCAAAAGGTCGCATGGTCAGCCAGACGAGCCGTGATCTGCTTCATTGGGAATGCGCCGCGAAGGAGTTTCATGTGCCCGCGACGGACGACTACGAACGTCGTCGCGATCCCTTCGTGTTCTGGATTCACGAGCAGAAGCGTTACGGCTGCGTGATGACCACCTGGATCAAAGGTCGCCCCAAAGCCAGCGGCGGCGGCGTCAGCCTCGCCACTTCGCCGGATCTAAAGCAGTGGACCGATCACGGCATCGTGCTCGATCTCGCCGACCAGGACGAGCCTGAGTGCCCGCAGATGTTTCAAATCGGTTCGCGCTGGTATCTGCTCACCAGCATCTACCACCGCAAATCCGTCGGCGGCCCAGTTTACTACACCGCCAGCCGACCCGAAGGCCCTTGGAACTTTGGTGGGAAACTTGATGGCAAAGATCTCTGCGCCGCGCAGATCGCTCGGGACGAAAACGAACGCTGCATGCTTTACGGCTGGATTCCGCTCACGCCCGCCACAGCTGAAAAACAACCCTGGGGCGGTCACTTGGCCCTGGTTCGTGAGGTTCACGCCCTGCCGGATGGCTCGCTGGCCACGCGACTCGCCCCCGAGCTGGCGAGTGCGATCGACAAGCTCGCCTGGATGCCTGCCGACACTACTGCCGAGGTGCCTTTAAAAGATGGCCAGAGGTTTGGTGCGAGGTGCAAAATCTCGTGCATGCCAGGCAGCCAAGGCGGTTTTGAACTTCGTTTTCCTCCCCTCGGAAAGGTGGTCTATTCCGCCCATCATCTTGCCATTCAGGATGCGAGTGGCGTCAGCTGGAGCGAGTCGGAGTTTATCCCGCCGGCATCAGGCTCCTGGGATTTCAGTGTGTTGGTCGAGGATGATCGTGTGGAGATCTTCGCCGCAGATCGCCATTCACTCTGTGCCAGGCTTCCAGCAGCAAAGTCAACCGCACATCTGTCATTCCATGCCACGGGCGACGCCTTTGAGGTCACTGATTTCCAATTCAGCCTTCTGCAAAGTCCACCATGAAGGCCTCCAAGCCGCAACTCCTCACCGACGGCCAACGCGATGGCGTCGTCCTCTGCGCCGAAGAAGTCGCCGCCGTGCCGTATCATCAAGACAAGACCTACTTCTGCCCCACGCCTCCGGCGTGATCAATCCACATACAAGAAGCGGTTCGAGCTGCACAGGATCTGGCAGAGGCTCGCCATGGCTTCTTGAGGTGGATTGGGCACCACGCCTTTCGCGTGTTGGATGTCGTGGTGGTATTGCGTGAGGGCTTTGGTCTGCTCGTCGAGGTAGGCGAGGCATTTGGCGATGTCGGCCTCCGTTGCGGGCTGGCTGTAAAGCAGGCTCCAGATGCGTTGGAGCTGCTTCGCTCGATCTTTGGGCGCTTCTTTCTCGACGAGGTCGGCCAGGCGGCGTGAGCTATCGAGCACGAAGGTGTCATTCATGAGCAGCAGCGATTGCGGAGCGACGGTGGTCTGCGATCGCATCTCGCAGTTCGGCTGCATCACGGGGGCGTCGAAGGTATCGAGAACGGTGAGCGGCTTGCTGCGGCGCATCTGCACATAGATCGAGCGACGGAAGTCGGCCGCGCCAGCGGGATCGACCTTGTTGAGCGTGATGGTGCCTTTGTCGATGCCGGTGATCACGCGCCCCTGCGGATCACGACCGATGCCGCTGGGCGGGCCGTAGCTAGTCTGAACGAGTGATCCGGTCATGCCGAGCATGGAATCACGCAGCGTCTCAGCATCCAGGCGGCGGAGTTTGAAGCGGGCATAAAAGCGGTTTTCGGGATCGGCACGCAGCGCGGCATCATTCACCGAGGACTGACGATACGCAGCGCTGAGCAAAATGAGCCGGTGCAGCGATTTGAGCTTCCAGCCGCTCTTCACAAACTCATCGGCGAGGTAATCGAGCAGCTCAGGATGCGTCGGCAGCTCGCCTTGGCGTCCAAAATCGCCGGGCGTGTTCACGAGGCCGCTGCCCATGTGATGCATCCAAAAGCGATTCACCAGCACGCGGGCCGTGAGCGGATGTTTCCCACTGGTGAGCCATTGTGCGTAAGCGAGGCGACGTCCCGTCGAACCGCTGCTCACTGGCACTGGTTTGAAGGGCTCGATCATCGGATTGGCGAGAATGCTGAGCTCGCCGGGCTTCACCTCGGTCTTCGGCTGCTCGTGATCGCCACGATTGAAGAGTTTCGACACGGGCACCTGGCCTTTGACTTCGGTGAGCGCCATCACAAAGCCTTCCGCTGGCTTCGTGGCACGCAGCTTGGTCGCCTCGGCCATTTTGGCATCGACGAGGTCCTGCTTTTTCTTGTCGTAAAGATCGAGCGAGTAGGTGGCGAGCGCGGAGGGATACTTTTTGATGAGCGCCTTCTGCTCCGGAGTCTGTTTGCCCACGGGCGTGTCGCGAGCCACACGAAACGCCGCCTGCTCGGCCTGTGGCACCTTCTTGATCTCGACCTCGAAAATCTCATCGAGGAACTTCTTCGACATCGCGCGGGCTTCGACTTCGATCTCCTTGGCCTTCGCCTCGATCTCGGCGGCTTTTGCACGCTCCTGTGGCGAGTAGAGCGAATACAGGCGGCTGTTTGGCGCACGCCAAGCCTCCCAGTGATACGCTGGATCAAAGACGGCGCGGAGGCGGTAGTAATCGGCCTGCGTGATCGGATCGTAGCGATGATCATGGCACTGCGCACAGGACACCGTGAGGCCCATGAGCGAGGAGCCGAGGATCTTCATCTGCTCGGCGATGACGTTGTTTTTCGCGAGCTTCGGATCATCCACGGTATCGCCCGTGCCATCGGGGGCCATGCGCAGGAAGGCGGTGGCGATGAGCTGGTCCGTGCGCTTGGGATCGAGCACCGCCTGCTGGTAATCGCCATGCGTGGCGGTGGCGAGTTCATCGCCTGCGATCTGCTCCTGGATGAACTGATCCCACGGCTTGTCCTCATTCATCGCCCGGATCACATAATCACGAAAACGCCACGCATGTGGCCGCAGGCTGTCGGCCTCGGTGTAGCCATTCGAGTCCGCGTAGCCGGTGACATCCAGCCAGTGCCGCGCCCAGCGTTCGCCGTAATTCTTTGAAGCCAACAAACGCTCCACGAGGCGCGGGTAAGCATCCTCAGAGGAGTCCGACAAAAATGCTTCGACCTCCTCGGGTGTCGGCAGCAGGCCTGTGAGATCCAGCGTCACACGACGGATCAAAGTGCGTCGATCCGCCTCAGGAACCATCGAGAGGCCTTTTTCAGTCAGCTTGGCCGAAACGAATGCATCGATGGCATTCCGAGTATTCGCCGCTTGGGGCACCGCAGGCCGTTTCACCGGCTGAAAGGCCCAATACTCGCGATCTTCATCGGAAATGATCGGTCCAGGTGCGAGAGCCAGCGGCTCGGGCTTCGCGGTCTTTGCTCCTTGAGTGATCCATTTCTCGATCACGGCCAATTGTGCCTCGGTGAGCGGTTTGCCCTTCTCCGGCATCTCGCCGCTGCGGATGACCTCCACGAGCTTGCTCTTCTCCGGCTGCCCCACGACGACGATCTCATCCATGAAGCGCCGCAGCCGCAGATCGACGCCGCCCTCGGGCTTCTCCTCCTCGCCGTGGCAGTGCGTGCAGTGTGCTTTCACGATGGGGCGCACGTCCTTTTCAAGCGTGAGCACAGGCTCCGCCGCCAAGACGGAGGTCGTGAGGAGTAGAAAGGCAGCAGGTTTCATCGGGGGTGCAAACCTACGCGATGAAGGAGCTGAGTTTTGCCTGCAAAGAAGGCAAGTTGGAGACTCGCGAGACGTTTTGAGCAGCCCATGCGCTTCCTTGCCTTCTTGTTGCTTTCGCTGGTCGTCTCCGCTGCGGCGGAGAAGCGGCCGAACATCCTCTTCATCCTCGTCGATGACCAATCGCCCTTCGATTTGAAGATGTACAATCCGAAATCGACGCTGGAGACGCCGAACCTGGACAAGCTAGCGGCGCAGGGCGTGGTCTTTGATGGCGCCTATCACATGGGATCGTCATCCGGCGCGGTTTGCACGCCCTCGCGGCACATGATCATGTGTGGGCGGTCGGTGTGGCATCTGCCGGTTTCGCCTTGGGCGGCCAAGACAAGCCCGCCACAGCTTGAGCAGCAGACCATTCCCGCCGTCTTCAATCGGGCGGGCTATGCCACCATGCGCACCTGCAAGCAGGGAAACAGCTACGAGGCCGCCAACAAGCTCTTCACCGTGCGCAAAGATGCCTCGAAGCGCGGTGGCACCGCTGAAAGCGGCAGCGCCTGGCATGCGGAGCAAGTTCTGAACTACCTGAACGACCGCGAGGTGGCGAAAGACACCAAGCCCTTCCTCATCGACTTCGGCTTCTCCCATCCGCACGATACGCGGGACGGCACGCCGGAGCTGCTGGCAAAATATGGTGCCACCAATCACACGGACAAAGCGAGTCTGCCCTCACTGCATTCCTTGCAGCCGCCCCTGCCATCCAATCACCTGCTGAAGCACCCGTTCAACAACTCAGACATGAATGTGCGCGACGAGGTGGCCGTGAGTGGCGTGTGGGGAAATCGCGATGAGGCCAGCATCCGCAATGAGATCGGCCGTCAGTATGCTTGCAGCGACAACATCGACATCCAGATCGGACGCGTGCTGAAGAAGCTCGAAGAGACCGGCGAGCTGGACAACACCTACATCATCTACACCGCCGACCATGGCATCGCGATTGGGCATCATGGCTTGATGGGAAAACAGAACCTCTACCAGCACTGCTGGCGTGTGCCCTTCATCGTCAAAGGCCCCGGCATTGCGGCAGGCCGCCGCGTGGAGGGAAACATCTACCTTCTCGATCTGCTAGCCACGTTTTGCGACCTCGCGGGCATCCAGCCGCCGGAGACGAATGAAGGAACGAGCTTCAAGCCCGTGCTTACCGGCGAGAAACAAGCCATGCGTGAGACGCTCTACGGTGTGTATGCCGGTGGAGCCAAGCCCGGTATGCGCAGCGTGAAGCAGGGAGACTGGAAACTCATCCAATACGAATCTGCCGACGGCACATCCAAGCACACGCAGCTCTTCAACTTGACCGAGAATCCCGACGAGTTGCTTCCCGAACACGGAAAGCTCAATCTCGCTGATGATCCAAAGCATGCTGAAAAGCTCGCGGAGATGAAAAAGCTGCTTCTGAGCGAGATGCGTCGCCTGGATGATCCCTGGCGTTTCGCGGATCAACCCAATGACAATCTTCCCGTGCCTCCCGCGCCGGTGAAGAAGGCCAAGAAGACGAAGAAAAAGTGAAGTTGTTCCACAGCGGCTTTTCGTCGCAACGTGGCATTGCCACTGCTGATGTGTGAGGTCCCCCACATCCACATCGAGTGTGACAGTCACTGCTACCATGCCCGGACCCTGGTCCGGTGAGCGGAGACTGTTACCCAGCCTCTCGATGGACAAAAACCCCCCGTTATGTCCATCACCAAACTTTTGTACCTTCGCCTCATCGCGACGGCAGTGATCTCCTGCGCTGTTCCGACGCTTCACTCCCAGACCTTGGTCTGGGATTCCAACGCCACCGGTGCTGGCCAGCCCGCCGGACCCGGGCAGTGGTTCGGCACGGATCAATGGCATGACGGCTCCGCCAATACGTCATGGAACAACGGAGGCAGCGCCATTGCCCAGCTCGGCGCACCTGCGGCGGCGCTGGCATCTGGAAACACGATCACCATCACCGGAGCGACGGCAGCGAATGTGGGCGGCATCAATTTCATGAGCTTCGCATCCGCACCGGGTTCGGGAAACCAGTTCAATCTTGCCGGTGCGAGCGGTGGCACATTGAACTTCGCTACCAATGCCATCGTGCAGGCGCAGGAGACGACCTCGACAGGTAGCAATTTCATCACGTTTGCGAGCACGCTGGCGCTGACGGGCAATGGTCTCACGTTTCAAAAGTTCACCGGCAGCGGCACGGCGACGCAATTCATCCGCGTGGACAGCACGACCAATCCAGGCCTCACGGGCACGCTCACGATCAAAGGCAACGATGGCGGCATTTTCCTGCGCAGCGCCGTGGCGGGCACCTTTTCCGCGATGAGCGGCGTGGTGGTGGAGGCGAACAGCGCCTTCAGTGCCACGGGTGGCGGAAGCTACACCGTGCCGCTCTCGATTGCGGGATTTGGCGGGACCTCACAATATGGTGCGATCCGCGTGGATTCGAGCAGCACGACGTTCACGCAGCCGATCACGCTCACCGCCGATGCGGGGATTCAGACAAATCTGGGCGGCATCACCGGCACGGTGCTGGCGGGCGGTGTGACGGGTGGATTTGGTTTCACACGCTTTGCCACCGGTTCAGGCATCGGCACACTCTCGATCCCCGCAGCGAGTAATTATACCGGCACCACCACGCTCGGCCGCATAGGAGCCTTCGCTGGCGCGATCACGATCCTGGATTTCGCCAGTTCCGCCACGACGACGGACCTTCTCTATAATGGTGTCACGGCAGGAGCGGTGAATTTCATCGGTGGAAACAATTCGCCCACCGTGCTGCGACTGAATGGCAAGACGGACACAGTGAACTCGCAGGCGCTGGGAAACATCAGTGTGACAGGTGCAAGCTCGTCGATTGGCGGCCTAGCCGTGCTGGAGATGATCTCCAGCGGCACCACCGGAGAGATGAATGCGAGTATTGGAACCATCTCTCGTGGTGATGCGCGGGGCATGATCTCCTTCGTCGCACCAGCCACCGGCACGATCAACACGACGCAGCCGAATGGCATGCTCGGCCCATGGGCCACTTACCGGACTTCGGCGGGAGTCACGAGCTGGGCGCAGGTCGTCGCGGGCAAGGTGGAGGGCGGCTTCACTGGAAATCTCGCCTACACCACCGGCGCGGCGATTTCGGCGGTGGCTGGTTTCAGCACCGCCTCGCATCTCACCGTCTCGCAGGCTTCCAAAGGCGCGGTGACGGTCACCGGTGCCACGACGGACATCGCGACGATCTCAATGACGGATGCGCTCATCGACCGCCCGATCGCGCTTGGCGGGACCATTTTGCGACTCGGCGCCACGCCGACGGGCGGCGGCATTCAGCTCGCCGCGAATGCGAAGAACCTCACGATCTCCGGCGGCACGCTCACCGGCGGTGGAGCGGCCAACACGGCCGGGCAGCTCTTCCTCACAAATCATTCCACCACCTCCACGCTGCGTGTGGATGCCAACATCACGAACAACGGCACCGGAGCCATCTTCCTCATGGTGAATGGCGCGGCAGGTTCCCGCACGGTTTTGACCGGCACGAACACCTTCAGCGGCAACGCCACGCTCGCCTCCGGTTCGCTGGAGATGCGTAGTGTTGCGGCGCTGGGTTCCGCAGGCACCGTTTCGGTGCTCGAAGGTGCCGCGCTGCTCATCAGCGGGGATTTGAGCATCACCCGCGCCTTCAATGTGGCAGGGAATGGCCCCAGCGGAGCAGGCGGCTTGCGTCTGCTGAGCGGTGCCACGACGATGACCGGTGTGCTCACGCAAACAGGACCTGCTATGATTGCTGCGGACGCCGGAGCCTCGCTGACGCTGCAGGCTTCACCGACCACCAGCATCGTCGCGGGAAGTCACACGGTCACTTTTGGTGGCGCGGGCACGATCACGGTGAATGGCCGCGTCGGCGTTGGCTCCTCCGGTTTCACGAAAACCGGCGATGGCACGCTCATCCTCGCGGGTGACAACAACTTCACCGGCGTCGTCAGCATCAGCCAGGGCGTGCTGCGTGCCACGCATGCGAATGCGCTCGGCGTTTCTGGCACCACCTTCAGCACGACGACAATCAGCCTGGGGGCCGCGCTGGAGCTCTCCGGCGGCATCACCCTCGCGGCGGAGCCGATCACGCTCACCAGCGCTGGCGTGAACAACGGCGGCGGCATCCGCAATGTGAGCGGCAACAACACAACCACGGGCCTCATCACGCTGAACACCGCCACGCAGCGCATTCACTCGGATGCCGGCACGCTCACGCTCGGCGGCACGGGAAACTCGACGACACACACCAGCGCCAGTTCCCGCACGCTGATCTTTGGCGGGGCGGGCAATGTCGATGTCATCCGGCCGATGACACGCACCGGCGCAGGTGCGTTTGTGGTCACGAAGGAAGGCAGCGGCACCCTCACGCTCGCCACCACGGTGAGTAACACCGTCACCAGCCCGAATGCCGGCGTGATGAAGCTCGACTTCTCCGGCACGAATAGCCCCGCCACGAACATCCTGAGCGCCACCAGCACACTCACCCCCGGCGGCGGTGTGCTTCGACTCACGGGAAAGACCGCCACCGCCAATGGGCAGACCTTTGGCGCCTTCACGCCAGGCAGTCTCTCGGAGATCGAATTCGAGCAAAATGGTGCCACCTCACTCGATCTCACTGTGGGAGACTTCTCACGGAGCTGGTCGGGCATCCTTTCCATCACACCGGCCACGACCGGCGCCTTTCGCACGAATGGAACCTCAGGCGTGGCGGACAGCAATGCACTCATGCGAGATGGCCGGGTGTATGCGGTGATCCGTGATGCAGCGGGTGGCGATGAATGGGCGGGCACCACGACGATCTCCGGCGGCACTCGCGATGTCGTGAAGCTCTCCGCGCTGGGCCTTTACACGCCTTCCGATGCCAGCACGCTCGTCGGCCATGCCAACATCGCTACGGGAGTAACCACGACGACGCTCGCCGCCGAGACCACCGTGAGCAGCCTGCGCTTTGGCGTGGCGCAGGCCACCACCATTCAGCGCACCACCGCAGAGATCCTCAATGCCGGCGGCATCCTGGTGAGCAGCACCGTCGGTGCAAACGACAGCCTCATCGTGCCGCAGACACGGCCCACCGCCTCCACCGAGAACAATCCTGATCTCGTCATCGTGCAAAACAACACCCAGGGCTCGCTCATCTTCCAAAACGGCATCATCAACCGCACGGAGACAGGCAGGACAACCGTAAGCATCGCCAAATCCGGCCTCGGAACCGTCGTGCTGGCAGGCACCAGCACCTTCGGCGGCAATTTGAAAGTGTATGAAGGCGCGGTGCAGTTTGCTGGAGGTTCTGCCGTCAGCACCGGCATCGAGTTTTTGCTCGGCTCTGGATCGAGGAGCGGGAAAGTCATTCTCGGCTCCAGCACCGCCGCCTCGTTATCCATTGACTACATCACCACCGTCGGCAGCGGGACGGACAATCGTATCGTGGGTGGTTCTTCCGCGATGTCACGCCTCACCATCGTGGGTTCCACCACCACCGCGAGCACCTTCAGTTCCGGCTTCCTCGGCGGTCCCGGCACGAATGAAAACAACCTCGAACTCAGGATGGCCAGTGCCGCTGGTCTTATCACGCTCGGCGGTGATAACACCTACAGCGGCACCACCATCATCTCGCGTGGCGTCGTGGAGGTCACCAAGATGGCGGATACCGGCACCGCCAGCTCCTTCGGCACGGGAAACACCGTCAGCATTCTCACCCTGGCGGATGCCACCACGAGCGCCGTCGGTTCCAATGCCATCGCGACGATCCGTTACATCGGGAGCACGGATTCCACCACGAACCGTGTGCTCAATCTGATAAACTCCGACGTGGCTGCGGACATCACCGCCGTCTCCGCCGTGCTCGAAAACAACGGCACGGGCACGTTGAAATTCACCGCGCCCTTCACCGTCGGCGGCAGCAACACCGTGGGCCGCGTTTTCAAGCTCACAGGCACCAACACCGGAGCGAATGCCATCGCCGGCCTTGGAGAGATCAGTGGTGCGATCCCCAGCTCCCTCATCAAAGAAGGCAGCGGCACCTGGACGGTCACCGGTGGCAGCACCTTCACCGGAGGCTCCACCATCTCGGGTGGTCGTTTGCTCGTCAGCAATGCCACCGGCTCCGCCACCGGCCTCGGTCCGTTGAATGCCTCTGCGGGCACCACGGTCGGTGGAAATGGCAGAATGGCTCCAGCGGCCAATCAGCAGCTCATCTTCACCAGCGTGACCATTCAACCCGGCGCTGAAGCCGCCGGAGCCACGCCAGCACCTGGCACGCTCACCTTTGCCACCTCCGGCACCGGAGCCACACGCTTCCTCGACAGTTCCTTCGTGGATTTTGATCTCTTCACCGGTGCAGGCTCCGGTAACAATGCCGCCAATCCGCTCGCAGCGGACCTCATCAGCATCGGCGGCCTTCTTGAACTCGGCACAAACGTGGCCCTGCGAGTGAGCAATCCGAACAACATGACTACCTGGGCCGCCGGAGATACCTGGAAGCTCTTCGATTGGTCCACGCTCAGCGGCACCGTGAGCGGCACTTTTGCCTCCAGCACGTTGCCAACGCTGCCTTTTGACCTCGCGTGGGATTCCAGCCAAGTCCTCACGAATGGCACGCTCATCATCCTGCAGGTGCCGGAGCCTTCACGGATGCTTCTCGGCGGTTTTGCCATGCTGTTGCTGGCAGGTCGCCGCCGTCGTTGAGATAGAAAAGAGCAAGCTCGTGGCATCCGCCGCGTTGTTGGCGGCTCCATGCTGCGCCTCTGCCTTTTCCTCCTCGCCCTCTGCCCTTCGCTCTTCGCGGCGAAGCCGAACATCGTTTTCATCCTCGCGGATGACCTCGGCTACTCGGACCTCGGCTGCTACGGCAGCGAGATCGCCACGCCGCATCTCGATTCGCTCGCGAAGAATGGCCTGCGCTTCACGCAGTTCTACAACACCGCCCGCTGCTGGCCCACGCGGAGTGCGTTGATGAGCGGTTTTTATGCGCAGCAGATCCATCGCGATGCGCTGCCGGACGTCGGTGGCGGCGGGCAAGGCGTGCGTCAAAAGTGGGCGCCACTGCTACCGCACTTTCTGAAGCCCGCAGGCTATCGCAGCTACCACAGCGGCAAGTGGCACATCGACGGACCCGTGCTCGATGGCGGCTTCGACCGCTCGCTCGACATGAAGAACCAGGGGAACTTCTTCACCGCCAAAGGCAACTCCATCGACGACGTGCCCGTGACGGTGCCTGCCGATGAAAAAGGCTACTACGCCACCATCGCCACCGCCGACCACGCCATCGATTGCCTCAAGGATCACGCGGCGAACCATGCCGCGAAGCCTTTCTTCCACTACATCCCCTTCATCGCGCCGCATTTCCCGCTCCACGCCCTCCCCGAGGACATCGCGAAGTATCGGGACACGTATCTCGATGGCTGGGAAAAGCTGCGCGAGGCCCGCTTTGCCCGCCAAAAGGAGATGGGACTCACGAAGACGAGCTTGTCCGCCCTCGAGCGCGAAGTCGGCCCGCCGTATGCCTTTCCCGATGACCTCGAAAAACTCGGCCCCGGCGAGATCAATCGCCCGCTGCCATGGAGCGATCTCACCGAGGAACAGCGCCGCTTCCAGGCCACGAAGATGGCCATCCACGCCGCGATGATCGACCGCATGGATCAGGAGATCGGCCGCATCCTCGCCCAGCTCAAAGCGATGGGTGCTTTTGAGAATACGCTCATCTTCTTCGCCTCCGACAACGGCGCGAGCGCCGAGATCATGGTGCGCAATGGCGGCCACGATCCCGCCGCACCTCCCGGCAGCGCAGCCACCTACCTCTGCCTCGGCCCCGGCTTCTCCAGCGCGGCGAATACGCCGCACCGTCGGCACAAAACATGGGTGCATGAAGGCGGCATCAGCACGCCACTCGTCGTGCACTGGCCCGCTGGCATCGCTGCCAAAGGCGAGCTGCGCACCACGCCCGCGCATATGATCGACTTCGTCCCCACCGTGCTCGACCTGCTCGGCATCGAGAAGCCGAAACAGTGGAACGGCGAGCCCATCCCCGAAGCGCCCGGCAAGAGCCTGGTGCCTGCTTTTGCCAAGGATGAAACCATCACCCGCGACTCAATCTGGTGGCTGCATGAAGGCAACAAAGCCATCCGCGTCGGCGATTGGAAACTCGTCGCCGCTCAAGGCGATGCCTGGGCGCTTTACAACCTCCAAACGGACCGCGCCGAGCAACGCGACCTCGCTGCGAAGATGCCCGAAAAGGCCAAAGAACTCGCCGACCTCTGGCAAAAGCAGACCGACGCCTTCACCGCCCTCGCCAAACAAACCCTCGCCGATCAGCCCAAAGGCAAAGGAAAGGGCAAGAAGGCAAAGAAGTAACCTGGACTGCGGCAGCCTGCTGCCGCAATCCATGTGAGCGCAACTTGCGCACTCGTCATGAATACCTCTGCACGCTCCAAGCGCAGATGCACAGTCCGGATGCGATTAGCACTACAAACCTGAAGCTGTAGATGGATCAGGATAAAGACTCTCACCTGACCATTCTCGATCACAGGATGATGGCTCGATCATGAATCAGGCTGTGTCAGCGACCGGTATTGGATCATATGTGCTTCTGTCTGCTCCGACGACAATGCTAATTCAATGCTCTCTCGAAGCTCGAATGGGTCAAGTTCGAGGCCTACCAAGTCTTGATTCCAGTTGGGGCCAGCTAATACGCCATCTCCACTCATGCCGGGCAACCAACGAAACAGGAAGTCAAAGAGAGACATGCTGAGCACCTGGTGGTCGAGATAATGTGCTTTCTGGCACCGTTTCGCATAGGCCTCGTCGCTAAAGAATAACAGTGTAGTGAGTGGCTCGCCCTCCTCCGTGTCTTCATTCGACTCGCATGACGCGGCTCCAGAGTCAGAATTCAGATACCATACAATTTCGGTGTCGCTGACTCGCTTTACGAATCTATCTACATCGGCTTGGCAATCGGCTGTGCTACGGAGCATATTGTTTGGAGGTTCAGATCTGGAAGATTCATCGAACTATCTGTGATCAGCTCTTTTTGCCAGCACCATTATCTTGCAACGTGGTTCAGGGATTAGGAATCCAGATACCACTCTCTCGATAACCCCCGCCATCTTCCGCGTTCACAGGGCTCGCATGATCCGCCTCTTACTCCTCCTCTTCGCCCTTGGCCCTTCGCTCTACGCCGCCCAGCCGAATGTCATCCTCATCATGGCGGACGACTTCGGCTACGAGTGCGTGACCGCAAATGGCGGTGAGTCGTATCAGACGCCGCATCTCGACCGCCTCGCGGCCTCCGGCATGCGCTTTGAGCACTGCCATTCGCAGCCGCTTTGCACGCCCACCCGCGTGCAACTCATGACGGGCAAATACAACGTGCGCAATTACCTGAACTTCGGCACGCTCGTGCGCACGGAGACGACCTTCGGGCATCTCATGAAGAAGGCGGGCTATGCCACCGGCATCTGCGGCAAATGGCAGCTCGGCCACGAGAAAGATGCGCCGCAGCACTTTGGCTTCGATGAGGCCTTGCTCTGGCAGCACACACGCCGCCCGCCACGCTATGCCAACCCCGGCCTCGAACTCAACGGCGAGGAAAAACAATACCCCGAGGGCAGCTACGGCCCCGACCTCGTGAACGACTTCGCGCTCGATTTCGTCACGCGGCACCAAGAGAAGCCCTTCTTTCTCTACTACCCGATGATCCTCACGCACGATCCCTACCAGCCCACGCCCGACAGCCCGGACTGGAACCCCAAGATCAGCAGCGAGGCCAAACAACGCGATGTGAAGCACTTCGCCGAGATGGTGACCTACATGGACAAGCTCATCGGCCGCCTTGATGCGAAACTCGGCGAGCTGGGCATTCGCGATAACACGCTGCTCCTTTTCACCGGCGACAACGGCACCGGCAAAGGCGCAACCTCCCGCTTCAAAGGCGCAGACTTCCCCGGTGGCAAAGGCAGCACCATGCACAGTGGCCATCATGTGCCGCTCATCGTCAGTTGGCCCGCCGTGATGAAGCAAGGCCGCGTGAACCGCGATCTCATCACCTGCGCCGACTTCCTTCCCACCCTCTGCGCCGCCGCCGGAGCACCCGCCCCCGAGGGCGTCGATGGCGTCAGCTTTCTCCCGCAGCTCCAAGGCCAGCCCGGCACGCCCCGTGAAGCCATCTACATGTGGTATTCACCGCGTCAGTCCAAGGACCTCAGCGTGAAGGAACTGGCCTTCGACCACCACCACAAGCTCTACCGCACCGGCGAGCTCTACGATCTCCAAACCGATCCCAAGGAGAAAACCCCGCTCACCGGCGAGCAGCCCGCGAGAGCCAAACTCCAGGCCGTCCTCGATCAATACAAAGACGCTCGCCCTGCTGAACTCGACCGCCAGTTTGAGCAGTCAGCACCCGTGAAACCCAAGAAAGGCAAAAAGAAGAAGTGAGCCTGCCTCACGGCGCACGCATCACGATCGGTGGCAGTTTGGCGGCGAGCTTCGCACGCAGCTCTTTGAGTATCTCGGCATGCTTCGGGTCCTTCGCGAGGTTGGTGTACTCGTGCGGATCGGTGTCGTGATCGTAGAGTTCGAGGCCGTTGCGGCCTTCGTCCCACTCGGTGCAGCGCCAGCGGGCGGTGCGGATGGTGCGGCCCCAGTGCTCGGCGTTTTTGCCACGGCGGGCTTGCGTGAAGGCCGCGTCGTGAAGCTCGGCGGAGGCGTTTTCGAGGAAGGGACGCAGGCTTTTGCCTTCGAGCTGCTTCGGCGATGAAACGCCGCACAAATCGCAGAGCGTGGGGAAGACATCGACGAGCTCGATGAGGCTCTCGCTGCGCTGGCCAGCGGTCTTCATGCCGGGCGTGGCGAGGATGAAGGGCACGCGGGCGCTTTCCTCGAAGAGGCTGCGTTTGTGCCACAAGCCATGTTCACCGAGATGCCAGCCGTGGTCGGAGGTGAAGAGGATGATCGTGTTGTCATCGAGTCCGGCGGCTTTGAGCGACTCCAGCAAACGACCGACCTGCGCATCGACGTAGCTCACGCAGGCCAGATAGGCGCGGATGGCAGCGCGACGCTGCTCGGGCGTGGCGGTAAGTGCGTAGCCGGGCACCGCGCCATTGCGAGCTGGCTCGGGGATGTCGGCTTCATCGTCGGCGGGCGCATCGGGCAGTGTGATGCTTTCGAAGGGATACAGATCAAAATACCTCGCCGGAGCCACGAGCGGCAAATGAGGCCGGTGAAAGCCGACGGCGAGAAAGAAGGGCTTTTCCTTCTCCCGCTTGCCGAGCCATTCGATGGCCGTTTTCGCGAAGACGCCATCGACGAGCTGGTCGTCATCGCCGGGGATCTCCTGCCAGCTGAGGCCTTCTTTTTTGCCTCGCTTCACTTTCACGAGGCTTTGGCGATCCGGCGGGAAGGGCAGCTCGCTCTTGAAGGGCGTGCCGAAGTCCCAGCCCTGCGGATCGTCCATGCTTTCGAGGCCACTCGGCACGCCGAGGTGGAAAATTTTGCCACAGCGGGCGGTGGCGTAGCCGTTTTCGCGGAAGTGATGCGGCATGGTCAGCACGCCGGGATGGTTCGTGTAGAGGTTGTCCTCGTTGTTCGTGACCCGCGTCGTGTTCGGTCGCATGCCCGTCATCATGGATGAACGCGAGGGATTGCAGTGCGGGAACTGGCAGTAGGCCTTGTTGAAGACCACGCCGCGTTTCGCCAGCGCATCGAGGTTCGGCGTTTGGGCCTGCGGATGCCCGTAGCAACCCAGCGTGGCCGCGAGGTCGTCGGACATGAGCAGCAGGACGTTCGGCTGCGCCGAAAATGAGGAATGAGGAATAGCGAATGACGAAAGGATGACGAGGAGCGATCTCATGGTGGAGCGTGAACGATGCGCAGAGTCGTTTCCTTCCTGTCCCGGAGGGACCACGGAAATGAGCCGGTGGTGCAACCACCGGTTCACCACGCAATCGAATGTTGCGCCCTGAAAGGGCGCGAGAGGCGTTCATCGTGGTCGCTACACCCCAACCTGCCTACTCGCGCCCTTTCAGGGCGCAGGTCTGTCTCAACACGGATTCCGGTGGTTTCACCACCGGCTAATTTCTTGCGTCCCTCCGGGACGATCTTCATCCGCTATTTCATCTCCTTGATCCGCACGTTGCGATACCACACTCGCAGCGCCTCGTCCTGGAAGCCGATGTGGCCGAGATTGGGGCGGTCGGCCATGTTCATGGCTTCGAGGGTGGTGTCGATGACTTGCTCGCCATTGAAGACGACCTTCACGCTGCGGCCTTGGACGGTGATGGTGTAGCGATTCCACTCGCTGGCGGGTTTGACCATGTTCTTCGACGGGCCGGTGCCGTGGACGATGCCACCGCAGTCGTGGTGGCCGGGCTTGGCGAGGCCGTAGGTGTCGAGGATCTGCACCTCGAAGCCGCTTTTGACGTGGTCCTTCAAATCGCCGACGCGCATGAAGACGCCGCTGTTTCCCTTGGCGTTGATCTTGAATTCCAGGTCGAGCACGAAGTCGCCATACTGCTTTTCGGTCGAAAGGTAGGCGGCGTAGCGCTGCCAGCCTTTTTCGCCCTCACGCGGATGCAGCGAGATGCTGCCATCGGACTCGACGAGCCAGTTGCCGGTCGTTTTCCAGCCGGTGAGGTCCTTGCCATTGAAGAGAGGCACAAAGCCCGCGTCATCAGCCGCCGGGTGCTGAGCGAGAACGGAGGTGGTGACGAGCAAGAGACAGAGCAGAGCGAGAGTTTTCATCGGCAGCATGAACGAGCTGGGACGCGAGAGTCTTCCGTTCTCAGTCTTTCCATGGCGACAAAATCGGCGCAGCCTAAAACAGGCACGGCACCGACACGGCGGGGGTGGGGACGTTATGATGCGCACCTCTTCACACATCCGTTATGATCAATCTCACCAAACTCTGGACCGGCGCCGCGCAGCCTGCGGACGGCCTTCGTTACGGCACCGGCCACAAGGCCATGCACAGCGCCACCAGCCGCAAGCCGATCACCGTCTGGAACATCACCCGCACCTGCAACCTGCGCTGCGTACACTGCTACTCCGACTCGCAGGCCATGGGCTACCCCGGCGAGCTGACGTGGGAGCAGATGGAGTCCGTCGTTTCTGATCTCGCCGCCTACCAGGTGCCCTCGCTGCTGCTCTCCGGCGGCGAGCCGCTCGTGCATCCGCGCTTCTTTGATCTCGTGGAGAAAGCCTCGTCCGCCGGGCTGAAGCTCACCATCTCCACCAATGGCACGCTCATCACACCGGAGAAGGCCGCGCTGCTGAAAAAAGCCGCCGTCGCCTATGTGGGCATCTCGCTCGATGGCATCGGCATGATTCACGACGAGTTCCGTCGCAAGGAAGGTGCTTTCGACGCGGCCGTTCGCGGCTTCCGCGCTTGCCACGAGGTGGGCCAGAAGACCGGCCTGCGCCTCACTTTGACCCGTCACAACGTGGAAAACATCGAGCGCATCCTCGACTTCATCGAGGGGGAGCAGATTCAACGCGTGTGCTTCTACCACCTCGTGCCCGCCGGTCGCGGAGCGAGCCTGCAAGTGCTCACGCCGGACGAGTCACGCCATGCGCTCGACACCCTCATCGCCCGCGTCGAGGCTTGGGGTCGCCAAGGTGTGAACCGTGAGCTGCTCACCGTGGCGCAGCCAGCGGACGGCGCGTATTTGCTCCTGCGCATGCAGCGTGAGAGCCACCCGAACTTCGACGAAGCGCGTCGCTTGCTCTCCTGGAATGGCGGCGGCGCAAACAGCTCCGGTCGCGGCATCGCGAACATCGACACGCAGGGCAATGTGCACCCCGACCAGTTTTGGCAGGACATCACGCTCGGCAATGTGAAGCTCCAGCCCTTCTCCCAGATTTGGGACGGTCAAAACGCCGCCAGCGCTGAGACCCTCGGCGACATCCGCTCCATCGGCACCCTCACGCAGGAGCAGCGCCAGGCCCGCATGGTCGGCCCGTGTGCGAACTGCCGCTGGTTCAAGATCTGCGGCGGCGGCTTCCGCACCCGCGCCGCCTACGGCAACGGCGGCACCCTCTGGGGCAGCGATCCCGGCTGCTACCTCAACGATCAGGAACGCCAGGTCGAGATGAGCCTGGTGAGCTGAGCTGGGTTTGAAAACCATCTGGGGCACTCGAAGGACGCGCCAGCAAAGTAGCCATCTTGCTCCGCAAGATGAGCGAAAGGCTCTCGCGAACACCTAAACCACTCGCAGCCTGCACCCGTCAAAGGTTTGGCCGCAGAGGGGCGGAGGAGCAGAGCACGCAGAGATGAAGACAGATGGAAATCGTGGCGTCCTCTGCCTCTTTGCTCCTCGGCGGCAAAAATGTGTGTGAGCAAGGCAGGGGAAATGCCTTGGAGCTTGTTCGCCGCTCAGCCTCCCACGCGTTTCGTTCCTCTCGCGGAGCGAGAGGACGACTTTGCTCCGCCTGATCGCACCCGGAGGAGGCTGAAGGCCTCCGGGAATCCAGCCCAGGGTTGAAGTGACGAAGCCACGCAAACCCTGGGAATCCCCCAAGTCACGCCGAGCGCTCTGAAAGAGCGCAAGAGATGATGGGAACGGTTTCCCGCACTCCTTCAGAGTGCGGCGGTCATGCCTTTCACGAGCCCAGGCTCTTCGAGCCTGGGCTGGGCTCCCAAGGGCCTTTCAGGCCCAAACCCAGCGCATCCAAGGCTTGATCTCCGGCGGCTTTTTTGCTGCAATCGGCGCATGCATCTCAAAACCTGTCTTTTCGTGAGAATGACCTCTTTAACTCAAGCTACCTCTGCCAAGCCGAGAGAAACTGTGCGCGAATCGGATTCGCCCACCGTTTATTGTGACTAAACTATGCTCGGCCAACTAACTGCGTCATGGGCCTGTCCTCACGAATCTCTGGCTGGTTTGGGCATTCTTCGCCGGCTGCTGCCTCTGGGATGATCGAGCCTCCGAGCATCGCATCCTCATATGCAGCCGTTGGCTTGATTGGCCGTCACTGCATCGGGACTCTTGCTTTCGCCCATTATTGCCATCATAGGCCGATCACCCATGCGATACTCACTGACTTCGTGAACCACATGTGGCGTCTTCCTACCCACTCAGAGTGGGGCCAGTGGGAGAGGGAACTGGTGGAACTCCCATTTGGCGGTTTTGCTACCGGCGACCCACTTCCTTCAGAGCTTGAGCCTGTCTTGGTCACTGCATCCGTTGATCAGACAGAGCTACGACAGCTCGCCGAGTCCACAGTGGAGGTGTCACTCTGTAGCTTCTACGCCGCAGTGAACGATACAGAGTCGTTGAAGCAGCTTGATCGGGCTCTTAGCATTGCCACGCGTTATGGATTTATTCTGCCGGATGTTACTGCTTTCGACTCCTGCCGATTCGCGGACTATCACGGATGGGGACACGCTCCTTCTGCGTCAGTTCTGAGACTTTGGCATTCCTATCAGCATACATAAACGAGCGAGGCCGGACAAAGCGCTGGTGGAAACTGCTCGTAGCTGTCTGACGTGTCAGCCGACTCGTGCGCTCGCCGACGCCAAAGCTTAGACGTTCGATATCTTTCCCATGCACACCGCATTGACAGCTTGCTTCAGGATATTGCAGCCAGCCCCCTCCTCAAAACCGCCACGTCACCGACACCCTCAACATCCTCGGCTCGATGGGATGCACATGACGATCCTCGACGGGGGCGGCTTCGGTGGCGAGCTGGCTTTCGTAGGAGTAGGCGATGTCGTTGTCGGCGCGGTTCAGCAGGTTGAGGCATTCGAGAGCGACTTCCCAGTTTTTGCGACGGTAGCCGACGCGGGCGTTCACTTGCAGGGAATCGCGGGCGCGGATGTCGGCATAGTCTTCCGTGAGGGGTCGCGGACCGAAGTAGCGGGCGCGAAGGGAGCCGAACAGGCCTTCCTCACGGCCGAGGGTGAAGCCGGCATTCAGCGAATACGGGATGCTGCCGGGGATGGAGGCGCTGGGAGGGTTCGCGGTGCGTAGGTGCGCCCAGGTCCAGGTGGCCTCGAGGTCCGCCATGGCCCAGTCGGTGGGCCGCCAGTAGCTGGCCAGCTCGATACCGAGACGGTCGCTGCCGGGACCGGGCTCGGTGGTGCCGGCATCGCCGACGTAGAGCAGCTCGGAATCACTGCGCAGCCACCAGAAGGAGAGCGTGTTCACCATCTTTGAGATGGATTCGTTTCGGATGCCAAACTCCGCGCCGTAGGTGCGGGCGATGGGATCGACGCGATCCGCCGGCAGGCCGGTGGAGGGATCGGTCACAATGGTCACACCGCGCGTGTCATTCGAGTGAAAGCCGAGGCCGGCATTGAGATACAGCTCCGTTTTGGCCCAGGGACCGAAGACCATGGCGAGCTTCGGGCTGACGATGCCTTTGGTGAGATTGCCATTGTTGTCCGGAAGACTGCCGTTGCGGGAGTTGAAGTGGAAGAGGTCCGCCCGCAGGCCGGGGATGACGCGGAACCACGACACGGGCTTGAACTCGAGCTCCGAGTAGAGGCCGTAAGTGGCCTGGTAGATGTCGTCCTGGCGCACGGTGTTCCAGCGCTGGCGGCCGGAGGTGTTGTAAAGGCCGAGCGCGTTGATGAAATCATGGTGCGTGGCAAACCCAATCGTCAGCCGCTGCTCGTGACCCAGCGCATCAAAGCGCCAATCCCGCGAAATGCCCGCGCCGACGAACCAGCGGCCGTCCTTCTGCTCAAACTGATCTCCCAGCATGTCGCCACGCGCGATGCTGTCTTTGAAGTAAGTGAAGTTTGAGAAGAGATCGAGGTCGTAGTAGCCCGCGTAGGCATTGGCGCGTGTCGTCGTGCGGCCTTCCTGGCGCTCCCAGTCAAAGCTGAGGCTGTAGCGCTGCGAGTTGCCACCATCGGTGGGGTCCATGTTGCCGTAGCGGCCGATCACACCGGCATCCAGCGCCCGCTGCGGCACCTGATCGGTGCTCATCCAATCGCCTTTGTAGCCCATGAGCGTCACGTTGACGCGATCCGTGTCATCATGCCAATGCCAGCGCAGCAGGCCGTTCCAGCGGGTGGCATCGGAATTCAGATCCCACGGGCCATTGTAGAATTGATGCTCGATGGCCGCTGTGAGCATGCCCGCGCCCGCCTGGATGCTATCGGCGATCAGTGTGCGGGTGTATTCATACTCGCCCCAAGTGGTGGAGAGAATGCCCTGCGGCAGCGAATCGACCAGCTTGAACCGCGCCGCGCCGGTGCTGCTCAGATCACCATGCTGCGCGTAGTAATTGCCCTTCCAGTATTCCAGCTCGCCCACCAGCTCCGGGATGATGAAATTCAGGTCCGCGTAGCCCTGGCCATGCGCATGCGTGCGGAGGTTCACCGGCATGCCATCGACGTAGATCGCGAAGTCCGTGCCGTGATCGAGGTTCGTGCCGCGCAGGAAATACTGGTTCGCCTTCCCATCGCCGCTGTGCTGCGTCACGATCAGGCCCGGCACGCTCTCCAGCAGCTCGCCCCGCCGCGAAAACGGCCGTTCCATCAGCTCCTTCGCATTGGTCTGCCCCTTTGATGCCGACGTGGCGATGCCGAGGAGCGACTCCGCCTTGCCTTCAATGACGACTTCTTGCAGCTCCGTCGCAGGCGCAGGAACGTTTTGAGCCGCCAATGGCAGCGAAAGCAGGCAGGAGAGGAAAACGAAAGGTCGGGAGGTCATCGCAAGCTATGACGACCTCGCTGGCTCAAGCCCATAAAATGTCTTCAAAGCCTCACGCGGTGGGTCTTGCTACCGCATGAGGTCTGAATTTTGCACGAACGGATATAAAAAGCCCCCCGTCGCTTTCACAACGGGGGGCAGATAGTAGCTCGCCGATGAGCGGAACAACAACTCAAGCCAGCGCCTGCGCCACGGCCTCGGCGGTGATGCCGAGTTCTTTGAAGACGGTGTTGCCGGGGGCGCTGATGCCGAAGCGGTCGATGGCGATGATTTGGCCCTGCGTGCCGACGTATTTCCACCAGAGGCCGGAGACGCCGGCTTCGATGGCAACGCGCTTGGTGCAGGCGGCGGGGAGCACGCTTTCGCGATACTCGGCGCTCTGGCGGTCGAAGCGTTCAAAGCATGGCAGGCTCACCACGCGGACGCCGGGCTTGCCTTTGGCACCTTCGACGGCCCATTGCACTTCGGAACCGGTGGCGATGACGATGGCTTCCAGCGGCGCGGTTTCCTGCACGAGGACGTAACCACCTTTCAGCGTGCCTTCGCGGCGTGTGGTGGCACTGACGCCGCCCTGATGCGGGAGGTCCTGACGGCTCAAAGCGAGCAGCGTGGGGCCATCGGTGCGGCTGAACGCAGCGGAGAAGGCGGCGGCGGTTTCTTCGGCATCGGCGGGGCGGATGACGTCGAGATTCGGGATCACGCGGAGGCCGCTGACGGTCTCGACAGGCTGATGGGTGGGGCCGTCTTCACCGACGCCGACGCTGTCGTGCGTGAAGATGTAGGTGACGGGCAGTTTGGCCAAGGCGGCGAGGCGGATGCTCGGGCGGCAGTAATCGGCGAAGACGAGGAAGGTGGCGCAACTAGCCTGGAAGATGCCATCGTAGGCGATGCCGTTGCAAATCGCGCCCATGGCGTGCTCGCGGATGCCGAACCAGATGTTGCGGCCCTTCGGATTCGCGGCGGAGTAATCGCCGCCGTCCTTGATGTAGTTCTTCGTGGAGCCGAAGAGGTCGGCGCTGCCCGTGATGAGCTTCGGCGCGGCCTTGGCGAGGTGGTTGAGGATTTCGCCGCCGCTGTTGCGCGTGGCGGCTTTGCCTTCGGCGGGATACTCGGGGATGACCTTGAGCAAATCTTCCGCGCTGGCGCTGCCGGCTTCGAGTTCGGCTTTGAGCGCCGGATTGGCCGCAGCCCACTCTTTGTACATCTTGCTCCAGCGCTTGTGGATGCGGCTGCGCTTGGCCTTCAAATCGGCGAAGTAGGCCTTCACGTCGTCACTGACATGGAAATGGGTGCCTTCGGGGATGCCGAGGGCTTTCTTGGCTGCATCGACGAACTTCGCGCCGCCTTCGCCGTGGCCTTTGGCGGTGCCAGCGACTTCGGGGATGCCTTTGGCGATGGTGGTCTTCGCGATGATGATCTTCGGCTTGCCGTTGTCGGTCTTTTTCGCCCGCTGGATGGCCTTGGCGATGGCGTCGAGGTCGTGGCCGTCGATCTGCACGGCATCCCAGCCGAGCGCACGCCACATTTTCAGCGTGTCTTCGCTCTGGGTGATGTTCGCCATGGCGTCGAGGGTGACGTCGTTGGAATCGTAAATGAGGATGAGGTTATCGAGGCCGTTGTGAGCGGCGAAGGAGGCGGCTTCACGCGCCACGCCTTCCTGGAGGCATCCATCGCCAGCGAGAGCGAAGATGTGGCTGTCGATGATCTTGTGCTCGGCGGTGTTGTACTTCGCCGCAGCCATTTTGCTGCTGAGCGCGTAGCCGACGGCATTGCCGACGCCCTGACCGAGCGGGCCGGTGGTGCATTCGACGCCCGGCGTTTCGTGAAACTCGGGATGGCCGGGCGTGATGGAATGGAGCACGCGGAATTTGCTTACATCATCAATGCTCACCGCGTAGCCGCTGAGGTGCAGCCAAGAATAGATGAACATGCTGCCGTGACCGGCGGAGAGGACAAAACGGTCGCGGTTCAGCCATTTTGGATCGGCGGGATCGCACTGGAGGGCCTGGCCGAAGAGCACCGCGCCGATTTCCGCCGCGCCGAGGGGCAGACCGAGGTGGCCGGAGGAGCACTTGTGCACGGCATCCATGGCGAGACCACGGGCTTCATTGGCGGCTTTGGAGAGGAGGGTGTTGTTCATGAGCGAAGGGCGAAGAGCTGAGAGCGTAGGGTTGAAAGAGTGCGCCAGAAGCGACCGGGCGCGGGAGCGGGTTTCTTACCGGCTCGAAATGGCCGTTTCAAGGTCGAAAACTGGGCCGGATCGGACGTAGATGGCACATGCCAAACCTACTGACACGCCGTCATTTTCTCGGAGCCTCTACGCTGGCGCTCGGTTCGTCCCTTCTCGGCCAGGTGCCGGGTGAGCGGCCAAAGCAGGATGCGGCGGTGAAGGTGCTCAATCCACGCGCTCGGGTGCCGGTGAGCATCATCATCGATGATTCGACCTGTCTGGTGAACCTGAACAAGTTCGCCATCCCGCAGTTCGCGGCGGCGAATCCGGGGCGCTACGATCACTACCCGTGGAAGAGCTGGCCGGATGAGATCCCGGACGATTTTGTGCGCAAATTCGCCGACTGGGCCACGGAGAACGGCGTGAAGGGCAAGTACAGCATCGTGCCCTATCCCGCCTGCGTGGGCCGGCTCGACCGCCAGATCCCCGGTTGGACCCAAAAAGAGCTGCAAGGCAGCATCGACCTCGTGCGCGAGCGCATCATGCCGAACTGGGACATTCATCCCGAGATGGTCACGCACACGCGCATCATCGATACGAAGACCGGGCACCCGTTTCCCGAGATCAGCCCGAAGTTCATGGAGAACTGGAAGTGGTGCGGCGGACGCAGCGTGGATGAAATCGCCGATTACATGAGCTATGCGCTCACGATCCTCAAAAACATCGGCCTACCATGTGAAGGCGTCACGACGCCGGGCGGCTTTGGCAGCGATGCGCGGCCGCAGCTCGCGCAGGCGACCTTCGAGGCCTGCCGCGATGTGTTTCAAACCGAGATCCCGCACTACTTCCGCGATCTCTATGACAAGGGCGAGCAAAGCGTGGCTCCGCTGGTGCAAAACGTGTCCGGTTTGGACACGGACGATCCGCGCTGTGTCGTCCACATCCTCGGCTGCACGGGCGACTGGACCGGCGGCTGGGACTGCGTGACGCCGAAGGGCGCGGACGCCTTCATCACTGCGGATGGCAAATCAGGGCGCATGGTCGAGGTCATCCAGCGTGGCGAACCCGCGATCATCGTGTGCCACTGGACCGGCATATACTGGAACGGCCTGGAGATCGGCTTCGAGATCTTCCGCGAGGCGGTGAAGCGCCTGCATGCCACCTTCGATCATCTGCACTGGATGAAGCTGAGCGAGATCGCCCGCTACTGGGCGGCGAAGGAGCTCACGAAGATCGAATGGGATGCCGCGAAGCGTGTGGTGAATCTCAAAGCGCCGTATGCATGTGAGGACTTCACCTTGTCCGTGCCAGCGACTGTGGGACGTCCGCGAGGTCTCGCCCGCGCCGCATCGAAGAAAGAACTGCGCGGCGGTTTCTGGTGCGAGGAGGGCGATGCCCGGCTGCTTTGCATGAAGCTCGCGAAAGGCGGCACGAAGCTGGCATTCGACCTCTGACCATTCGTGGACACGTCTCATCCGATTGCTGACTGAGGTGGCGGCGATGGGGCGGCATGCTAGTACCGCTTGATGAGACGCTCCCACTTCCTCCACCAGCTCAGCGCGGCCTCGACGGCGCTGGCGCTGTCTTCCTGCCGTTTGATGCTTCCAGATGCCACACGGCCGATGCGCACGCTTTCCTATGCGTCCAAGGCCGGCGGCAAGGCGAACGAGCTCGTGGTGCTGCTACCTGGACGCCACAACAAGCCGGAGGAGTTTGAGCGGCAGGGCATCGTGGATCTCGTGCGGGAGAAACGTCCGCACGCCCGCGTGGCGGCACCGGATCTGCACCTCGGCTACTACGTGGACCGCATCCCGCACACCTGCCTGCATGAGGAGATCGTGCGCCCCGCCCGCCAGCGTGGCGAGCGGGTGACGCTGATGAGCGTTTCCATGGGTGGGCTCGGCTCACTCATCTACACGCTGCGCTATCCGCGTGAGGTGCAGGAGGTGCTGATGCTGGCGCCATTTGTCGGCGAGGATGATTTGATGGACGAGATCGAAGCGGCGGGCGGTATCGAGCACTGGAACCCCGGCGAGATCGTGCCGCGCAACAAGGAGGAGGGTATCAAGAAGTTCTGGGTGGAGATGAAAAACAAATGGCACGCGAACGGCGGACCGCCGGTGCCGATGAAAATCATCACGGGTCGCGAGGACCGCCACCTGCGCTCGAATCGCTTCTTCACGCGTTCCTTTCTGCAAGCGCATCAACTGGCCGTAATCGACGGCGGACACGACTGGACCTGCTGGCGGAAAGGCGCGGAGATGCTGCTGGCGTAGAGCCTTCTCAATTCCCTGCCGCCATCTTTGCCGCGAGCTTCACGGCTTCGACGAGGCTGCTGCCGTTCGCTTTGCCCTGCCAGGCGATGTCGCACGCGGTGCCGTGATCCACGCTGGTGCGCGGCACGGGCAGACCGAGGGTGGTATTCACGGCGGTGTCAAAGGCCAGCGCTTTCAGCGGGATGAGCGCCTGATCGTGATACATGCAAATGTAGGCATCCACGGTGCGGCGGCGCGCCGCGATGAAGGCGGTATCTGGTGGCAGCGGTCCTTCGATGGTGATGCCCTTGGCTTTGGCCGCCTCGATGGCAGGCACGATGATCTTCTCCTCTTCGCCTCGGCCAAAGAGACCATGCTCTCCCGCGTGTGGATTCAATCCGCAGACGGCGATGCGCGGCTTTTTGCCCTTCACTCGCTGCACGGACTCTGCGGTGAGCTCGATGACATCGAGGATGCGCTTCGTGGTCAGTGCTGGCACGACATCCTGATAGCCGATGTGGACGGTGACGAGGCTGCAAATCATCTCCGGCGAGTAAAACGTCATGCAGGAGCGTTTCGAGGCCATCTTCTCCGCAAACATCTCCGTGTGCCCTGGGTAGGTGATGCCGGCGGCGTGCAGCGCCTCCTTGTTCAGCGGCGCGGTGGCCACTGCAGCCACCTGGCCCGCGAGAGCGGCTGCGATGCTCTTTTCGACGTAGCGATAGCCTGCGGCTCCCGTTTTGGCGCTGACCTTGCCCGGTTCAAAACCTTCCGCATCGAAGCCAAAGAGGTCCAAAACAGCAGGGCCATCGATCTCGCCGCATTTTTCGCTCCACTCGATCTCGCTCACGATGCGCGGCGGAGCCTGCAAACCTGTCTGACGAGCACAACGAGCCAGCAGCCGCGCATCACCAAAGATCACCGGCGTGGCGATCTCCCGAACTTCTTCGTTGGCGAGGAGCTGGAGACAGATTTCAGGGCCGACCCCGGCGGGGTCGCCCATGGTGACGGCGATGAGAGGTTTGGGCATTAGCCCGGCACAGAAGCTAGGAATCTGAAATCTGAAATCCAAATCTTCACCCCCTCCTCCTCGTGGCAAAAAACAGCCAGATGCCGAGCACAGCCACGAGAAAGGTGCCCAAGGTCAGCGCGGTGAGCACGAGGTCACGCAGGTCCTTGTCACGGATGAAGCCGAGTTTGTGAAACATCGTGAAGATGGTGGCTTCAAACTGCCGCTCCTTGTCCGTGTGCCGCGTGACGCTGCCGGTCGTGGTGGAGACATACACCCGCGTCTCCAGCGTATCCCCGGCATCGAAGCGATACACCGGCAGGATGCGGAAGATGTTCAGGTACTCCATGTTGAAGGCGGTGAGGAAGTCCGTCTTCTTCACCTCCGCACCGGCGAGGAAGTTTCGGGCGATCTCCGCCGCATAAAGCTCGTCCTGCGCCGGATCGACACGGCCATTCATGGCGCTGACGTATTGCGGCCCCTTGGCATCCTTGACGTAAATTTGATACCAAGGCTGGCCGCCGATGCCGCGCAGGTTCACCGCCTGCGCCTCCGCATGGCCGCCGAGCTTTGAAACCGCGTCGGCGACGCTGATCTGAATGGCTTTCACATCCATGCCTCCGCCTGAGGGCTTCGCCTGAGGTGGCGGCGCCTGGGTGCGGGTCATGATGTTATGAAGCACACCGCTGCCGGAGGCCATCAGCACGGAGATGCTGAAGGCAAGGCCGAGCCAGCGGTGGAGTTTGCGAATGAGTTTGGGAGACATAGCGAAGGGCGAAGGGCGAAGGGCGAAGAGTTCCGCAAAGGACTTCGGGCGAGGAAGGCAGAGAGGGTATCTCTTCGCCCTACGCCCTCGGCCCTTTGCGGAGCGAAGCGACGGCTACCACTTGAATTCGACGCCCGCGTAGAAGGCGCGGCCGTCACCGGGGAGGAAGACGGCACCAGCGCCCGGAGCCGCCGCATTGGTCACGACGCCGGTGGTGGGGCTGTAGGTTTCGTCGGTGATGTTGCGCACCTCGGCGAAGAAGGACACGCCTTTATGGGTCTTGTAGCCCAGCTTGAAACCGAGCAGCGCATACGGATCAGCAAAGGTCGTGCGAGCCATGTCCGCTGCGTAGCGAACCGGAGACCATTCGACATTCGGGCCGACATAGAAGCCGCAGGGATGCTCATACATCAGCTCGCCGCGATAATAATAAGGCGCGTAGCCCGGCAGCAGGCGATCTCCAAAGGTGGGATCGTTTTTGAAGCGGAAGTCATTCCAGAAGAAATTGTTTCGCAGCACGAGGCGGTCGAAACGCGTGTCATTTGCCGTGGCCAGATTCCGCAGCACATCGTAGCTGAGGCCGAACTCGACGCCCTGGTGCGTGGTCTTACCTGCGTTAATGGTGTTTCCCGGAAACGGCAGCACACCGAGTGTTAGCAGTTCGCGATCCACCCAGGCATAGTAGTAGCTAAAGTCCCAGGACAGGCGGTCTGTCTGACCACGAGTGCCAAGTTCAAGGGTGGTGGCGCTTTGCGCTTGAAGCGGCAGAAGCGCAGGCAAAGCCCCCACACTCGTGAGTTCGCCAAAGGTCGGCGGTTCGAAACTGCGGCTGGCGTTGAAATAAACCTGTGACTTCGAATTCACATCGAAGAGGAGCCCCAACTTGGGACTGAAACCCCAGAACTCCTGGCGGTCCGAGTTGTTGGCTCCGAAGATTACTTCTTCGTTCATGTCGCGGCTGGCATAGAGCACCTGAGCTCCGGCGATGAGCGAGAGACGGTCGGTGAGATGCAGCTTGTCTTGAAAATACAGGGTCCAGTTGATGGACTGTAGTTTGTTGTCAGCGGTTTTGACTCCACGGTTACCGCCGTTGTTTGCAAACCGGGCATCCTCAGCCACTCCATACATGAAGCTTGTGCCAAGCGTCAGATCATTTGCCATACCAAGGAATGAACCTCGACCATCATATCGAAAATCGAATCCCAGGTCATTTGAAAGCTGGTCAATATATCCCACGAAGGGCGTGATCGGATGATCCAGATCCTTCCAGCTCCAGAAGGTGGAGAAGGTCAGCGTGTTATCGCCATCGGAATAAGTCAGCTTGTTGGCTAGGCGGAGGAGCTGGTAGTCGCGACGTTGACGATTGGCAGGGCTGGCCGCGTTGGCCTGCTGTGGATTCGCCTCCATCTGCGCTTTTGTCAGCGCACCGGGGAGCTGCGATTTGCTGTCCACCCAGGTGACGTAGAAACGGTTTTCGAGGTTTGAGCTGATCTTGGTGCCGATGTTCGCCATCACGCGCAGGCTTTCCTGCTCGCTCCAATCGCGAAAACCATCCGTGTGAGCGGCGGTGATGCTCACATAGCCGTCCACGTTGCCCGAGACGAAGCCGGAGGAGATCTGACCGCGGAAGGTGTTGAAGCTGCCGGCCTCAAATCGGGTCTGGAAGGCCGGCGCGGAATGGCCGGTGTTCGAGACGAAGTTAATCGCTCCGCCCAGCGTGGCTGCGCCGTATTGCAGCGCGTTCGCCCCACGGAAGGTCTCCACATACTGCGCCGCCATCGGCTCGATGGCTTGCATGTCAAAGCCGCCATCGGCGAGGTTCAAAGGCATGCCGTCCTGCATCAGCCAGAGGCCGCGACCGTGGAAGGTCCGCTGGATGCCGCTGCCACGAATGGCGATGCGAGCCTCCTCGGAACCGAAGCGGCTCTGCACGAGCACGCCGGGCGTGAAGTCGAGCGCATCCTTCAGCGTGGCGGCACGCCCCGTTTTGTATTCCTCGGCACTGGTGACACTGGCACCACCTGGCGTGCTCGCCGCGATCTGCTGACGACGTGTTTCGATGGAAGGAACGGTTTTGGAAGGATCCTTGGTGGAGGTGACGACGACCTCGGGAAGGGTTTTGGGCGTGTTGGCGGGCTGCTGGGCTTGAACCAGCCCGGCAGAAAGGAAGGATGTGAAAAGGGAGAGGTAAGAAGAGAATCGTTTCATACAAAATGACATGGCGACGCGACAAGGCGCGTGCGCGGGTTGACGAGAAAGTGGGACAGGTTTGCAACCTGTCCGGAAGAGGCCACCGCTGCTGAAGCAGCGGGCAAGTTCGATGCGGCGGAGAGAACAGGTTAAAAACCTGTTCCACTTTCCGAGCACCTCAGAGCATCTTCTTAAACTCGGGGCGGAGGCATGGACGGCCTCTCAGACCGTCCTTCGAAACTGGAAACCAACCACGGAAAGCTCCGAATCTCGGCTGAAGGTGCCACGAGCCTTGTTTCAGCCACGAGCACCGCCTCAAACTTTTTCACCGACTTCGCTGCCAGCGGCTTCGAGTCGTCTTTTTCCTGTTTTTGACCTTCTTTGACCGCCAAGCACAGCGGGCAGGGATGCTCGCCATCGAAAGTTTTTTCCACCGCCTCGACCACGCTGACCTGATTGAGGTTGGAGATGAACATGCCCGTCCACGCCACGCCTTGCAGCACCGTCCAGTGCATGCCCAGCGAGAGGCATGTCAGCAGCACCACCGTGCGCTGAGCAAAGCGGCGGGCTGTTGTGGCAGAGATGATCGGGCGGCAGGACAAGATGCGTTGTTTTGGCGGGTGAGCGGCAGATTGTCAAAATCTAGTTCGAGCCAACTCCATGTTCACAAACCACGCGGTGCCATCGAGTAGAGACCGATGGTCACATCGTAGGCATCGTAAGCGGCCATGCGCTTCAGCTCATGGCCGGAGCCCCACGAGTCCGTGAAGAGGATCTTCGTGATGAGGTTGTTCTCCATCTTGTAGCCGATGATCATGCGCATGTGGCCGCCACGCGTCTGCCCGGCTCCGGGCAGGGGAGGTTCCTCGTCGGCGCGGCCCAGCTCCAGTGCCCACAGTAGCGGCACGCCCTTGTTTACATACTCTTTGACGATGCTGTTGAATTCTTTGTCCGAGACGCGGCGCTTGCCGCTGGAGCCTGAGTAATACTGCTCAGGGTTCACCAGCGGCTTGAAGCTCACTTTGAAACGT
Organism: Prosthecobacter sp.; assembly: GCA_044370285.1. Taxonomy (GTDB): domain Bacteria; phylum Verrucomicrobiota; class Verrucomicrobiia; order Verrucomicrobiales; family Verrucomicrobiaceae; genus Prosthecobacter. The sequence goes on from JBILVU010000013.1 coordinate 31,198, forward strand.
CCGTCGATCTTCGCGAGACTCTTCTGCATGCCGAAGACGTTCGCGCCACTTTCCGCATCCACATTGACGAGCTGTGCCATCTCATGCTGATCACAGGGGATGCGCATGTACTCGAAGAGGCGCTGGCAGCTCGCTGCCACGCAGTAGCCTTTCTGGCCCTGGTCCACCATCGGCACGCCGCTGATATGCACCTCGCCATCCGGCTTCTTCGTCACGCGCTTGATGAGCTCCATGCTCTGCACGCCGGTGACCATCTTGCCCATGGTGTAATCGCTCTGCCCCGGCGCGGCCAGCTTGAGACGGAGGAATTCCGGTTTGATCACCTTCCCAGGCACCTGGTACTCATTGTATTCTAGCAAGGCGGTAGCCATTGGCGAGGTCCACATCCATCCAGAGACAGGTAGCGCGGCATTGGTGGACATGAGCTGGCGCTTCGGGGCCACCTTCAGCACTTGGCCGAGGTTTTGGCCGATGGTTTTGAAGATGCGGTCGAATTCCTTGACCTCGATATCGCCGCTATCACCTCGATTGTAGAAGGAGATCGTCGATTTGGCCGCCTTCCCGTTCACGAACTCCACCACGGCCTCCTCCACCTTGATCGAGCCAGCGAACATGCTGAGTTTCGTCTCCACATTGGAGAACATCTGCCGCGAAAAGCGGGCGCGAGACTTCTCCGAGTTCATCCACTCAAACTGCGGCGGCTTTTTCTGTGCCTTCGGGTCCGCCGCCTTCGACGTGTAGAGCTGGCCAAAGGCGTCGGCGGAGGTGCTCCAGAGCGTCGAGAAGCTCAGCAGCGAGTCGAGATTGGCGGAGAGTCGAGTGGATGGCTCGACGTCGTTCATTCCCAGAACACGCTTGGTTGTCACTCCCCGTGTCAGGGTCAGCCAATGCCATTTGTCGTCGGTATAGGTTTCGGCATTGCAGGTTTCGCCCTTCCATTGATGTCCTGGATACTGCCTGCCATTTGGATGATTCATGACGAAGGGAACGCCAGCGGTGCCAATTCTGCGATCCAACTCATCGCGGAGCGCCTTCAGGTAGGGTTTATCCGGCGTTTCCAGCGGAAATGAAATCTCGATCATTCTCAGCTCACCATCGCTGCAGGATAAGTTGATTCCCTTCGGCAGCAGGGAGCCGTCGAACATGCTCAACACCAGATCGTTGCCCGCATAGCGTCCTGCGCCGATGAGGTAGTTCTCATTCTCACCGACCCTTTCGATACGAAAAACAGGCTTGTCTTTATCGGGGGCCAGCGCGCCCAATTTTCGCTCCAAATCACTCCTGGTAATATCAAAGGGGGCATCCCAATTGAGAATAGCATCAAAAGAAATGTTTGTGGGTGACTTTGAGTCCTCTGTCCTATTTGAATTCTCCATCTTGCTTGAATTCGCCGTCCTGTACGCGATCAACCAATGTATATTCTTGTTTGTATATGTTTCGACGCGGCAGGTGGCTCCCTCCCACTTATATCCAGGGAACTGACTGCCGTCTGTATGACTCATGATGAATGAGGTGCCCGAAACACCCACCCTGCGATCCAACTCGTTGCGGAGAGCTTCCAGATAGGGCCGTTCCGGCGTCTCGACAGAGAACGGAATGCTGATCATGCTTAACTTTTCGCCGAGCCATCCGAGCCTGATTCCGAGCGGTGTTTGCGAGCCGTCGAACATGCTCAATGTCATATCATAACCCAGATAGAGGCCCGAGCCTATGCAGTGAATTTCATGCTCAGAGTCTCCTTCGATACGAAAAACAGGTTTGTCTTTATCCGGGGCCAATGCGCCCAGTTTTTGCTCCAAATCCTTCTTGGTGATGTCAAAAGGTGCGTTCCAATTTAGGAATGAGTCAAAACTCAAACTGGCTTTTGTTGGGCCGGCTGATGTTTGTGCCACGATTTCCGACGTGATCACAATATTCGAAATGGCCAACACCTTTGCGGCTAGGCGGAAGATGGATTTCATCTTCCGCTTCTAACAGATCCCGTACTGTCCTGTCAATCACTTCACCGCCACGCTCGCAGCCGCAGGTGTTAGCACGCGTTGTAGCGGGCGGGGATAGATGCCGAGGGCGAGTAGCGGTAAGCGTTCCGCGAGAACTTGGAAATCTCCGAGATTTTTGCTGTGGGACTCATTTTCTTACCAATGATATACAACAACACAGGCACACCGCTTGGCTGGAGCGTAGAACAAGGAGTAATTACGCAAAAATGTCCATCACCGCTTTGCCTTTGCCGTCCTCCGTCACGTAGAAGGGGCGGCCTTCGATATCGAACTCGGTCTTCGGACTGATACCCATCGCGGTCATGATGGTGGCGTGCAGGTCCATGACGCTGACGGGGTTCTTGGTGGCGATGAGAGGACGTTCATCGGCGGTTTCGCCGTAGAGATGGCCTTTCTTCACGCCGCCGCCGAACATGGCGACGCTGGTGCCGCCGGTGAAGTGGCGGTGGAGGCCGTAGTGCTGTGCTTCGCTGATGGTTTCGACTTTGAAGGTGGCTTGATCGCTCGCGGTCGAGCCGGGTTTGCCCTCGATGAGCGCATCGCGGCTGAACTCGCTGGCGATGACGATGAGCGTGCGGTCGAGCAGGCCTTTCTTTTCGAGATCGAGCACGAGTTGCGCGATGGGGGCATCGATTTCTTTGTGCAGTCCGTCCACGGTGTCATGGCCGCTCTTGTGCGTGTCCCACTGGAAGAAGGGCACATACTCAGTGGTGACCTCGACAAAGCGGACGCCAGCCTCGACGAGGCGGCGGGCGAGCAGGCAGCCGCGACCGAAGCGGCCGGTGTCGTAGATTTTGCGGCTCTCCTCGGGCTCCAGCGTGATGTCGAAGGCCTCGCGTTCCTTGGCGCTGAGCAGGCGGTAGGCGTTGTCCATGCTGCGGAGCATGGACTGCTGCTGGTAGTCGCTCATGAAGTCACGCTGTGGGCTTTGATCGACGAGTTTGCGGAAGAGGCGGTCGCGATTGGCGAAACGGTTCGCGTCCATGCCCTTCGGCGGCTTCACGGACTGCGCGGCGTCCTCAGGGAAGGGGAGATTCATCGGGCCGAACTCGCTGCCGAAGAATCCGGCGGTGGTGAAGGCTTTCAGTTCCTCGCTTTCGCCCACGCCTTCGAGGCGCTGTCCTATATTAATAAAGGCAGGCATCACGGGATTCCGTGGGCCGAGCACTTTGGCCATCCAGGAGCCAATGTGCGGGCAGGCGACGGTTTGTGGCGGCACATAGCCGGTGTGCCAGTGATACTGATGCCGCGAGTGCAAAATGCTGCCGAGATCCGGCTGCACGGCGCTGCGGATGAGCGTGGCGCGGTCCATGACCTTGGCGATGTTTTCCAGACCCTGGCAGATTTTGATGCCATCCACCGCCGTGTCGATCGCGGGGAAGGTCGAGAGCATCCTCTTCACTTCGAGACCCTTTTCGAAGGGCAGATAGCCTTTCGGGTCAAAAGTGTCCGGTGCCGCCATGCCGCCCGCCATCCACAAAAGGATGCACGCATCGGCCTTGGCGAGCGGATGGGTGGCTTTGTCGCCCGTTTTGGCCCAGATGGCCCGAGGCTCGCCCGTCATCCACGCGGCGGTGGAGGCGGCGGCGAGCTTTTTGAGGAAATCGCGGCGGACGAGGTGCTCTGGCAGGCTGGGATCGAGATCAGTCATGGCGGGGCTACAACGCACGGAAGTCTTCCTGACTCGCTTTTTTCTCTGAGGAAGGTCGAGGAACAAGGAAGGTGCAGGGCGTAAAGAGGGTGGATTTGCACGGGCAGGGGAGGGTGCTTTTCTCTGATTGTGAATAACTATTTAGGGCGAGGTGCATATTTGTGTGGCGATAAATTTTCATTTTGAATAAACAAGCATGCTCAAATTGCAAAAATAGGCTCTCTCCAACCAGAGAAGGTTCAATCCAGTTCCAACCATGAAAAATACCAAGCTCACCCCTTGGACGCGCTTTGTCGGCTGCGTCACGGCTCTTGTTTTGATCCCCATCGGGACCACGCCGCAGTTGTTTGCTGATCAGACTTGGACCAATGGCACGGCGGATTTGCAGTGGGCCACCTCGGGAAACTGGACCTCGGCCGTCCCGCTGAGCACGGACAATGTGATTTTTGGCACGCCCATCTCCGGTGGCTCCACGATTACGCTGGGCGCGGGCAGCGTCGCCAATGCCCTGAGTTTTAAGGATCGCTACACACTCACGGGTGGTGATCTGACGCTGACAACGGGCGGAGTGAGGGTGGACCAAGGCGTGGTGGCCCGGGTGAATTCACTCCTTGCCGGCTCGGCCGGGTTGACGCTGACAGGCGGTGGCTCGCTCCGTTTGGCTGCCGGAAACACCTACACAGGGGTGACGAGCATCAATAATGGCAGCTTAGTGATCGGAAACGCTTCGGCACTGGGGGCGGACACTTCCGCCATCGTGGTGAATGGCTCGCCGACGCGTGGTTTTGGCGGCGGTTCTCTAGTGTTGGAAGGCGGTTATGGCAGCGGGGTGACGCTCACCCGTGGGCTCTCCCTTTCCGGTCTGGGGCCGATCTCGGACCGTGGTGCGGCACTCAATTCGGTGGGCACGAACACGGTGTCAGGGGCGGTAAGTTCATCGGTAGGGGCTTCGCTGCCCAACACACGCATACTTTCTTCGTCGGGCCTGCTGACACTTTCGGGTGGCTTGGATGTGGCGGGAACGGCGGGGACGACCGTTACGCTGCTGGGTGGTAATAACAGCGGCGGGGCGGGTTCCTATGCGATCACTGGGGCATTGACCGGCACAGGGACGTTGGAGAAAAATGGTGCAGGGACGTTGTTTTTGACGCCGAGTTCGACCAGCGGGTTTTCGGGCACCTTGCGTGTGAGTTCGAGCGCGACGGGGAACCAGAGTTCGGTGCGCATCACCACACCCAATGTGCTGGGGACGCGCACGGCCACCGGCACCGGCGGCGTGATCGACATGAACGGGGGTATTTTGGAAGTGCTGATGGACACGCCGTTGGTGCAGTCTGGCTCGACTCCTGCGAACGCGAACGTGTATCATCGTGCGGGCGGTGGCCAGATTTTCGTGGACCATGCGCCAGGCAGTTCGGTGACGGGTGGTACGCTGACCTTGGGGCAGTTTGCTTTTGAGGAAAACCTGACGTCCACCTTTGCGGCGCGCAATGGCTACAACCTCACCTTTGGTGCAGCACCGGTGCAGGGGGGGACGGCCAACTCGACGTTCACGAACAATCTGGCGGGCGGCACGCTGACCTTCACGGGGGCCTTCTGGAGCAACACAGACACCGCGCCGCGCAGCATGACCATCGCCGGGAATGGCAACACGCTCATCAGCGGTAACTTTGTGGCCTCGAACGCTGACGTGGGTGAGAATCACAGCTTGATCAAAACGGGGACGGGCACGCTGACCATCAGCAGCACGGCAGGCACCTTGGACGGCTCTTTGAGCGTGCAGGGTGGCACGGTGGCCATCACCGACTTCCGTTCGATCAATTTGGCCAGTAATTCGCAGATCAACCTCGGTGCCAGCGGCACGGGAGGCACCTTGAGTTTTGGAACCTCGACGGCCTCGACAGCCGCCGGGTTGACCTCCGCGGTGAATGGCACCACGCCGCTGGCGCAGGCCTATGCCACGGGAGCCACCACCGTGACCTTGCAGTCAGTGGACGGGATTGTGCCGGGGGCGACGATTTCCGGGACGGGCATCGCGGGTGGGACGACGGTGGCGTCAGTGGCTGGCAATGTGGTTACCTTGAGCGCACCAACGACCGGGGCGGGGGCGCTGAACCAGACGATGACGGTGGCAGGGGTGACCTCGACGAGGGTGATCAACCTCGCGGGCACGACCGGTGGCGGCGTGATCAATGCGAATCAGACGCAGGCGTTTCCAGTGATCATCGCGGCCGGCACACCGACGACCACGGTGGTCTCTGCCAGCGGGGTGGGTGCCAAAACGCTGACCTTGGGTGGGGCAAGCATGCAGAACAACACCATCAACGGTGCGATCATAGATAACCTCAGCGGCACGAACAACACCTCGCTCGTGAAGACAGATGGCGGCACCTGGCAGTTGGCTGGCGTGAACACCTACTCGGGATCGACAACCATCTCTGGCGGTACCTTGCGGCTCGTGGCCAATGCGGGGACCACTTCCACCATTGTGGCGGAGGGGGCCACCAATACCTTGGTGTTCGGCTCGAATGCGACCACGCTCAGCGCGGGCGGCACCTTGGAATTTGTCGGGTTCAGCGGCGCGGCCACGACGGAAACGCTGGGTGTTCTGACTCCCACGGCGGGCGCTGGCACTGTCAGGCTGACTGCGGCCACCGTGTCGCCTGCGGCCACCAACCTCACTTTCGCGTCCCTCGGTGCCACAGCGGCAGCCTCCAGCCTCAATTTCAACACGACTGGCGGGAGCGGTGGGGTCGTCACCTTCACCACGCCTCCGACAGCTGCCACCGCCACCACGCTCCTCGGCACGGCAAACTTCCAGGGCCACATTTACATCAACGGCGCTGATTTTGCGGACATCAACGGTTCCAACCAGATCATTGCACCCACCTACGCTGCGACGGGCAATTTCCAAAATGCGGGCGGCGGTGCGCTTATCACCGGTGTCCACAACAAGCTGACCGCCGCCGCCTCGACTGCGGCAGCAGCGACGGTTTCATCCCTGGTTACCAATAACCAGACGCTGACACTCGGCAATAACCTGACGGTAACAACTGGTGCCATTCTTCAATCTGGCGGCACGGCGACGATTCAAAGCAACAGCGCGACTTCACGCACGATCGGTGGTGCGGCGGCGGTTAACGTCGTGATCCGGGTCGATGGCGCCAGCGATGTGCTCAATTTGGGTGCCACGGGTGCGCCGGTGAACATCGCAAGCGCCACGACGGGTGGCTTTACCAAAAACGGCGCGGGCACCCTTGTCATCAACGGCACCAATGCCCAGATCGGCACGACGAACATCAATGAGGGCACGGTGCGCCTGGGGGTCAATTCGGCCCGACTGAGCGGAGCTAACGCGGCGCTGGTGATCCGCCAGGGGGCGACGCTGGACCTCAACGGCCAGTCCTCGGGAACGGCCATCGGAGCCTTTGACGGAGCGGGCACCGTGACCAACAGCAGCGGGACAGCGGCCACTCTTCTCCTCGGCGGGACTGGCACGGGAGCGGGCACCTTTTCCGGCATCATCCAGGACGGCGCCACGGGTGTGGTGAACGTCAGCCTGAACGGAACGACGGGAGCCCCCGTCTGGAGCGGTTTGAACACCTACACAGGCGTGACCACCATCGGCACGGGGCTGGCCACCACCGCCAAGCTCGTCAGCGTGACGACGCTGGCCAACATCGGCACCGCCAGCAGCATCGGCCGCGGTCTGAACACCAGCACGGCCACCAATGCGGCCAGCCTGGTGTTTGGCGGCCTTGCCACGGCGGGTATCAACTACACAGGCACCACGGCGGCTAGCACGGACCGTTTGTTCACCTTTGCGGGCAACTTCGCGGGTGCGGGTGGTCAGATCGCCAACGCTTCGGCCGTCAACGCACCGCTGTCCTTCACCAATACCAATCCGGTGGCGTTTGCCGCAGGCCTGACGAATGGACAGACACTGACACTCGGCGGAGCCTCCACGGCGGACAACGTCTTCGCTCCGCAGCTGTCTGACAACGCGGCCCTGCCCACAGCGGTCACGAAGATTGGCGCGGGCACCTGGGTGTTGACCGGCAGCAACAATTACACCGGTATCACCACCATCGGCACGGGAACCACGGCAGGCGGTGTTCTTCAAGCCGTTGACGGTGCAGGCCTTTCCACTAACAGCCCGCTCCTGCTGGCGGCTGGCACCACGGGCGGCGGCCTGTTTCAGACCAGCGGGAACTTCACTCGTAATGTCGTTGCCACCCCGGCTGCTGGTGTCGGCACAGTGACCTTGGGTGCGACCACTGCCACGACGGCTGCGGTGGGATTCTCCGCCTCCGGCGGCAAGCTGGTGGTGGCCCTCGGTGGCCTAGTCACACCCACGGCTCTGACGTGGGGCAGTGGCGGTTTCATGGGAGTGACTGGCACCTCGACGGGAGCTTTTCTCCTGAACAACACCATCTCCACCTCGGAGGTGGAGATCCGCAACGCGATCGACCTCAATGGCGCGGTGCGCACGATCCAGGTTGATGACAATACCAATACCGGGGCGGACTTTGCCACTATCACTGGGGTGCTTAGCGGCACAGGCACTTCCGGGGTGAGCAAGGCGGGCACGGGCATCTTGCAGCTCTTTGGGGCGAACACCTACACCGGCACGACGACGGTGACCGCCGGCACGCTCACGGTGAACTCCCTGGGTAACAGCACCAGCCCTGGAGCCACCAGCGTGGGCGCGGCTTCTGCCGCCAGCACCAGTGCGCTCCTGCTGGGCAATACCACTACGACAGGCGGCATCCTGGAGTATGTGGGAGCCGGTGAGACGAGTGACCGCATGATCCGTCTGAACACGACGACGGCCACCAATCAGATCCACGCCAGCGGCAGCGGGGCGCTGATTCTCACCAACGTGGACAACACACTGGTCAACGGTGTCAAGAACCTGACCCTGCGCGGCAGCAGCGCGGCGGGCAATACCATCAGCAGTGTGCTGACCAATGCCAACGGAGGCGCAGACGCCCTCAGCGTGACGGTGGACGGCAGCGCGACTTGGATTTTGAGCGGTGCGAACACCTTCTCCGGCGGCGTGACGTTGAGCGCGGGGGCTCTTGGTCTGGGTAACGATGCAGCAGCGGGCACCGGCACCCTGACCATCAGTAACGGCAACATCTTTGCCTACGGTGGCGATCGCACGCTGACAAACGCGGTCGCTCTTGCCAACAACACGACGCCAGCGTTCATCGGAGACAACTCGATCACCCTGAACGGTGCCTTCAACAACGCGGCATCGGCCAACAATGTGGCATTCACCAATAACATCGTGAGCGGCAAGACGCTGACCATCGGCAACAACGTGGCGAACACGGCGATGACGGCGGCGCGCACGCTGACTCTCAACGGCAGCGGGGACACGATCATCACCGGGGACATCACCACCAGCACCGGTTTCGGACTCAATCTCAGCTATTCCGGCACTGGAAGCCTGACCTTAGGCGGATCGGGCACAGGAACCAATTCCGACTGGAACAACGGCACGCTGACGGTGTCCTCCGGCACACTGAAGCTGGGCAATAGCGAAGTCATTCCGCATGGCATTGGAGGCACTTCGACGGCAACGGCAGCGGTGAGTATCACAGCCGCCACCATCACCATTCCCGTGGCCAGCAGCGCGGGCCTTGTGGTCGGGCAGACGATCAGCGGAACAGGGGTGGCGGCCGGGACGCAGATCGCCAGCATTGTGGATGGAACCACGATTACTGCGAGCGTGCCTGGGACGACCACTCCGGCCACGAACATTGCCAGCGGCGCGGCATTGTCCTTTGAAGTGAGAGGCAATATGACCATCAATCCCGCCGCAGGCGTCACCGCAACCTTCGACCTCAACGGCAAAAACGAAACCATCAACGGGCTGACGGCCACCAGTGCTGGAACCACCATCATCGACAACACCTCCGCTTCGGCAGCTTCATTGACTGTGGGTGCCAACGACCAAGCCGTGACCATCGGCGGCGGCGGCGGCATCTATCAGATCCAGAACTCCGGCGGTGGCGCTCTTTCCCTCGCCAAGACCGGCACGGGCACGGCCAACATCGCCGCCACCCTCACCTACACGGGTGCCACCACCGTCAGCAACGGCACTCTCAATCTCAATAGCACGGCGGCTACAACGGCTTATTCGGTGGGAGCCACCGGCACCTTGAAACTCGTCGGGGGCATCACCACGCCTGCCAGCGTGACAAGCGTGAGCGTGGCAGGGGCGGCGGGCGCGGCCTTCACCGGTGGCACTCTAAGCTTGGCAAACAGCCTCGGCACGCCGCTCAGCAATCTGACCACCCTCAACCTCGGCAGCGGCTCCGGTACCTCCTGGCTCGAGCTCGACGCAGGCGATTCAGGCACCGATACCCTCGGCACCACCGCCGCCGCCGTCGTCGCCAACGCGATCCATTTCATCATCAAGGACATCGACATCAGTAATGGCGGCACCTACAACCTCCTGAGTGCCGCCTCCGGCCTCACATCGGGTGGTGCGAGCTACAATTTCACCCTCGCTGGCTACACGGGCAGTTCGCTGAATGTATCCGACACCGTCGTCTCCCTCACGGCGGGCACTCTCATCACCAACGACATCTACTGGGCAGGAGGCACCAGCCCTGCCACCACGATGTGGAACACCATCGACGGCACTCTCAATACCAACTTCTCGAGCGACCTCGCCGGTGCCATCCCTGAAACGTCCCTGCCAGGCAAAGGCCAAAAGATCATCTTTGCGGCCGATACCATCACTGGCGGCGCAGCGCTGAACACCACGCTGGAGCAAAGCTTCAAGGTCAACGCCCTTGAGTTCAAGCAAAGCACCACCCCGGCCAATACCCCTGCATCCATCACCATCGCTCCCGGTGCCGTTAGCTCGAATTCCCTCAATGTGACACCCTCTTCCTCCGCCAACGGCCTGAATCTTTTCGCCAACGGCTCCCCGGTTGTCACCATCTCCGCGCCATTCGTCGCCGGTGCCAATCAGACATGGACCACGGCGGACTCCGTCACCCTGACAGGCGGCACGACTATCGCAGGCACCACCGTCACGGTCGCCAATACTGCTGGACTGCGCCCCGGCATGACGATCACTGGCTCTGGCATCCCTGCTGGATCGACCATCGTTTCCATCACCAATGGCACCGACTTCGTGATCTCTGCTGCCGCCACGGCAGGCTCCAGCCAGACCTTCTACGCTGCCCAGCAGCTGAATATGAGCGGAGCGCTCACGGGCACGGGTAACATCACGAAGGCAGGTGGTGGCAAGGTGGTCCTCAGTACCGCCAGCACCGGCTACTCAGGCACCTACTTTGCCAATGCCGGCATCACCGAGATGACCAACGCCACCGCTCTCAGCGGCGTTGTCGCCACCCCGAGTGCGGGTGCGCCCGTCTCGATTGGCACCGGCGGTACCTTCTACTACAACAACGGCACCTCCAGCACCGTCTCCAACAATCTCACCCTCGCTGGCGGCACACTGAGTGTTGGCGGTAACAACCAGACCTACAGCGGTGCTGTGAACGTGGCTGCGGATTCCAACATCAATCTGCGTGACCTTTCCAATGCCACGGCTGCGGCCACCGCACGCAACATCACCCTCTCCGGGGCCCTCTCTGGAACGTCGGGCCTGATCTTGGACAGCATCAGCACCCTCACCGCTGGCAACGCCGAGACAGGCACGCTGACGATCAACAATGGCAGCAGCACTTGGAACGGCCCGCTGTCGTTTACCCGCGGCACGGTGGTGTTCACAAACGTGGCTGGAAGCGGGACGGCTACCCCCTATGTGGGCTTCGACGGGGACATCAACTTCAACCAACTCGGACGTGTGATCTACCGCAATGTGGACGGTGCCAGCCTAAACCGCACCGCCGCCATCAACTTTGCCGCGGGTTCGCTGGCAGAGTTCAGTGTGGACAATGTCGGAGCACTGGCATCCAACTACACCATGACGCAGAGCGGCGTGATCACCCTCGGCTCGGGCGGCACGGGAGCCACGGCCCGGTTCAACCTAGCGGATGCGGCCAGCAATTTGATCGTCACCGGGGGGGTCGTCCTCAATGGCAACAGCAGCATCAGCGTGGAAGGCGGCGACGCAGACTCGCTCGTGTCCATCAACACCACGGGCATCTCCGGCACGGGCAATCTCGCCATCAACGACGAGGCTGGCGCATGGGCTGTCACCAGCACCCGCCTGGCCATCAATGCCGCCAGCACGTTCGTCGGCAACACCACCCTCAACGAAGGTATTCTCATCCTTGGTCACAAAGACGCCCTGAGCACTGGCAGCCTCACCATCACTGGCTCCAGCACCATCCAGGCGAGCGCTGACCTTTCCGGAGCCAATGCGGTGGCCAATGCCCTCACGCTCAACAACACCCTCACAGTGTCCGGCTCGAACAACCTCACCTTCTCCGGCACCTTCACCGGCACTGGTGGCAATGCGGATCGCACGCTCACCAACAGCCTCACTGCAGGCACCCTCGTTCTGAGCGGCTCCACCATCAACATTGGAGCCACCGGCAACACTGCTGGCCGCACGCTGACGATCAACGGAACAGGCAACACCGAGATCACCGGTCAAATCGTGAACAACACCGCCTTTGCCAATGCCCTCCTCAAAGGCGGAACGGGCACGCTCACCCTCTCGAACAGCACCAACAGCTACACCGGGGCCACCACGATCAATGCAGGCACCCTTAGATATGGAGCAAACAGCGCCATTACCGCCACTAGTGCCGTCACCGTCAATGCCAACGCCGCCTCCACCACCGCCACGCTCGACCTGAACGGCTTCAGCGGCACCATCGGTGCACTCACTCTTGGTGGCACCGGCCAGACAGCCACCAGCGCCTCGGTCGTCCAGACCGGGGTGGGCACTCTCACCCTCGGCGGAAACGTCACTACCAGCGCCACTGGCAATCCGACGACCATCCCGCTCATCACCGGAAATTTGAACCTCGGTGCCGCCACCCGCACCTTTACAGTCGCCAATAGCACCGGCTCGGCCGTTGATCTCGATGTCCAGAGCGTCATCTCCGGCACGGGTGTTGGAATCACCAAAGCAGGAGCGGGTGTCCTTCAGCTCTCGAATGTGAACACTTACACGGGTGCTACAACGATCAGCCCAGCAGCAGCCGCCAGTTTGGGTGTCATTCTTGCCACGGCGAACAATGCGCTCGGCACCGGTGCTGTGACATCCGTGTTCACCTCTGGGGCCACCACGGGGCAGATTCAGCTCTCAGGAGGAATCACTCTCGGCAATAGCAGCTTCACCACATCGGGCCTCGGCTCAGACGGCACGACAAATGGTGTCATCCGTAGCGTCAGCGGTTCGAACATTATCTCTGGGGCACTCAACATGACTGGTGGTGGCGGTGCCAGCACCTACCGTGCGGATACGGGAGCCTCACTCACCTTTAATGGCAATGTCGGTGGTGTCGGCGCTAATACGGCCCGTATTATCAACCTCGTCGGTGGCGGTAACTTTGTCTTTAACGGCAACATCACCAATACCAACGATGCATCTGCTTCGACCGTGGGCCTTGACGTCGGCAACACCGGCACCACCACACTCAGCGGCGTCAACACCTACACCCTCGCCACCACGGTGCAGACAGGCGGCACACTCATTGCTGGCTCCGCCACAGCGCTCAGCAGCGCCTCGGCAGTCACTCTCAATTCGGGCGGTACCCTTCGTCTCAATGGCTTTAGCAATTCCGTTCCTAGCATCACTGGTTCGGGCACTGTTGAAAACGCGAATGCCTCTGCGGCTAACATCAGTGTCGGTGCTGGAAACACCACCTCCAGCCTCTCCACTCTCCTCCAGGATGGCACTGGCGGCGGTTCCCTCGGCCTCACCAAGATCGGCACCGGAACCGTCACCCTTAGTGGCACAAACACCTTCACCGGCAAGACGGTCATCACCAGCGGCACGATCTCCCTCGCCACCGTGGACGCCACGGCCACCGCCAGCCAGCCTCTCGGAGCACATGCGGACCTCGATCTCGGTGTCGCCGCCACCTCCTCCGGTACGCTCCTCTACACCGGAGCTGCGGGCACTCTCGGCAAAAACATCAATGTGCTGGGCAATGGCACTGACACCATCCAGAACAGCGGCAGCGGTCTCCTCACCCTCTCTGGTACGCTGACGAAGGCTGGCACTACCCTCACCCTTGCTGGCGGTGCCTCTGGTATCACGGTGACAGGCACCATCGTCGGAATCCCTGCGAGTTCGGACTTGAATGTGACCGGCTTGGTGACTCTCGCCTCACCCAACTCTTTCAATGGCCCCGCCATCATTGGCTCTGGAGCGACTCTAAACATCAACCATGCAGGAGCCATCCCGACCGCGCTCACCATCGGTATCGGTGGTGGCACGATCGACAACACCAGCGGCGCGGCCATCACGCTTTCGAGCAACCCGGCGCTCAACATCAACGCGGACTTCACCTTCACCGGCACCAACAACCTGAACCTCGGCATCGGAGCGGTAACCCTCAATGACAATCGCATCGTCACCGTCAGCGCTGGCACCCTGACGGTCGGTGGCACCATCGGTGGTAACTACAACCTCACCGGCGCGGGCGCAGGCACCCTTCTACTCACCGGAATCAGCACCTACACCGGCACCACCACCGTCAGCAGCGGCTCCACCGTCACCGCCGGTGGCAATGGCTCCCTCGGCGACATCTCCAGTGGCACGACCATCACGACCGGCGGCGCACTCGTCATCAACAATATCACCTACTCGGACCTCGAGCCCCTTACCCTCAACGGTTCCGGCATCCTCAACAGTGGAGCCCTCGTCGGCGGCAGCGGCAATTCCACCTTCGCCGGCCCCATCACCATCAACACCAATGCCACCATCGGCAGCGGTGGCGGCATCTTTAATCTCTCCGGCGGCATCGACAAGACCGGCACCGTCGTCACCTTCACGGGTGGCGGCACTTTCAACATTGGTGGTGCCATCACCGGCAACACCGGCAGCCCCAATTCCGACTTGGTGGTAGATGCCACGACGGTCAACCTCGGCAGCGCCAACACCTACAACGGACCCACCTACATCCAGAATGTCGGCGTACTGAATGCTAATGTCGCCAATGCGCTTCCAACCGCCAACGGCCGCACCGCCATCATCATGAACAACACGGCGGGCAACGTGCTGAACCTCGGTGCTAGCCAGTCCATTGCCAGTCTCACCGGCGGCGCGAACGATGCCGTCACACTGGGGGCCAACAACCTCACCATCGGAGCCGCCGCTGGTAGCACCATCTACGCCGGCACCATCTCCGGCACCGGCAGTGTCACGAAGGATCTCGCCAGCACTCTCACGCTTGATCAGGCCTCCACCTACAGCGGCGGCACCACGGTCAACGGCGGCACGCTCAATGTCCGCAACTCCACCGGCTCCGCCACCGGCACGGGCGATGTTACCGTCGGCGCTTCCGGCACGCTCTCCGGCACCGGCAGCATCGCTCCAGATGCTAACAACAGCATCTACATCAACGGCAGCTTCGTTGTCGGTGATTCCACGGCAGGCTCCCCGGTCGCCAGCAGCTTCGGTCTGAGCACCTCCGGCACCGGCAGCACGGTGATGGGCGCTGGCAGCAGCATGAGCTTCGACCTCTTCAGCAATATCGGCGATAACAGCGCCATTTCCTCCGCGGCCGACTTCGTTAGCTTGACGGGTTCACTCGATCTCACTGCGGCCTCCACGCTCATCATCACCAATCCGAATGGCTTGAGCGGCTTTGCCTTGGGTGACAAATGGAAGCTCTTCAGCTTCGCCAGTGGCTCCATCGTCGGTGCCTTCACCAGCATCAACGACAGCGCCCTTGGCCTTGGCGTCGGTCTTTACGGTAGCGTTACCACCGATGGTAGCGGAGCCTACTACGTCATCACCAACGTGCCTGAGCCTACTCGCGCCCTCCTTCTCATGCTCGGTCTCCTCGGCATCGGCCTCCGCCGCCGCCGGAAGTAAGCCGCGATTCATTGTCAGCCTTCTCGAAAGCGCCCTGGATGATCTCCAGGGCGTTTTCTTTGAGAGCTGATGCCTCCGCTTGTGAATGGCAGCCGTCATGCTTGCATCGCCACCATGCGTTTTGCCATTCGGCCCATGTTTTATCTCATTCTCCTACTCGTCCTCACGGCCGTGGTCCTCACCGCCTATGTCATCTGGCGGCTGCCTGAGGCCGAGCAGCTCAGCCGGGCGAAAAAGAAGTCGGCACCGCCTGCGTTACCTGCTTCCCGACCATGAAATCCCTCCTCGCCCTCCTCTTGCTCTCTGCGGCCGCTTTGGCCCGTCAGCCGAATGTGATCCTCATCCTCGCGGATGACCTCGGGCGCGGTGATCTCGGCTGCTACGGCCAGAAGCACATCCGCACGCCGAATCTCGATCGCATGGCCGCCGAGGGCATGAAGCTCATGGATCACTACAGCGGCAATGCGGTGTGTGCCCCCTCGCGTTGCGTTTTGATGACCGGCTACCATCCCGGCCATGCCTTCATTCGTGACAACCGTCAGGCCGATAACGCGAAGGGCCTTCCCAAGATGGGCAAACCGGAGCACGAAGGTCAGTTTCCCATCCCCGATTCCACGGTGACCCTGCCGGAGGCCTTCAAGGCCGCAGGTTATGTCACCGGCGGCTTTGGCAAATGGGGCCTCGGTGGTCCTGGCAGCACGGGCGAGCCCTTGAAGCAAGGTTTTGACCGTTGGTTCGGCTACAACTGTCAGGGCGTGGCGCACAATTTTTATCCCATCTACCTCTGGGACAACGACAAGACCATCGACCTCAAAAATCCGCCCTTTCCCTCCAACGACAAACTCAAGCCCGACGAGGACCCCACGAAGCCCGAGAGCTACCAGCGCTTCCAGGGCACCGAATACAGCGCCGATCTCATCGCCGAGCAGGCGCTCAAATTCGCCCGCGACCACAAAGACCGTCCCTTCTTTCTCTACTGGCCCACCACCGTCCCGCATCTGGCCATGCAGGTGCCGGATGACTCCGTGGCGGAGTATGCCGGCCAGTTTGAAGAGACCACCTATCCCGGCGGCAAAGGCTACCTGCCACATTTCAAACCGCGGGCAGGTTACGCCGCGATGATCACCCGCATGGACCGCGAGATCGGCAAGATGATGAACCTCATCGCCGAGCTCGGCCTCGATGACGACACCATCTTCGTCTTCATCAGCGACAACGGCTCGCTCAACGGCACGCATCAGGGCCTCGGCGGGGTGGACGCGGCCTTCTTCAACAGCAGCAGCGGCCTCCGCGATGGCAAAGGCACGCTCTACGAAGGCGGCATCCGCTCACCCGGCATCCTCCGCTGGAAGGGCAAAGTGAAGCCCGGCAGCACCAGCCAAGCCATCACTGGCTTCGAAGACTGGATGCCCACCCTGCTCGATCTCTGCGGCGTGAAAGACAAAACGCCCGCCGGCATCGACGGCACCAGCTTTGCCAACGTCCTGCGTGGCGAGAGCCAAAAAGGGCGAGAATTCCTCTACCGCGAATTCACCGGCTACGGCGGCCAGCAATGCGTCAGGCTCGGAAAGTGGAAGTACCTCCGCACCGGCCTCAGCGGTGGAAAGGCCAAAAAGGCCGCGAAGACCTCCGAAGAGCTCTACGACCTCGAAAACGACCCTGCGGAGACCACCAATCTCCTCGCCAAGCATCCCGAGGTCGTCACGCAGATGAAGGTCATCGCCGCCCGCGAGCATCAAAACAGCGCGGATTTCAAGTTTCCGGCTCTCGACCAGTGAGTAGCATCCGCGCATGAATTGGTATCTCAACAACGCCGGTGCCGCCGAAGGCCCTTACGATGACGCCGTGATGACGGAAATGGCCCGCGACCATAAAGTCGCTTCGGACAGTCTCGTCTGGCACGCAGGCCTCGAAGCCTGGGGCAGCATCGCTGCTCTCACTCCTTCCTGGTGGGGCGCGGTGCTGCCTCAGCCAGCCCTGGAAGCCCGGCCAAAGAAAGTCGTCATCGACCAGCAGCCACTCGCGGTATCACCTGAGCCAACCCAACCGGCGGCCAAGCGTCGTCTCGCCGCCCCAGTGGCGCCCAGCGAGGATACCGAGGCCAAAAACGAAGGCGGCGGTCTCCTCAAAAAGCTCTTCGGCTTTGGCAAAAAGAAGAAGAGTTCGTAGTTCGGTCTTCAGCCCGTGTTTGGGATCTTCGATGGCGGGCTAAAGCCCCAAACTACGAACGGATCTTCTCCAGCTTCGCCGCGCTTTCCTTCCACTCGACCTCGTGCGGCAGGCGTTTGGACAACGCAGCCAGCGCAGCGGTGACACCAGCGGCCTCGCCCATCGCCACGGAGTTGCCCGTCACGCGGTAGCTCGCATGCGCGATGAAATCGCCGCTGATATTTCGTCCCGCCATCATGAGCCCATCGACATCTTTGGCGATCAGCGCCCGCAACGGGATGTCGTAGGGCTTCGTTTTGATGCCGGCATTGTGGTAGGCGGCCTTCTTGTTGTTCTCCGCACTCAGCGCATGGATGTCCACGCTGAAGGTCGCACGCACCACCGCGTCGTCGTAGCGGGCACCGGCGATGACGTCGTCTTTGTTCACCACGTAACGCCCCGCAATGCGCCTGCCATCCCGCACACCGATCTGCTCCGCCGTGGCGGCGATTTGCAGGCCTTCCCACGGTCCGCCCAGCTTGCGCAGGCCGTTCACGATCTTGTGCATCTCCGCCCGCGCCTGCACGGTGGCCTCGGTGATCTTCGCGGCGTCAAAGCAGGGCACGCCGTATTGATGATTCATCATCACGAGCAGCAAATTCTCCCGCACCTGAAACAAGGTCGGTTTGGAGTAGGATGGGAAGTGACCGGTGCGCTGGATTTCCTTCAGCAGCGCATCCTTGGCAAGGCCGTCCGCCTTGCTCGGGTCCGACTTGTGAATGAATGCCGCAAGCGCTTCCGCATCCTGGCAAACCAGCAGCGCATTCAGCGACATCGGCTGGCAGGGGCAGGAATCCGACTCGCCATACTCGAACGCGCATCCAGCCAGCGCTCCCAGATCGCCATCGCCCGTCGTGTCGATGAAAACGGGTGCCCGCCAGGCTTGGCGGCCGCTTTTGGACTCCGTCACGATGGTGGTGAGTCGCTTCCCCTCGCGGTAGGCCGCGCTCACTCGCGTGTGGAGCTGAAATTTCACACCCGCCTCTACAAACATCTCCTCCAGCAGCACTTTCATGCCCTCCGGCTCATAGCAGATGCTTCCTTTGCTCGTGCCACGGCGCATGTCGCGCTCGTCGAGGCGCTTGAGCAGCTCTTGATTGAAGCCCGGCTTGTCGAAATCGAGCAAGTAGCCCAGCAGCCCGGCCGTCCACACGCCGCCGAGGCAGCCACGCCATTCAAACACCCGCACCTTGGCTCCCGCCCGCGCCGCCGTGATCGCCGCTGCGATGCCCGCTGGGCCTGCGCCGCACACGATCACATCCACGTCCTCCACCAGCGGTAAATCGCGTGCCTCTTCATGAAACTGACCCGCGATGGCTTTCTCCACCTGCTGGGCATTCATCACGCCCGGCGTGACAAGTGCGCCGGAAAAAGCAGCGCGGAGGAAGGAACGGCGTTTCAGGTCGTTGGTGGTCGGTGTGTCCATGGTGTCAGAAGACGACCTCAGACACGCATGTCTGTCGATGCGTTTTTTCCTCTTCATCACCCTTTGTGCGCCTGTTTTCGCCAAACCACCTTCCGTCGAGGAGGGCAGGGGACATTGGGCCTTTCAGCCTTTGAGCACCGCAAAGCCGCCCGCCGTGAAAAACACCGCCTGGCCGAAAAATGACCTCGATCGCTTCATCCTGGCCACTTTGGAGAAAAACGACCAATCACCCGCTCCCGAAGCCGATCCCGCCACGTTCATCCGCCGCGTGACGCTCGATTTGACCGGCCTGCTACCGACTCCCGAAGAAATCACCGCCTTCGTGTCAGACATGTCCGACTCGTCGGACCAGTCCGACGCCTATGCCGCCCTCATCGACCGTCTCCTCCAAAGCCCCCGCTACGGCGAACGCTGGGGCCGCCACTGGCTCGATCTCGCTCGCTATGCCGACACCGGCGGCACGCACAACGATCTCGACCGTCCGCACGCTTGGAAATACCGCGACTATGTCATCCGCAGCTTCAACGACGACAAACCGTACGCCCGCTTCGTTGCCGAGCAGCTCGCTGGAGATGAAATCGACGGCGCAGATGAAGAATCGCTCATCGCCACCGGCTTCGGTCGCAATGGCCCCAGCAACGACGACAACATGGGCAAGAACGACGACGCCCTCGCCCAATACCGCGCCGACCAACTCGATGATGTCATCTCCACCACGAGCAGCGTCTTCCTCGGCCTCACGCTCGGTTGCGCCCGCTGCCACGATCACAAAACCGATCCGCTGCTGCAACGCGACTACTACAGCCTTCTCGCCATCTTCAACGGCACCGAAAAGTATGGCCTCGTGCCCGGCACGCAGGACAAAAACGACAAGCGAGTGAAGATCGATGAGACCGCCAAGGTCCACGCCCTCATCGAAACAAGCCCGCAAGTGCCGCCCACCCGCATCATGCTCCGCGGCAGCGCCTTGAATCTCGGCGACGAAGTCCCGCCCGCCGTTCCGACGCTCTTTAAACCCCTCTCATTCCCTCCACCCACCACCAAAACCTCCCTGCGCCGTCGAACACTCGCGGAATGGATCACCGCGCCAGACAACGCCCTCGCGTGGCGTGTCATCGCGAATCGCGTCTGGCAGCATCACTTCGGCCAGGGCCTCGTCGCCAGCCCCAGCAACTTCGGTTTTACCGGCGCGAAGCCATCAAATCCCGAGCTGCTCGACTACCTCGCGCGACAGCTCATCGCCAATGGCGGCCGCTTCAAAGCCCTCCACAAGCTCATCCTTCTATCGGCGACTTACCGGCAGAGCCGCAGCACACTTCAACGCATGGAAGCCGAAGTCCTGCGCGATTGCATCTTGCAAGCCAGCGGCAATCTGAACGAGAAACGCGGCGGCCCCGGCATCAAACCGCGACTTCGAGCTGATCTCCTCCCCACCAGCCAGCGCAACAAATGGCCGCTGCTCAAAACCGAAGGCCCCGAGCAATGGCGGCGCAGCGTGTACATCTACCAGAAGCGCCAGCTCCTCATGCCGATGATGGAACTCTTCGACGCGCCCACCACCACCGACTCCTGCGCCGCACGTCTCGACAGCACCGTGCCCACCCAGGCACTCGTGCTCATGAACGACGAGTTCGTCGAGGAACAGGCCGCCTTCCTTGCCAAGCGAGCCGCTTCAGCCACGCTCGATGCCACCCTCAAGCGAATGTTCATGCTCACGCTTGGCCACGAGCCTTCCGCGGAGCGATTGAAGCAGTCCCGCGACTTCGTGAAAGTCCGCGAGGCCGTCTCCACCAGCAATCAAGCTCTCACGGATCTGGCGCACGTGCTCTTCAACAGCAGCGAGTTCGTGTATATCCGATAATGAAACTCCTTCTTTTGCTCACTGGCTGTCTCATTTCGCTCGTCTCGGCCTTCGCGGAGACGCAGACGGATATCGAATACGCCCGCGTCGATGGCTTGCCGTTGCTGCTCGATCTACACCGGCCTTCTGGTATGCAGCATCCGCCGCTGATCGTGTATGTCCACGGCGGTGCCTGGCGAGCAGGTTCAAAAAGCGATGTTCCGATCGCGGGACTCCTCGAACATGGCTTTGCCATCGCGAGCGTGGATTACCGACTCTCCACCCAAGCGCGGTTTCCAGCGCAGATTCATGACATCAAGGCGGCTATCCGTTTTCTGCGTAGCAAAGCCTCGCTCTTTGATCTGAACACGGAATCCATCGCCATCATCGGTTCGTCTGCGGGTGGGCATTTGGCGGCGCTGGTGGGCGTGACGAATGGTCATAAGGTGCTCGAAGGTCGTGTGGGCGATCATCTGGATCAAAGCAGCGAGGTCTCCGCCATCGTGAGCTTTTACGGAGCGTCCAATTTACAGTCGATCCTCGGCCAGAGCACGGAATTCGGCCTCACGGTGCGCATTCCAGCACTCAAGCTGCTACTTGGTGATGGGCCGGAGAAGGTGCCCGCGTTGGCGAAGCTCGCCAGCCCGGTCGCTCATCTCGACAAGGCGGATCCGCCGCTGCTGCTTCTGCATGGCGATGCCGATCCGCAGATGCCGCATGCCCAATCGGAGGAGCTGGCGAAGGCTTACCGCGCCTCGGTGAAGCTCATCACGCTGCCCGGCTCGAAGCACGGCGGACCGGAATTTTATGATGAAGGCCGCCTGAAGGTCGTGGCGGCGTTTTTGCGGCAAGCGCTTATCTCACGGTGAAAGGCAGGGTGATCTGCTTCGGTGCTTTGCCATCCGGTGCCTCCCAGCGCAGGACCTCGATGCCGGGTTTGTCTGGCTGAGCCACATCGAGTTTGTAGATTCGGATTTGCACGGCGGATCTGCCATTCTCGGGCGTGGGCACAGGCGTCATGCGAAGCGTGATCTCGTTTTGGCCGCTGATGAGGCCGCCGATGACCACCTGCTGGTCGAGAGCGTCTTCCACAGACGCGTAATCAAAGCCATTCATGAGCACCTGCGTTTCGTAGCCGAAGGATTGCAGCTTGTAACCGCCTTTAAACTCCGGCACACGGCACAGCGATGGCGGCGGTGGCATGGTGCCTGGCGGGGTGAATTCCGGTGTGTCGAGGAAATCGGCCTTCTTGCCAGATTGCAGCGCCTTGAGCACCTCTGGCGCGGTGTCGAGGTTGGTGAAGCGGTTGCTGTCATACTTCCAGCCACCGTTTTCGAAGCCAAACTTCAATTTCAGCACCGTGTCCTTCAAAAGATTGCGATCCTGGCCGAGATCCACCTTCCCAAAATAAACGAGGTGAGCGGTTTTGCCCACGGCCTCGGCTTCGAGCAAACGCAGGCCGTCGAGGCTCGGTGGATCGCCCGCCGTGGCAAAGACCTGATCGGGAAAGGCCTGCTTCTCACTCACGAGTTGGTTCCGCGTCACCACCTGGCGGTATTGCGTGATGGCACCGGCCCACCCATGCGCATCTTTGCGCATCATGGCATCCCGCCAGTGGCCGTAGGCGTTCACGAGAGCGGTGGTGAGTTCAGGCCCGGCGGATTGAGCCGGGGCAGGGGAGGGCAGGCTGGCGAGGAGGCCGGCGGCGAGGAGCACAAGAGGTCGGAGCGTCATGTCGGCTGCCATCTTGGCCTGTTTCTTCCGAACTCAACCGCAAAACCCGCATGCATTTGGATGAATCGTGCGTGTGTATTTGCCTCAGCGACAAGGAAACCATTTGCCGTTCTCATAATTCTCTCAAACCTCGCCCGTCACAAACCCACCCATGGAAGGACACCCTCGCACACCCCCGATAGATCGAGGTCGGGAACTGCTCAAGACCGCTCGTGAAGAGATCTTCAAGAGCGTGAATGGCGTGGACTTGCCCGTGTATATTTGGGAGCCGGAGCCGGATAAAGCGCCACCTTATCCGAAGTCGGTGGCGGCCTTCTTTTTCAGCAGCGGTTGGGACAATGGCCAGATCGCCCAGTTTGCTCCGCACTGCGTTTATTTTGCCTCCCGCGGCATGATGACGATGTGTTTTGACTATCGCGTAAGCGCCCGCCATCCCGGCGCAGGCCCGCTGCAAGCCATGGCGGACACTCGCTCGGCCATTCGCTGGATTCGCATGAATGCCGTCGAACTCGGCGTGAACCCCGGCAAGATCATCGGCGTGGGCGGCTCCGGTGGCGGCCATGCCATCGCCTCTGCGGCGGTTTTGAATGGCTTTGATGATCCTTCCGATGTCACGGATTGCAGCCCGGTGCCGAACGCCGTCGTGCTCTTCAATCCCGTGATCGATACCTGGTCACGTTACGCGCCTTATCAGGATCGCTGGCCGGATAATGCCTCCCGCAAGGCCGCCG
This sequence comes from Prosthecobacter sp., assembly GCA_044370285.1. GTDB lineage: Bacteria > Verrucomicrobiota > Verrucomicrobiia > Verrucomicrobiales > Verrucomicrobiaceae > Prosthecobacter. Next base: position 54,777 of record JBILVU010000013.1, read on the forward strand.
ATCTCATCCGCGGCATCAAGGCTGGCTTTCCGCCGATGCTCATCATGCACGGCACGGAAGACCGCGTGGTGCCCTTTGACGGCAGCTACACCTTTGCCCGCAAGTCCTCGAAGAAGAAGAACATCTGCCGCCTCATCGAGTTCGATGGCAAAGGCCACGGCTTCTTCAATTTCAACCTCTCCTTCGAGATGTATGAAGCCACGCTGATGGCCATGGACGAGTTCTTCGTCGAGCTGGGCTTCATCGAGCCGGATCCCAACGCGGGTCTCGGCCGGGACGAAGCCCTGTAAAACAGGGAATGACGAATTTCAGAATGACGAATGACGAAAACTTGTCTCCACGTCGTTTCGTCCATCGAAGATAGATGCTGACCGTCTTCATCCGCCCCTTTTTCCTTCCAACCATGCTCCGCACCCTTCTCACCTCCCTACTGCTCACCACGGTCGCTTTTGCCGGCTGGCCGCAAGACGCCTCTGATCTAAAGCCGGACCCGAAGGCCATCTTTGGCTCGTTGGAGAACGGACTTCGCTATCTCGTGCTGCCGCATGACGAGCCGCCCGGACGTGCCAGCATCCGTCTTTACATGGATGTGGGCTCGCTGATGGAAGAGGACGATCAGCAGGGCATGGCGCACTTTTTGGAGCACATGGCCTTCAACGGCACCCGCACCTTCAAAGGCGGTGAAGACGGCGACATGGTGAAATTCTTCCAGCGCCTCGGCATGGGCTTCGGCGCGGATACGAATGCCCACACCTCCTTCAAAGAAACCGTGTACATGCTCGAACTGCCCGAGGTGAACGCCAAATACCTCGACGATGGCCTCCGCCTCTTCCGCGATGACCTCGACGGCATGCTGCTCAAGGCCGACGAGATCGACAAAGAGCGCGGCATTATCCTCAGCGAAAAGCTCTCCCGCGATAGCGTCGATTATCGCACCATGCTCGAAGGCTATAAATTCGCCCTGCCCGAGTCTCTCCTGCCAAAGCGCCTGCCCATCGGGATCGAGAGCACGCTCAAGTCGATGTCCCGCCAGCGCTTCGTGGATTTCTACGGCAAATGGTACTCGCCCCAGCGTGCCACCGTCGTTGCCGTCGGTGATTTCAAAGACACCGCCGCCGTCATCGCCGCGATCAAAAAGCACTTCGAGTCCGCCAAAGCCGCTCCTGAGGTCAAAGACCCTGCGCTTGGCAAAATTTCCACCGGCCATGGTTTGATCGCCAAGTTGCACACCGAGATGGAATCGCAGGCTCTCACCATCTCGGTCGAGCGACTCCGTCAGGCCGAGAACAAGCCGGACACCACCGAGGAACGCCGCAAAAACCTCGTCCGCATCCTCGCCGATAGCATGATCAACCAGCGCCTCTCCAAGATCGCCAAGGCGGAAGGCGCTCCGATCATTGGTGCGGAGGCTTACAGCTACGAACAGTTCGATTTCGTCTTCACCAGCGGCATCCAGGCCCAGTGCGATCCGAAGAATTGGCAGCCCGCCCTCGCCTTGATCGAAACGGAGATCCGCCGCGCCCTTCAGCATGGCTTCACCGATGCCGAATTCGCCGAAGTGAAGGCCTCTACGCTCAAAGGAGCCAAGCTCCGCGCCGATCAGGCGGACACCCGCAAGTCCCGCGAACTCGCCAGCGGCCTCGTCAGCCAGATCGCTGCGAAAAAAGTCTTCACCCATCCGAAGGACGACCTCGTCCGCGTCGCCAAGGTGCTCGCCACCTTGAAGAAAGAGGACAGCCACGCTGCCCTCGTCACCGATTGGAAGGGCGATGACATCCAAATCTTCCTCGGCGGCAATCTGAAGCTCGATGGCGATGCCTCGAAGCAGATCACCGATGTTTACAAAGCCAGCGCCGCCAAGCCCGTCGAGGCTCCCGCGAAGGAAGAGACTGCCACCTTCGCCTACACCGATTTCGGCCCCGCTGGCAAAGTCGCCTCCCGCAGCGAGGCGAAGGATCTTGAGGTCACGCAGGCGGTGTTTGAGAACAACGTGCGCTTCAACTTCAAGCGCACCGAGTTCGAAAAAGGCACCATCCGCGTGCTCGTGAACTTCGGCGGTGGCAAGCTGACCGCTCCCGCAGACAAGCCCGGCCTCCTCGTTTACGCCAGCAGCACCTTCCAGCTCGGCGGCCTCGTGAAGCACGATGTCGATGAGCTGCGCCGCATCTTCGCCAGCAAGACCGTCGCCAGTGATTTCAGCATCGGCGATGAGGCCTTCCTTCTCAGCGGCAAAACCACGCCCGCCGATCTCGAAGCCCAACTCCAGCTCCTCGCCGCCTGCCTCACTGCTCCCGGCTACCGCATTGAGGCCGCACGCCAGTTTGAGAAGAACATCGACCCGCTCTACACCCAGCTTCAGCACACCGCTGAAGGCATCATGAACAACGAGGTGATGGCCTTCACCCACGGCGGCGATCCTCGCTGGGGCTTCCCGGCCAAAGACGTGCTCAAACAGCGCACGCTGGACGAAGTGAAGGCCTGGCTCACGCCTGCTCTCACGGAAGATTTCCTCGAAGTCACCATCGTTGGCGATGCCGACCTCGAAAAATCCATTTCCGCCGTCGCCAAGACCCTCGGCGCTTTGCCGAAGCGTGCCGACAAAAAGCCCGATTACGCCAAGGAACGCACCATCGCCTTCCCGAAGCCTGCCGAGAGCAAGTCCTTCCCCTTCGACACCGAGATCCCGAAGGCCATCGCCACCATCTACTGGCCTACGGAAGACATGCCCAGCGATGTCGCTCGTGCCCGCCGCCTCATGCTGCTTGCCAGCATTCTCGACGACCGCCTCCGTGTGAAAATCCGCGAGGAACTCGCCGATACCTACTCCCCCGCCTGCTACCACCTCGCCAGCGATGCCTTCACCGGCTACGGCTACGTCGTCACCATGATCGAGTGCAAGCCCGAGCAGGTCGAAAAGCTCGCCAAGCTCAGCATCGAGATCGCTGATCAACTCGCTACCGGTGAAATCACCGACGATGAGTTCGAGCGGGCTCACAAGCCCGTCGTCTCGCAGATCGAGCAGCAGCGCCGCGATAATCGCTACTGGTCCTCCACCGTCCTCCGCTGCTCCCAGGAGCATCCCCAGCGCCTCGACTGGTCCCGCACCTTTGTCAGTGACATCACCGGCATCAAAAAGTCCGACCTCGTCCCGCTGGCGAAGAAATACCTTCCCAAGGCCAAAGCCGTGACGGCGAACATCGTGCCGAACGCGAAGAAGTAACCGCGCCAGGCGTATTCGCTGGCATGAAAACACTCCTTCTGGCGGTCGCGTTGATCGCCCAAGCCGTTCATGCCGTCGAATTTCGTGCCGGTGCAGCCACCAGCAACATCACGCCGGAGCTCGGCAGCTCGATCAACGGCGGCTTTCAGGATGGCAAAGCGCTCGTCATTCATGATGAGCTGCATGCGAGGTGCCTCGCACTCGATGATGGCCAGACAAAGCTCGTTTTCGTCGTCGCGGATAGCTGTGTGATCGGTCGCGCCATCTTTGATGAGGCGAAGAAGATGGTGAACGAGGCCACCGGCCTGCCGGTGGAGAATATGATGATGTCCGCCACGCACTCGCACTCCTGCGGGACCTTGCAGGCCGTGGGTCAGAGCGAGCCAAACCCGATTTATCAGCGCTTCGTGGCGAGGCGCATTGCCGATGGCGTGCGGCGTGCCTTGAACAACCTCGCTCCCGCGAAAATCGGCCACGGCAGTGCCTCGGTACCGCATCAGGTCTTCAATCGACGGTGGAAGATGAAGCCCGGCAGCATTTTGCCCATGCCGCTCGGTGCCACCACCGATCAGGTGAAGACCAATCCCGGCATCAACAACCCAAACCTCGTCGAACCTGCCGGCCCCACCGATCCCGAGGTGAGCTTCATCAGCGTGCAAGGTGCCGACGGCAAACCCATCGCCCTGCTGGCGAATTATTCGCTGCACTACGTCGGCGGCGTCGGTCCCGGACACATCTCCGCGGATTACTTTGGCGCGTTCGCGGTGAAGATCGGTCAATTGCTCGACGCAGGCCCGGAGTTCGTCGGCATCATGTCGAACGGTGCCAGTGGCGACATCAACAACATCGACTTCCGCGGCGGTCAGGGCAAAGAAGCGCCGTATGGCCGCATCCAGATCGTCGCGAACGATGTCGCACAAACCGTCGCTGCCGCTGTGAAGACCATGAAGCATGCCGATTCGGTGCCGCTGCGTGTTGCGCAGAAGGAGATCGAGCTTGGTTTGCGCATCCCGACGCCAAACGAGGTCGAAAAGGCCCGCGAAGTGATGAAGGGCTCCAAACTCTTCCCTCGCATGGAAACGATGGAGCAGGTCTATGCGCGTGAAACCGTGCTGCTGGCCGATTTTCCCGCCAAAGTGTCCGCACCGCTGCAAATCATGAAAATCGGCGATCTACACGTCTCGGCCATTCCAGCCGAAGTCTTCGTCGAAATCGGCCTGGAGCTCAAAAAGCGGCATGCGCCCACTTTCACCGTCTCTTTGGCCAATGCCTACCACGGCTACCTGCCCACGCCCGAGCAGCACGGTCTTGGCGGCTATGAAACCTGGCGTGCGAGATCGAGCTGCCTCGAAGTCGATGCCTCGACCAAGATCATCGCAGGACTTGAGGATCTGTTCGCGAAGTTGAAGTGAGTCGCGACCTTTTGAAGCACGCCGCGTTTCAACCAGCCGCATGAAAGCCGCGCTCGCCTGCCTTTTTCTTCTCGTCACCGGGCTGTGTGCCCAGCAAAAGCATGTCTGGGTGCTGCCGGAGATCAATGCCCCGCGGATGCAGCGTGTGCTCTTCGACAGCAAAGCGGCCGGTGAACCGGTGAGCTGCTATGTCTTCGCACCCGAGAGCTACGATGCGGCCAAAGAACAACGCTTTCCCGTGCTCTACTGGCTGCATGGCAGCGGCGGCAGCTCGCCAGGCTCTGCCGCGCAGGTGGCGCAGCGCTATGGCGAGGCCATGCGGACCGGCAAAATCCCGCCGATGATCATGGTCTTCCCCAACGGTCTGCCGATGGGCATGTGGTGTGATTGGAAGGACGGCTCGGTGAAGCTCGAAACGATGATCATCGAGGAACTCATCCCGCACATCGACCGCAGTTTCCGCACGCAGGCGAAGCGCGAGGGCCGCATCATCGAAGGCTTCAGCATGGGCGGCTATGGCGCGGCGCGGCTGGGCTTCAAACATCCGCAACTCTTCGCCGCCGTGTCGCTGCTCGGTGCCGGGCCTTTACAGCAGGACTTCAATGAAGCACCTCGCGCCGGCCCACGCGGACGCGATCAGGTGCTCGGCACGGTGTATGGCGGCGACATGGCGTATTTCCGCGCCCAGAGCCCGTGGCAGATCGTGGAGCAAAACGTCGAAAAGCTCCGCTCCGGCCTCGTTATCCGCCAGATCATCGGCGACCGCGATGAGACGCTCGGCTTCAATCGCGAGTTCAAGCGGCATCTCGACGCGCTGAAGGTCCCGCACACCTACCTCCAGCTCCCCGACATCCCGCACAACCCGAATCTCCTGCTCAACGCCCTCGGCGAGGACAACTGGGCGTTCTATCGGCAGGCTTTGAGCCTCCCTGAGACCAGGTGAACTCAAGAAGCATCCCACAGGATGCGTATGGTCTGGCCTTCCAGCCATGCTCGCAGTATGGCGCTCGTCCCCAATCTCGACCCGTCATGTGAAATGAGGCTTCCTGCCGCTTTTGCCATTCTTCTTTCCTTCACGCTGCACGCTGCGGACAAGCCCGCGCCTGCGAAAGCCGTCTTCGTCATCTCCGGCCTCGAATGCGGGAGCTGCGTTTACATGGTGCAGACGCAACTCACCCAGACGCGAGGCATTTCCGAGGTGGAGGTGCTCCAGGGCGTGGAAGGCTTTGCCCGCGTGAGTTACGACCCAAAGGTCATCACGGAGCATCAGATCGCCCAATCGGTGCGTGACACCTCTGCGCTGCATGGCCAGCCCTACATCGCCTCGATGAAGCTGCGCGTGCATGGCTTCTCAAAGCATGCCGCTGAGGTGAAGGCCTTGTTTGAGGCGTGGAAGCCGTTCATCGCTCTCGAAGTTTGGGATGAACGTGAAGGCGACCTGATCGTGAACTTCACCGAGTTGGAACGTGACACCAAATTTGTCCTTCCGCGCGGCTGGAGTCTTTCGCAGCTTGAGGCAGGATTGAAGAAACTTGGCCTCGCCTATCAGATTCTTTCGCCGGATACACTGTGATCACCGGTTATCGCCTTTTCCTCCTGTCACCATGCGTCTCGCCCTCAGCCTCCTCTTGCTTCCCACCCTCGCCCTCGCCGCGCCGAAGCCGCTCTTCCAATCCAAAGTCATCACCAAGGACACGCCGAACCACAGTGTGGACATCGACGTGTCGCTCGAAGGTGCCAAAGAGCTCTTCCTCGTCGTCACCGATGGCGGTAACGGTTTCGCCGCCGATTGGGCGGACTGGGCGGAGCCGCGCCTCATCTTGGCCGATGGTAGCGAGAAGAAACTCACCGAGGTCGAGTGGAAAGCTGCGCAGTCCGGATGGGGCAGCGTGCGGGTGAATTCGAATTGCGAAGGTCAGACCATGCGCAGCGCGGGCAAAGCCATCGAATACGGCATCGGCACGCATGCGAACAGCGTCATCGCTTTCAACCTGCCTGCGGGCACGAAGCGCTTCAAAGCTCGCGGTGCCCTCGATGAAGGCGGCACCAAGCAAGGGAGCACCAGCGTCGAGTTCCGCGTTTACACGGAGAATCCAGGCCCCATCGCCGCCAGCGCCGCTGCGGGAGCTTCGCACGAGCCAGCGGACTCCACCGAGCAGCTCGACGTGCATCCCGAACTCATCGTGCAGCTCTTCGCCAGCGAGCCGCTCCTGCTTTCGCCTTCCAGCATCGACATCGACCACCGTGGCCGCGTGTGGGTCTGCGAAGTCGTGAACTACCGCAAGCACAATGGCGAACGCGCCGAGGGCGACCGCATCCTCATCCTCGAAGACACCGATGGCGACGCGAAGGCCGACAAATCCACCGTCTTCCACCAGGGCCGCGATGTGGACAGCGCCCACGGCATCTGCGTGCTCGGCAACAAAGCGCTCATCTCCTGCGGCGACGACGTTTTCTGGCTCATCGACGACAACGGCGACGACAAAGCCGACCGCAAAGAGCTCATGTTCACGAAGATCGGCGGTGCGCAGCACGACCACGGCATCCACGCCTTCCACTTCGGCCCCGATGGCCGCCTCTACTTCAATTTCGGCAACGCTGGCAAACAGCTCTGCGACAAGGACGGCAACCTCATCACCGACATCCACGGCGTGAAGTGCACCAACCAAAACAACCGCCCCTACCAGCAAGGCATGGTCTTCCGTTGCGAGCTGGATGGCAGCAAGGTCGAGGTGCTCGCCTGGAACTTCCGCAACAACTGGGAAGTCGCCGTCGATTCCTTCGGCACGATGTGGCAGAGCGACAACGACGACGACGGCAACAAAGGCGTGCGCATCAACTACGTCATGGAGTTCGGCAACTACGGCTACTCCGACGAAATGACTGGCGCAGGCTGGCAGACGCCGCGCATCGGCTGGGAAAGCGAGATCCCGCAGCGTCACTGGCATCAAAACGACCCCGGCGTCGTCCCGAACATGCTTCTCACCGGCGCAGGCAGCCCCACCGGCATGCAAGTCTATGAAGGCGATCTGCTCCCCAGCATCTTCCAAGGCCAGCCCCTCCACTGCGACGCCGGACCGAACGTCGTCCGCGGCTACATCACCCAACCCGACGGCGCAGGCTACAAAGCCGAGATCGTCAACATCCTCGAAGGCACCAAGAACCGCTGGTTCCGCCCCAGCGATGTCGCCGTCGCCCCCGATGGCTCCTTGATCGTCGCCGACTGGTATGACCCCGGCGTCGGCGGTCACGGCATGGGTGATGTGACGCGTGGGAGGTTGTTCCGCGTGACGACGAAGGCAGCGGAGAAGTATGTGCCTCAGCAAGACATCACGAAGGGAGATCGGTGGACAGCGCTACTCCAGGGCCTCAAATCCCCGAATGAAGATGCACGCTATCTCGCCTGGAAGAAGCTCGAAGAAATCGGCTCCGAAGCCGAGCCCGAGCTTCACAAGCTCTTCCACGACACCAAAGCCGTCCCACAGCATCGCGCCCGTGCCTTGTGGCTGCTCGCCGCTCACGAATGGGAGCGCATCAATCCCGGTGCCGACAAACCCAACCCACACGACCTCACGCTTCCCGAGTGCCTCACCAAAGCCCTCACCGACACCGATCCCAACATCCGCATCACCGCCATCCGCGTCGCCCGGCGTCTGGTGCAGCAAGCGCATCCTGAGATGCTGCGTGAGGTTATCGCGAAGGTCGTGAAGGACACTTCGCATGCGGTTCGCCGCGAAGCAGCGATTGCGTTGAGGTTTGATGAGTCTGCGCAAGGCGCAAAATTCTGGGGCAATATCTGTTCCCAGCTTCCGGTTCGTGATCGCTGGTATCTCGAAGCCATTGGGATTGGAGCAGATACTCATTGGGAAAAACTCGTCGATACCAATGTCGAAAGACCGCCAGAAGGAGTGAAGCCGCCAGCAATCAACCCTGAGTCTGCCATTTTTTGGCGCAGCCGAGCCAAGTCATACATCGAATGGGCTCCTGTCTGGGCAATGCTTATTGCATCAGATGAGGGTGAATCCATTCGAGATAATGGAATTACACCACTTGGACTCCTCCGCTCCCTCCAACTCCTCTCCTACAGATACCCCGCCGAAGTCTCCGCCGCCGCTTTGACCATCTTCCTCAAAGCCGACGCCGAAACGGCCCTCGCATCCACCGCGTTGCTCGACCGCAACACCATCGCCTCCAATCCCGAGGCCAAGGCGCGGCTGGATGCGCTGTTGAAGCCCGTCATCGGCAAGCCGGAGTTCATCGACCTCGTGCAGCGGCTCAATTTGACCGGGTTTGAGCAGGAACTCGTCGATTACATCACCGCGCATCCCGACGCGGGCGAATCCATCAATGCTGCACGCATTCTCGCTGCGAACGTCGGCAAGACTGTGGCCTTCCTCACGAAGGCGGACGCCGCTTCGGCGAAGAAACTCGTCGCCGCGCTCGGTAAGGTCAGCGACCGGCCCAGCGTGGCTGTGTTGAACCAGGCCTTCTGGCCGGAGAAGCGCGACGACGTGCGCCGCAGCATCGTCGAGGCCCTGGCGCTCAGCAGCGAAGGCGGACGCGCCATTTTGAAGTGGAACTCGGAGAAGAAACTGCCGGAGGTCGTGAAGACCACCGCCGCGCTGGCTCTCAGCCGCAGCACGGATGGCGGACTGCGTCAGCAAGCCGCGAAAGAGCTGCCGCTGCCCGCTGCGCTCGGTGCGGAGAAATTTCCGTCGCTAGCTGACCTCATGAAGCTGAAAGGCGATGCGGCGAAAGGCCCGGCTTTGTTCATGCAGGCCGGTTGCGTGGCTTGTCATCAGGTGAAAGGCCAGTTCATCAACTTCGGGCCGGATTTGACGCAGATCGGCAACAAACTCAGCCAGGATGGTCTTTTCAACGCCGTGCTCTATCCTAGCGCTGCTGTGGAGCACAGCTTCGGTGGTCTCAGCGTGACGACCAAAGAAGGCCTGCAAGCCATGGGCTATGTCATCAGCGAAACCGCGGATGAATTGACGCTGAAAATCGCCGGTGGTGCGGCGATGCCGATCAAGAAGGCCAGCATCGTGAAGAAAGACGAGATGAAGGAGTCGCTGATGCCTCCCGGTCTCGCCGCAGCGATTGGGCCGCAGGGCTTGGCCGATCTCGTGGCCTATCTTCAGACGCTGAAGTAAGCCGGGGGAAAGAAGAAGCCCTGTTCCGTGGGAACAGGGCTGATCTTTTTTTAGCGGAAGCTCTTCGCGAAGTCGTCGCTGGTGGCTTTGGCGACGACTTTGGTTTTCTGGAAGGTGCTCTGCTCGCCCTTTTCAATGAGGATGCGCTCGTAATCGGCGCTGCTCATGGGGAGTTCGATGGTCTTGTCCTGCCAGGTGGAGAGGAGGATGGCATTGGCGAGCTCGACGCTGCGGGTGCCTTCCTCGGCGGGCGAGAGGAGCTTTTCGTCCTTGAGGATGGCGTTGGTGAAGTTTTGCAGGATCTCGATGTGCTGCCCGCCGCTTTCGGCCACCGGGATGTCCATGTGCCAGCTCTCGGGCATGGCAAAGGCGGCTTCGGCCTCCATGCAGAATTTGCTCATGGGCTGACGGTTGCGCTGGAAGTGAATTTTGGTGCCATCGGTGACGGTGAGACGGCCCTGCTCGCCGGAGATTTCGAGGCGGTTGCAGCCCGGAGCTTCGCCGGTGGAGGTGACAAAGGTGGCGGAGAGACCGCTGTCATATTGCAGCACGGCGGTGACATCGTCCTCGACCTCGACCTGATGGAAACGGCCGAACTGGCAGAAGCCGCGAACGCGCTGAGGCATGCCGAACATCCATTGGAAGAGGTCGAGATTGTGCGGGCACTGATTCATGAGCACGCCGCCGCCTTCGCCCTTCCAAGTGCCTCGCCAGCCGCCGGTGGCGTAGTAGTAGTTCGTGCGGAACCAGTTGGTTACTTCCCAGTGGACGCGGCGGATTTGGCCAAGCTCGCCGCTGTCGATGAGGTCCTTCACTTTCTTGAAGGTGGCGTTCGTGCGCATGTTGAACATGGCGGCGAAGATCTGCTTCTTGTTCGTGTGCGCGGCGATGAGGCGCTCGCAATCGGCCTTATGCACGGAAATTGGCTTTTCGACGAGGACGTGGAGGCCGGCGGTGAGGGCCTCGATACCGATGGTGGTGTGGCTGAAGTGCGGCGTGCAGATGAGGATGGCATCGATGAGGCCGCTGGAGATCATTTTGGAGACATCGGTGAAGGATGTCTCGCCCTCCTGGAGCGGCGGGATGGTGCCGTGGCTTTCGCACAAGGCGGTGACGCGAAGTCCGGGGACTTTCCCAGCGCGAATGTTCGCAAGGTGTGCCTTGCCCATGTTGCCAAGTCCAACAATGCCGAGTCTGACGTTTTCGAGTGCCATATGGGCCGCGAGGCTAGGCGGGCATGAAGTATGGTCAACCTAATGCGCGGGAGGTTTCTACCTCAGCGAGACCGGGTGGCTGGGGAGCGTTTGATGCCGGGGGGGAGTTCCTGATCGGAGACGGGCGTGGCTCGCTGAATGGTGGGGGAGGAGCCGGCGGGGGAGCGTTTGATGCCGGGAGGGAGGGCTTCGCCACCGGCGGGCGCTTCTGCGGGTGGTTTTTCGGAGGTGGAGATGGGACGCGGGGCGGCGGGGATGGAGTACCAATGCATCTGCGGCATGGAGACGAGCTCGACCCACTGCTGGCTGCCGAGCTTTTTCCATTCGAGCTCGACGATGGCCCACACATGGACTTCCCACGGGAGCCGGTCGCGGAGTTGGCGGGCGAGTTCGGCATCTTTGCCGAGGAAAACGGGCGAACGGAAGGGATTCGGACGCGGCAGGCCGATGCTAAAAGCATCCTTCTGCTCACGATTTGGCACTTCATCGCCGAAGTAATGCTGGCGGAAGATGCCGACGTGGAAGGCGGCCTTGCCCTCTTGGTAGGTTTTGAAGAATTCCTCGAGCTTGCGGTCCTTGAGTTCGATGAAGGTGAGCCAATCGACCTTCCAGCCATCGGCCTGCTCTTCCAGCATGGCTGGCACGGGGTATTCCCAGGTTTTGCTTTCGATGTGGAAGATACAGTGAGCGCCGGCACCGAGTTCGGGCTGCTTGTCAAAGCGGCCAAAGGTGATGTGATCAATGGTGATGGGGCCGTCGTTGTTGCGGGAGTAGTAGCGATCGAGCAGGGGCTTCATCAGCTCGGCTCCGAGCACATGGTTGGAGCGTTCTTCGGCGGAGTCAGCGTTGAGGAAGGCTTTCAGGGTCTTGAGAGCTGGCTCGGCCTCAGCGGGAATTTTTTCAGTCGGTTTGTCGTCGAGGGAGCCGGTCATCGCACGGGGCGTGGGTGCTCCGGGGGCGGCTTCGGGGATGGCGGGCGTCTGCGTGGTAGCAATCGGCGCGGGCACCTCCAGAAGGCGGTCGCCCGTGGAAGCCGTCGCGGGGGGCGCTTCCGAGGAGCCAGCGGTCTTTACCATCGCGATTTCAGCGGCGGTGGCGGGTTCCGCTTTGGGGATGGGGGTGTCTTCGAGGCCCGAGACGGTGCCCATCAAAGGTTTGCTCGTCCCACCTGCTTCTGAGACGGGCTTTTCAGGCAGCGGCTCCGGTGTCGTCGAAGTGAGAAGAGGCTTTTCGGTCTTCGCAGGTGTGCCAGCCTCTGGAGTGTTCGTTTTGGCAGGAGGCGTGGTCGGAGTTGGGGACGGATTGACCTCGGCAGGAATTTCAGCGGTGGGGCTGAGGTAGCCTGAGATGGTGTCCTTGAGCAGGTAGCCAGCGATACCGAGGAAGCCGAGCAAGAAGACGGCGGCGAGACCGAGGCGGATGAAATTGGTGCCACGGTTTGGCCGCAGGGCGGCGAGATTTCGGCCGCCTGGCAGAGGTGAAGCAGGCCCAGCGGGTAACATGGGAGCGCCTGCTTGACCTCCAAATGCCGAGGCTGGAAAGCCACCATTGGCCGGGAGAGCCATCGTGGAGGGGGTGACGGGGGCAGCGGGCACGTCACGCCCAAGCAGGGAGCCTCCAGGAAGGGAATTTGTCATGCCGGCGGCGGAGGCGGGCATGGAAGGAATCATGGGTGCCCCAGGAATGAGGCGTGATTGGGCCTGCGTGGGAGGATTTCCCATGGCTGGGAGTCCCGGCATCGGAGCGGCTGGATCATTGGGAGGCAGTCCGAGGCCCAGCCCTCCTCCGGGTGGGGACCAAGCGGGTTGGCCGGAAGGCGGCGCGGAAGTCAGCGGCACTTGCCCGGGCGCACGGCGCGGTGGGAGGCTGGTGCCAGTGGGCGTGGCACCCGGCATGCCAGGATCACCGCCCGCGTAGCCGCCCAGCATCGTCTGTCCAAAGCCTGGGACGCCAGCCGCAGGCTGAGGTGGCATGGAGGCCGGGGGCTGAAAACCGCCCATCGGGGGCATCATTGCGGGAGCGGGGGCTTCCGCAGGGGGCGGTGTCCACTGCGGCGCTGGAGCGGGCATACCAAATCCGAAGGCCGGGGCGGCAGGTGCGGGAGGCGGCGCTGCCGGAGAGGTCACCGTCTGTCCACAGGTCGGGCACGGGCCACTGATCCCCGCCATGTGGGACGGCACGGTGAGCTGGGTGCGGCATGCTCCGCATTCAAACTGGATGACATCGGACATTATTCCTGAGTGAGGCAATTACAGTTAATATGGCGGATAGAATTCATTTCGACAAACTAAAGTTTTTCAAAAGGCTGATGAGCAGGTTCCAAAGGGCTCTCAGCCAAATTTGATCATCGCTCCGCCCCCGCCGCAGAAGGCACCGCCGAGTCGTGGCGAAGTCTCCGGTTCAGGAAGCTCCCAAATGCTGCTTTTCAGCCTTTGCCTGCGCTGCCTGTGCCAGCGAAGGCCGGCCCAAGCTCCGCCGCAGGTGCTGGTCACGATGCCCAGGCCCCACCAGGCCCAAGATGACGGGCTGGCATCCTTCGGAGGTAGGATCGGATCGGCCGTGGCGGCTCTTGGCGCACCGCCTTCGGTCAGCTCACGCAGCGCCACCTGGGGGCTTTCCTGCCTTAAATCATGGCCGATGGCTTTTTGCAGCCAAAAAAGCCGTGTGGAGAGGGTCACGATATACTGCTCGAGTTGATCGTGGGCTTCTGAGGCGTGCATCGCCTGCTTCACACATTCGGCCGAGGTTTCCGAGAGAAAGGAGGCGCTCGTCAGGGCATGCACGGGTTCACTGACGAAAAGGTGTGCCCGCCAGGGTTCTCCCACTGGGTAGGTCAGCAGGCAGGCATTCGTGGTCAGCAGGCGGCCCGAGGCCACTTTCTCCACGGCGGCATCGGCAGGCAGCGTCTCGTTTTTGCCCAAAATGAGCACATACAGCCGGATGCGGGCATCGCGGGCGTGAAACTCCAGCAGCCGCGTCAGCTCCATCGCGGCCATTTCAGGCACCCGGCTATCTGGATCGATAAAATACAGATCACCCGGTATCCCGGCTGCCGCCTTCATGAATTCAGGGGAGATACTCCGCAGTGCCGCGATGGCGGTGGGAGCGGTGCCGTCCACCGGCTGAGCATTGCGGATTTCCTCATGGCTGGTTTGCTCTGATTCCGGCAAAAAGGACCGCATGTGCTCAAGGGTCAGTCGAGGTTGCAGCTCGCCGGTGAGGCGTTCCGGCAGATCATCCAGCCGTGGACCGCTTTTTAGAGGGCCACGCAGCACCTCATCGAGATTTTCCGCCAGCCCGGAAGGCTCCGGGAGCAAGGCCTCCAAGCTCGGGGCCTGGATATTTTGCTCACGAAACGCACGAAGTTCCTCCTCCGTCCACTGAGGCAGCGGGAGTTCCTCCTGAGCACGGCCACTTCCCAGCAGGCAGGAAAACAGCGCTCCCAGCAAAAGCAATCTCCCGAGCACGCTCGGAGGAAAAGCTGACTTTGGAGTAATGGATCGAAAAAGGGCCATGGCAGGTCAGCGAGAACGATTTCCGGCCGAGAGGTCCGCTTCGGTGTTCGATGTGGAAATGCGGTGTCCGCCGCGCAGCGGTTCGACCGCGATGGTGGAGGCTTGATGAGAGACCTCGGGACTCCAAGGCTTCGGGCGGGCGTGGCCGCGCAGCACCTGTGACACACGCTGGATCGCGAGTTCGATCGCAGGCCCGTATTGCTGTGAGCGGAGCTTCTCTCCCACAGCTTGGAGCAGGGAAGTCAGCGCCTTGGAATCGAAATACCCCTCGATGGCATAGCCCAGAGTGACCGCCAGGTTCTTGCTCACCGGGTCCACAACCATGACCACGCCGAAGTCATTGCGCTTCTGAATCAGCGGCGTGTTGAATGCCCCTTGATTAAGCAGCCAGAAACCCAGCTCAGCCACATTTAATCCAGTGGGCAGCATGCCCAGATAGGACGCAAAGAACGCTTGGGGGAAGACCCGCTCAAAATTGTCCATCATCACCTCGCAGCGTCGGGATTCTTCCAGGCGCAGGCAGTGGGCCGCATCGGTGATGCGTTCCAGCCGCACCCAGTGATCCCCTAGATAAGCACCCAGCGCCTCGGCTGAAAACCCGCACTGTGGGCACGCCGGGAGGGGCGTGCTAAGGGTGGATTCGCAGTGTGGACACTTCATAAGTATAAAATATATGGTATATATAACCTATCAAGTTCAAAATTGTCACGCGTTCGTGCGGAAAATTTTATTTACATGCCTGCTCAAATGTGGTGAACTGGAACGTCATCTTTAAAATAATCAGGAACAGCCTTGCCTCCGCATGTTCCAAGCGCCCCAAAATCCTTTCTTTTAACACAAACCACCATGAAGCACCAAACCTTGCTTGCTCTCTATATCGGCCTCGCTGCGGCCGCTCCGCTGAATGCCAAATGGCAGCGCCTTCCTACTTTGGCGGACAAGCCTCTTGAAAGCGGCATCAAAGGATTGGCCTCAAACGCCACCATCGTAGGTTCCGAGGGACTTGGCCGTGCCAATTCTCTCCTTTCGGACGATCCGACGGACCATGTGGATATCGCCGCTGGCAATAGCAACGCCGTGATCAACTTCGGTACGCCCACAATGATCAATCGTTCGGGCTTTGCCAACGATGGCATCGAAGGTCGCGCCACCCTTTCTGGCAGCAGCGATCAAAAAGGCTGGGCCGTGCTGGACGAAAAAGTTTTCACCAGTTCGGATCGTGATATCGCTTTCACCTTCGCAGGTATGCAGGTGAAGTTTGTGAAGCTGGAATTCGCCCTCTCCAA
>JBILVU010000014.1:0-70336 GCA_044370285.1 Prosthecobacter sp.
TCGCCAAGGTCATCGAAGCCAAAAAGAAGAGCCTCGCCGAAGTGAATGGTAAGCTCGCTGCCCCTGAAAAAGCCGTGAAGGCCAAGCAGGATGCCGCCGCGCCGAAAGAAGCCGCTCTAGCTGCTGCCAAGAAAACTCACGCTGATGCCGCCGCCGCTGCTCCAGCCAAAGACAAAGCCGCCAAGGATGCCGTGGCCGCTGTGGCTGCCTCCGAGAAAAATCTCAATGATACCCGTGCGAAGCAAAAGCCGGCTCAAGATGCGCTGAACGCCGCCAAGGCCGAAAAAGCGCCTGATGCCGCCAAAGTCGCCGCCACTCAAAAAGCCGTTAACGACATCGCCAATGCCATCAAAGCCGCTGAGGCCGATGTGAATGCCAAAAAGGCCGCCCGCGATGCCGCAGGCAAAGCGAACAACGAAGCCATCGCTGCCGTGAACAAAGCCGCTGGAGCCGTCAAAACAGCCGAACAGCAGCTCACTCAGGCCAAGAACGAACTCGCCGCCGCCGAGAAAGCTGCCGCGCCTACTCGCGGTCAGCGTGACAGCATTCAAAAAGAGGTCGATGCGCAATCAAAGGCCCTCGCCGAGAAGCAGGCCGCTCCTGCCGCCCTCGAAAAAGACTACGCTGCCAAGATCGCCCCGATCAACGCCGCCATCGCCGCTGCTAAAGCCGCACTGCCACCTCTCGAACAGGCCTACGCCGCCGCCCATGGCAAGCTGGAGGCCGAGCAGAAGGTCCTGGACGCGAAGAAAGCCGAGGTCGCCAAGGCCAGCGGTGACTTCGAAGGCGCGAAAAAGAAGAAGACCGATGCTGAAGCCACCATCGCCGCCGCCACGAAGGAAATCCCCGAGAAGGACAAGATCATCGCCGAAGCCACTGCCGAGCTCGCCAAGGTCCAGCCCCAGCTTGAGCCACTCCGCGCCAAGGTGAAGCAAATGACCGATCAGTATCTCACGATGCTGCCGAAGTGAGATTTCAGCTGCGGCCTTTCACTCACATCGGCGGCAGCACTTCTTGAGGCGTGTTGTCGGTGATGGAGGGGGTGATGATGCCGCGGCCGAGACGGCCGCTGTAGAGATCGAGGGCGCGTTTGGCGATGATGTCGATCACGGCAGGTTGCAGGGTGCGTGCGGCGACATTCGAAACGGCCATGCTGGCCCACATGACGGGGGATTTGAAACGTAGCACCTGCCACACGGGCAGGAGTCGGCTGTACCATCTGTTGGCCTGCTGAACGGCGTCGTGTTTGGCGAGCTTGTGAGTGACTTCCCAGGTCTTCAGGGCGGTAGAGGCACTGACATCGACGAGGCGGCCGATGGAGCGTGTTTGAAGGAAGTCAGCCACGTCCATCGAGGCGAGGTGGACGGCACGCGAGAACTGGCTGAGGCCGGGAGCGAGCAGGGCGTTCTCTTTGCCGGGATGATAGATGGCGGCGATGTCCTTCACGAGCTGGGGCACTTCGTTGACCAGCGGTGCGAGCCATTCGGGGTTGAGATTCTTTTGCCAACGAAGGCGGTTTTTACAGTCTTCGACGGCTTTGCGGGCACGCTCATCGGCCTCAGTGCTGAGCAATTGATCGTAGCTGGCGATGGTGTGGCGGGCGGCACGGAGATCAGCCAGAAATTGGAGCAGCTTGTAAATGAGCACGCCTGCGGCTCCGAGAATGAGGCCGGCTAGAAAGGTCCAAATGTGACTCCAGGGCATCGCGGAATGAGAGATCAGGAATGAGGTTAGAACACTACTCGTCGGCGCGGGCCGGAGTGCCGATGTTCCAGAGGAGGATGCGGAAGCCGGCATCGGGCAGGCGTGAGCTGGCAGGCACCTGGCGACGGTGCGAGGAGAGGAGTTCGTTGCTGTGGGCTGTCGTGTGAGCTCCGCCTCGGAGCACGGCGGCATCGGGCGTGTTGTTCCAAGGCGTGGAGACCCATTCCCAGACGTTTCCGGCAAGGTCGTGGAGACCGCGGATGTCTGCTCGGAAGCTGCTGACGGGAGCGAGGGCGGCAAAGCCGTCTGCGTAACCACTGATGGAGGTTTTGGCGGATTTATCGGCGGTGAGATCGAGGAAGTTGCCAGCTTTGGCAGGAGGCGGCCATTGAAAGCCCCAGGGGTAGATGCCGCCGATGCGTTCATTGCTCTCCTGCGGCGTGGCTCCTGTCTCGCGGGAGAGATCACCTGCCATGCTCCATTCGTCATCGGTGGGGAGGCGATACTCCTGATCGGGTTCGAGCAGGCCCTGGGCGCGTTCGCGATCCGTGAGCCAGCGGCAGAATAGCTCAGCCTCGGCCCGGTTGACCATGGTGACAGGGAAGGTGGGATCGGCATCGAGGATGCGACCCTCGACTGGCGGCTGGTTGGTGGTCTTGGCGAACTCGGCGAAGTCACTGCGTCGTGTCTCGATGGAGGCGATCATGGCTTTGCCGAGGGGAACGAGCTTCATGCCGAGGCTGTTCGGCCATGGTTTGCCGAAGACGACGGCTCCGCTGGCTTTGAGGCGTAGATTGAAGGCGATGGTCTGACCTTGTTTGAGATCGCCCGTGGCGTGCTCGACTTTGTAACCTGGTAGCGTGACGGATAAATCGAATTTGGCGGCCCGCACATGTGGCAGGCGCAAAGGTGTGCGTCCGAGGAATTCGGCACTGTCATAGACATCCGCTCCAGGCGGTGTGGAGGTGATGGTGATGGCACCGTAGCGCATCTGGACGATCTCACAGAGGATGGGCTGCATGCCGGGCTTTGGCGGAGAGCTGCCGGGACGAGGCGTGATCTTCGCGGGCTTCCAGCCGTATTCGTGATCGAGATCCAGGCGTCCACTTCGGCGCTCGGTCTCCGTCATCCAGGCACAGAAGGCATCTGCCTCTGCTTTGCCAACGACGGCCGCGTAGAGCGTGGTTTTATCCGGCTGAGGGATGCCCGTAACATCATACTCGGAGGCTCGGAGGCTGGATTCGAGGAAGCTGCGGAACAGCATCGCATCGACGGGGAGATCGGCGATGTGGCGATCTCCTTTGAAGGAGAACCATTGCTTGAGGCGGTTTTGCCAAGGTTTGCCCGTGCGAGGTGGCTCGGGGGCGATGGGCCGTGGCTTCACCGGTGCCATGACCTCGTAATGCCAATCCCGCTGATGACGGAGCATGACGAGGCCGCTGGCGAGCAGGAAGGAGCCGAGCAGGGTGAAGAGGGTGGCTCGGCTAAAGCGGCGGATGAAGCTCTCCGGCTGCTTATCGCCCACATGCTGGAGGGCCTCCGCAAACTCTGCTGCCGTGGTGAAGCGGCGGTCGAGATCGTTTTCACAGGCTTGGCAGATGACGCGGTTCAAATCGAGCCAGAAAGGCCATTCCTCATCGCTGATCTCATCCGGCACCTCGGGAAACTCCATGCGATCCTTCCCGCTGCTCATTTCGTAGAGCACCTTGCCGAGGCTATAAATATCCGCCTGAGGTGTGCCGGGGCCTTCCGGTGGCACAAAGCCCTCCGTGCCCACAAACGAACGCTCACCAAAGGCCGCCACGAGGCCGATGTCCGCCAGCTTGCACACACCGCCCACGAAGATGACGTTCGAGGGTTTGATGTCGCGGTGTGTGAGGCCGTGATTGTGCATGAAATGCAGCGCATCAGCCATGTAAGTGCCCGCATCCCGGCAGAAGAAGGGATCAAGGCGGCCGTGGCGCTTCATGTCCGTCCCCAGCGTGCGGGGGACGTAGCTATCGATGTCCGTGATGTTACCGCCTTCCTCCACATCATCCCCCAGCTCCATCACGCAGTAGTAGAAGCCACGGTTTTCATTCCAGCCCACATGCAAAATATGCACCAAGCAAGGGTGGCCACGGGAGATCGGCTCGAACTGCTGAATGCCAAGGAACTCGCGATGAAATGTCCGCGTGTGTTCAAAGTCCTCACGCCAAACGATTTTCACCGCACGCAGGGCACCCGTCACGCTTTGAGCCAGCCACACCTCACCGTAGGCGCCGCTGCCGATGCGTTTCAGCAACGTGTAGTCCGGGATCACGATGTCATCGCGATGCGAGGCTGGGTTACCGGGGGATTTCTTCGGCTTTACCATGACGGCCTGGGGCTGCAAGGGCGGTGGAGGCAGTTCGATGAGACTCGCTGTGTCAGGTGCGGACTCCTCAGGTGGCGATGCCTCCGGCGCAGCATCTGCGGGAGCAGGTGCGGCGGGCATTTCGGCGGCAGCTTCGGATTCGGGCATGGGAGGGCGGCGACGGGCGGCACGAGTCTCCCATCATCGGCGTGGAATCTCAAGCGGGTTGAGCAGCCATCCTCTCAGCCTCCTCGGGCACTGCCATGATTCAAAGAGGCACACGCCGCAGCCGTCGGCCTTCTATCGGTGAAACTCGTGTGCAGTCTGCCAGCCTCCTTTTATTTCTTGGGTGCTTGCGGGCGGTAAAAGCGCAGCCAGTCTTTGACCAGATCAGCCAGATGAAAGGTGTCCTGGATGACGAATTGCCTGCCGCCGGAGTTCTGATGAAAAACCTTCAGGATGCCCTGCGCAGCGTCCACGCCTTCCACCACGGCGCTGTGATGATCAAAGCGATACCAGTAAGTGCCGCGCCTGCCGTCATGGCGGACGCCTTCCAGCCTTGCACCGCGAAACTGGATCATATCTCCTGGTTTTACCCGCACGAGCATTTCCAGTCCCTTCACATACTTCGGCCCGCCCTCGATCAAGGCCACCTCCCGGCCCCAGACGTAATCTTCTGGCCCTGGCGAATGCTTCCGAGCCATGCCGGTAGCGCCAGCCGCCGCGAGGGACTTGGATGCCAGCGCTGCGCAGTGGCCTTCGCCCACCTTCTTTCCGAGGTTCGACTGGCAAAACCGCATCACCTTGGCACCGAGGTCAGCCTCCTC
The DNA here is from genome assembly GCA_044370285.1 of Prosthecobacter sp. GTDB lineage: Bacteria > Verrucomicrobiota > Verrucomicrobiia > Verrucomicrobiales > Verrucomicrobiaceae > Prosthecobacter. Next base: position 4,867 of record JBILVU010000014.1, read on the forward strand.
GGCGGCGGCTTCCGTGCCCAGCTTCTTGGCGAGTTCCGTGCTCTCGGGTGAGAGCTTTGCCAATGGCACGGCAAACGGTGTGCCGTCCTTCTCGATCACGACGAAGTCCTCCGTCAGCTCGATGAATTTCGCCATCGTCACCCGGCCATCACTGGCGGTCCAGGATTGCTGGGCATAGCCGTCTTGAACATGCAAGGCGACGGTGGCAGCCAGCACCAAACACAGGATGTGTGGTTTCATGGGAGGAGTGCGAAAAGGCATCGGGGCTGGTGAATCAGTAATGATGAGCCTCTTTCTTGTGCTCCTTCGATATTACTTTTCAGGCAGTGGAATCGCACAAAAACCTGCACGAGGGTCGCTGATCAGGCAGATCCCCCGTTCAACATCTGATTTCACATAAACCTGTTGAAACGGCACTTCGGATGTCAGTTTCCGTGCCGCTGAGAGGCTTCTCTTTGCCCCATCAGCCAGGAGGATTTCCACACCGCCATCCCCCTTTTGGATGATCAGCAGGCGATCATGGGACAGTGTGATGACATCACCCTCACCATAGTCGGGATGCGGCTTGGGCATCGTGATGCGTGCTTCCTCCTGGTTGGTAGCACAGTTCACCAGCAGAAGATCTGTACCGGCAAAGATCCAGGCCTTGTTGTTCGGGACAAGATGGACCCGATTGTTGCCAGGGTAGCGGCACTTCAGTTCACCCGAGGTTACATCAAAAATGAGGCCCTCGTTTCTTTTGGATTCCCAAGCGTATTGAAGATTGCTGGCGGCCCCTGGCTTGATCACGCTCCAATCTTCGGGGCTTTTGGTCCAAACCCATGATTTGATGGAGATTTGGTAGCCACCAAAGGATGGAGGCCCCTGGCCGGAGACTTGAAATCGAGCAGTGAGCCATCCGCCTTGGTTGGCACCTGCCCCAACGACTTTCCAATCGGTCTTTGGAGAGGGGAGCTCGAAAGAGCTTTGGTCATTCAGGCTGGCCACCCACGTTTTCGTGGCATCACGTTCGTATCGTGTGCCCACGGCTCCTTCATCCAGAATTTCCTGCGTTTGAGTCCGATCAGGAAAGCGGCAAACACGGGTTGCCTTGGTGAACTCAGCATTCAGTTCAGCGGCAAAGTAGCCATTCACCAGCAGGTTGCGCGTGCCTCTGCGTGCGACCTGCACACAGCCGTGAGAGGACCACATCACGGGGCCGGATACCGCCGAGGACTCCGGGTTGTCGAAACCGAAAGACGTCCGCGACTGCAATTTGCCGCTGCTGCCATCAAAGACGTGGAGAACGATCTGTGCCAGACGGTTGCGGGCGTACTCTGGCTGTTTGTTCGCGTCTGCCGGGTCAAAACGGTAATTCACCATGCACACGATGAGCCACCCATCCTCGGTCATGAAATTGTCAGGGTTAAACTCATCTGAAAGCTCTGCGGTGCTGGTCACAGGCATGCGCCATAGAACTTTGCCCGTTTGGAGGCTGACACTGACCAGGGTGTGCGAAGACTTTCCGTCCGCATGCTGAGCCCAGAGAAAGAGAGCCGCTCCATTGGGTGCGCAGGCAACGTAGCGAGCCATTCCATCCCCCGAACCACCTCCGATCTCGGTGTTTTTCACGTCACAGAGGATCTTGTCAGGTCCAAGCAAGGCTGACGACGGAGATGGGGCTATGGCTGAGGGCTGCGAGCCGGCCTCTGCTGATGGAGGGATCGCTAGTGCAGGAGATGCGCCATAGAGTTTCTTCGCCTGCGCCATGCTCTCGGGTGAAAGCCTTGCCAGTGGGAATTTGTGCTGCTGACCGCCGACATCCAAGGTTACGAAATCACCCTCCAGCTTGATGAACTTCGCCTGGATGACCTTGCCGTCGCTGGAGGTCCATTTGAATGACCTCGGGGCAAAGTGAATGCCATCCTCCTGGTAGCTGACTTCCAGATTGGCCTGTTTTTCGATCTCAGCGATGCCCTCAGCCGTTGAGGCACCGGAAAGCACCAGATCAATCTTCACCTCACCTGCGGTTGCCGGATAGAAGTGGGCCTTGGCGGTGAGGCCGCCCAATTGAAAGAGGAATTGGCAGGCCTCGGATGCGGGGAGAGCATGCAAGGTCAGCGTGATAGGGCCTTTACTCCCGGCCACCTCCTTCTGCCAGTCTTCGGCAGACAGGGGCAGCGTGAGGGCTAGGGCGGCGGTAGCGGCGATGATACGCGTTGGTTTCATGGCGAGTAAAAAACTGTGATTTGGCGAGAGACAAGATTGGGTTCATTTGTCCCGCCCGTCCGGCACGAGTGACGGATCAATCGTGCCGGTCTGCTGGCCCAGGGTAAAGTCGTGATACTCGCTCTTCTTTTGCGCAATGAGATAGACCCCGAGCCCGCTGCCGTCTCGTAATCCGGCTGAATTGAATGAGACTTTGGGGGTCACTGAATGACCTGACAGACTGAGTCGGATCTTGTCACCAGCTTTCTTACCGATTTCGGCCAGAGGAATCAGGTAGCTGTCCACGCGCAGTTTTTTTCCGCCAGACGGGACAAACTGGATCGATCCCCGTCCTTTGGAATCAGGCAGGAGGGGTGGCGCGACTCCCTTTTCTCCTCGAAGCATGTAATGTAAGCCGTGAAGCTCTGGCTTGGGGTCGATAATATAAGTGCGATCCGTGATGACGCCGTCCGTTCGTTCGACATCCAGGTTGAGAAACAATCTCGAATTGTCGCAGATATCCTGGCCCTTCACGCTCTTGCCAAGTGCATCGTCCCCGTCTGCCCAGACCACAATCTGGACAAAAAGAAACTCTGCATTGCTCCACACGCTGAAACGGGCCTCCTGTTCATCGGCTAGAACCGTTGCCGATGCTTGGGGAAAGCCGAAGGCACCGTTTTTATTTAGATCAGAGAATTCCTGCATTACGGCGAACTTTCCGCGCACCTGATCCATCATCTCCCGGGGTGTCAGGCCGACTTGGGAACCCACCGAGAGCCTGTCTTCATCCAAGTGGCGGTAGCTCTCAGGCTCCTTTGCGCTAGTGGCGGCTGGAATCCAGAATGCCCTGAATTTTCCGGGGAAGCCGTGGAAGGCGGTGAAGGAATCAGGACTGAGAGGCTCATCTCCCATGAGGTCTTTATCATAGCCCTCGTAAGCTCCGGCAAAGCCAAGCTCAATGAGCTTGAATGCCTGCCCTGTCGTTTTCATGGTGCCTTTAGGGAAGCAATAGGTGACACCATTAACCGTTTCTGGCACCGGGCCATTCATGCTGCCCTGTGGCTGGCGCACCAGAGTGATCTGCGAGAGGCCCGGCTCTGAAGGCTTGTAACGGCGGGTAAAGGAGCGCTTCTCTCCCGCCGGATCTTCCGCAGCAATGGGCTTGCCAAGGATGCGCTCGCATTCCTCGAAGGTCTTGCCCAGCAAATTGGCCGGGGAGATGCCTGAAGGATTGACCGGCTGCACGGGCGATGGTGGCGTGGCAGCCGAAAGGCTTGCCGGTGGAGGTGCTGCCGCTGGAGCAGGAGATTCGGCTGCGAGCTTCTTCGCCAGCGCTGCGCTTTCAGGAGCCAGCACTGTCAGGGGAAACTTATGTTGCGTGCCACTGACATCCAAAGTCACCAGCTCACCCTCCAGCTTGATGAACTTGGCCTGGATGACCTTGCCTTTGGCCGAGGTCCAGGAATGGATCATGGTGGTTTGTCCCCAGGCGAGCGTGACGCAAGTTAGGGCGGCGGCGAATATGCATCGGTGTGGTTTCATGGAGTGAAAAGAATATGATTGGGTGAGAGATGGATTCGGGTTCACTTGTCCCGCCCGTCCGGCACGAGTGACGGATCAATCGTGCCGCTTTGCTGGCCCAGGGTGAAATCGTGGTAGAACTTGCCCGGCATGCCAATGTAAAACATCGCTTTGCCATTGGTCCTGAGTCCTGCTGAATTGAATGCGGCATCAGGCTTCACCGACTTGCCAGACAAGATGAGCTGGATTTTATCGCCCGCCTTCTTGCCCAGTTCTGCCAGTGGTAACAGATAACTGTCCACCCGCTTTTTTTTGCCGCCTGTCGTCGGCACAAACTGAATCGACCCGCGCCCTTTGGAATCGCTGGTCAGAGGAGTGTATTCTCGCTCACCAAGTTTGACTTGGCGGTGCAGGCCACGTTTCTCAGGGGTGGTGTTAAGGTTGTATTTGTGATCGGGGGAAGTCATCTCATCCGCATCCATGTCGAGGTGCAGCAACGACTGGTCGCAGGATTCCGTGCCATCGGTGCCTTTAACTGATGTGTCGTCGTCATCGGCCCAGACGACGATTTGCACATAGAGCCACTCCTCATTGCTCCAGGCGCTGAAGCGGGCCTCGGATTGATCGGCCAGCACCTTTGCGGAGGTCTGAGGAAAGCCAAAGGCACCATTCTTGCGCAGCTCGGGGGAGTCATGAACCACCGAACCCGGACCCTGCAGCACTTTCCCATCTTTCTTCATCTGTTCCTTCACCTGTTGGATTCTCTCGCGCATGGTCGGCCCGATCTGAGCTTGGAATGAAAGCGTGTCTTCGTTCTCGTGGCGGTATTCTGGGGGGCGATTCAAGCTTTTAGCGGCGGGTGTCCAATTCGCGACGAGGCGGCCAGGAAGCGCTTCAATCCGGATGCTCTCAGCGTCCGACAATGGATCTCCCGCCGTGATGTCTGGAAATTCACCGGACGAAGTTCCGCTTTTCATAACACGCGCATAAGCACCTTCAAACTGGGCACCCGTGAGCTTGAAACATTCACCCATGGTCTTCACCGTCCCCTTCGGGAAGTAATACCACACAAAGTTCACCGTCTCCGATACCGCACCGCTCATGCTGCCTTCAGGCACGCGCTCCAGCTTGATTTGGGAGATGCTCGATATGGAGGGCTTGTAGCTGCGGGAAAACGAACGCCTATTGCCTTCCGGGTTCTCGATCTTGGTCGGCTGGCCCAGCATCTTCTCGCACTCCTCAAAGGTCTTGCCCAAGAACTGGGTGGCCCCCAGCGATCCTGCTACGTCGGATGGGACGCTTGCTGGCGGGGCAGGTGCTGCCGACGCACGGGTTACGCCCGAGAGCGTCTTCGCCAACGCCGTGCTCTCCGGCGACAACCTTGCCCGTGGATACTTGTGCTGCTGACCGCCGACTTCCAAGGTGACGAAATCACCCTCCAGCTTGATGAACTTCGCCTGGATGACCTTGCCATCGCTGGAGGTCCAGGATTGCTGGGCGGGAGTTTGAGCGAGGACAGGTTGAGCCAGGGCGATGAGTCCTAGCACGGCGATGGATTTGATCCGTGTGTTCATGGAATAGTAAGGTGAGCATTGTGTGATAGAAACAGGGAGTCTTCGTCAGCGCGTGACCTTGAGTCCTGGAATGGCAGTCTGGAGTTCGGCGACCCCGGCATCGGTGACTTTTGTCTGCTGCAAAGGTTCCTGACTGCTGAGAGTGATTTCCTTCAGATGCTTTAAACCCTCCAGTTTCTGCATGCCTGCGTCTGTGACCTGGGTCCCAGCAAGGTTTAGTTTCTCAAGAGATGACAGCCGACCTACGTGGTCCATCGCAGCGTCCGTCAGCTTTGCACAACGCATGAGATTCAGGTCTCGCAGGTTGGTCAAGCCAGCCAGATCCTCCACATAGCGGTCTTCGAGATTGACTGAGTAGGCGAGGTTTAGCAGACGCAGAGACGTGAGTGCTTTGAGGTGATGCAGCCCGGCTCCATCCCCTACAACCCCCGTCTCTTTGAGGCTGAGCGAGGTCAGTTTTCTCAACCCGCTCAGGTTTTCCAGCACGGCCTCCGTGATGCCGTAACAGTGGCCCAGGTCCAGCGTCTCCAGCTCCGGCATCTCTGCCAGTAAGGCCATGCCCTCGTCATGGATGCTTTTGGGGCAACCGTTGAGGTTGAGTTTACGCAGACGGGTCAGGCACTTGAGTTGCAGCAAGTCGGCGTCACTCACGGTTTCATTGCCCGCTAGATCAACGCCAATAACCGGCGGAGGACTTTCACTTGAACCTGCTTCCAATTCATAACGACCGCCGAGCCGGGTGATGAGCGACAGGGCTCGCTCGCGGGTCGGATCTTTTGGACGCGCGGCACGAAAATTGCCTGCGGCGACCTCGAGGACGACTCGAAAGCCATAATCAGGAAGGCGGGAACCTTGAGCGTAGAACCCCCGATTGCTGGAGAGAAGGTGGTTTCTGCGACTTTCCATCCAGCCGCCACCACGTGATACACGAAACTTATGAGATTCACTCAGCCAGCCCTCACACCATTCCCATACATTGCCACCCAGGTCGTGCAAACCCAGATGATTGGCAGAAAAACTTCCCACATTTGCAGTCTCCGTATGTCCGTCTTCATAAGTAAAGCCTGCGACATGATTCTTTAATTGTGTGTGCTTGCCCGCTGCGATCAAAGGAAGCAATTCCGAGCCTGCATAATTTCCGGCACCTGGAGGAGGTTCCCAATCTCTTCCCCATGGGAAAACATTTGGAACGTGTCTGCTCTTCAAGTTGGGCAATTTTGCGAAATCTTCGCGGTCTGCTATTCCAACGGCAGCACTCCACTCGTGGTCGGTTGGGAGTCGATAACGATCATTCCCACCGAGGCGACCCGCGCTTCGTTCCTGCTCCGTTAGCCGAACGCAAAAAGCCTGCGCATCCTCCCAGCTCACCATCACAGCAGGATGATTTGGGCCTTGTACGAAGCCCGCATCGGGCCACTCACGCTTAGTGTCTGTGGCAAACGCCTCGTAGTCCCGCACCCGCGTCTCCCAAATGCTGAAGAGCACTTTCTTGCCGTCTGTCGGCCCGCCGGTGATCGGCACCGGCACAAACTTCATGCCGAGGGAGTTTTCAAACGGCTGCTCCTTCGTCGCCAAGGCCGGATCGCTCGTCGTTCGGCCCGCGTTTGACTTCCAGTGCAGCGTCACCTTGCGAGTGCTCTCCAGGGAGGTGCCGGCCAGCACATCGTTCCCGTCCGTGACCTTCGCCTGCCCGTCCTGCCGCACCCAGAGTGTCGGCTGGAACTGCGCGGCGAAGGTGGTCTTGAGCCACTCGATGAGCTGCTGCTTCTTCACTGTCGGTGAGTCCTCGACCGCCAGCACCTCGGACCCCGTGCGCTTCGCGAGGTCACCAGCCTGCGACCAGTTGAGCTGCGCCTTGCTGATGCCGATGAATCCATCACCATAAGGACGGATTTCCTCGATGGACTTCAAATCTTCCATCGTCGTCGTGCCATTGGCGATGAGCTGGGTGAAGTAGTTGTTGTGGATGATGTTGTTGGTCGTGTTCTGGAAGATATTGAAGATGTTCCCTGCATTGCGTGAGGCGAGAAACGCTGCCAGCCCGCCAAGCAGCAGCAGCGCGGTGACACCCAGCACGAGCATATTCCGGTTCAGTCCACGCTGAGCCTGCATGGCTGCTTTGTGGACATCCACCAACTTTCGTGGTGCTTGCTTCGGAACGGATGAAGGCAGCGGCGGCACCGCCATGAGCCCCTGGCAGGAGGGCAGGCGAGATGAGGTTGGCCTTGGAGCTGGGCAAGGACCTCGGGCGTGAGTTCGATGACCTGGGTGCAGTGGGGGCAGGAGATGTTCATAGCGAGAGAATCGGATGAGTTACTTCGGCTGGGCGGCGAGCTGGCGGGCCTGCTCGATGCTGGGTGGCGAGAGGCGGGTGAAGGGCACTTTGAACTCGGTGTGGTTCATGCGGATGACGACGACCTCGTCTTCCAGGCGCAGGAACTCGGCCTGGATGGTCTTGCCAGTGACATCGGTCCACGGATGGATCTTGGGCGGAGGGGGCGCAGTGGGGCTGGTAGCTGCCGGTGGTGGCACAGGTGCAGGTGTTGAAGCAGCAGTGGGCGCTGAGTTAAAGGCTGATGGCTCGGCCGTGGTGGCGATCTTTTCTGGCTGCCATATCAGCAGCGTGGGATGCGGGGTATCCTGGGAGTCGGGTGGTTGCAGCGCTTTGCCCGCGAGCAGCGCAGGCTGATCGCCGTGCTTCACCCACAGCGCGGCGGGCGCGGGTGCTTTGCTGGAGAGCCAGGTGCTGAGACTTTCCACATCGGAGGTCTGGGTGGTGTCCACGGTCAAAATCTCCGCGCCGGTGCGGTGTGCCAGCTCCATGGCCTGCGTCTAGGTCTGCGAGGTGCGGCTGATGCCGACAAAGCCTTCGCCAAGCGGGCGAATCTCCTCCAGTGCGGCGAGATCTTCCTTCGAGGTGATGCCGACGGCGATGAGCTGGGTGAAGTAGGTGTTGTTCGTCGTGGTGGTTGTGATGGTCTGCTGAAAGTTATGCACGTCTCCGGTCTTGCGATTCGCCAGAAAGATGGCCAGCCCGCCGATGAGGCCGATGGCAAGCAGGCCGAGGATGAGCATGGTGTTGTTCATGCTGTTCGTGGTGCGCAGCATGGCCTCCACAGCAGGGTCGATCTCATCATATTCTTGCTCTTCTGCTTGTTCAGGCTCGGCGTGCGCGGTGATGGCGGTGTGCCGGGCGATAGAGTGGGAAGAAGCCGAGGAGGGCACCTTCTGTTCCGCCTTGGTGGCCACCACCACAGTCTGCGGCACGGGCTGGGTGAGAATGCTGACGAGGTCCGAGCGTAGATCCTCCGTGCTCTGGTAGCGCAGGTCGCGATCCTCCTGCATGGCGTGGGCGATGATGCTATCTAGACGTGGATCGAGCCCCGGCACCTTTTGCGAGGGCAGTTCAAACATGCCACGCGGCACACGGCCGGTGAGCATGTGGTAAAGCATGACGCCAACAGCATAAATATCCACGCGGTGGTCCACGGACATGCCGAGCGTGAGGGATTCCGGCGCGAGGTAATTTGGCGTGCCCATGACGCTGCCGCTCAGGGTGAGATGAGAGGTCTGTGCGGCATTCATGACCTTTACGAGGCCGAAATCTGCCACTCGCACATGCCCATCGTGCCCCACGATCACATTGGCAGGTTTGATGTCGCGGTGGATGATGCCGTGGCTGTGCGCGTAGTGCAGTGCCTCACACACATGCGCGGCGATGGCGATGGCATCTGCCGAACGCAGCCGCCCCTCCTGCGCGATCATGGCCTGCACATCCATCCCTTCCACGAACTCCATCACAAAGTACAGCAGCCCTTCCGCTGTCTGGCCAAAGTCATACACAGTGATGATGCTGGGGTGCTTCAGCCGCGCCATGGAGCGTGCTTCGAGCTTGAAGCGGCTGGTAAAGTCATGCCCGCCGCCATCAAGGTCTGGCGGCAGGATTTTGATGGCCACAAGTCGGTCCAATTGCGACTGCCGACCTTTGTACACCGCCCCCATGCCACCACGGCCCAGCAGGCACTCGACTTGATACTGTGGCAGCATTTCCGCCAATTCCGCAGCTGTGGGCGGTTGCCACTCAGGCACTGCGGTCGAGGCTCCCGGAGAAGGCTGAGGAGCCGGTGTTGGGATCGTGAGCATGTCCGCAGATGTGTCCAGTTCTGAGTCAGGCAAGCCCAGCAGCAGGCACTTCGGGCAGCCCCCAGCGGGAGTGTTTTGCGTGAGCGCCGCGCCACACTGCGGGCACCGGGGGGCGGTTTCAAACTCTGGACCGTTATGTTTCGGGGTTTGAGACATGGTAGGAGGTTCTTAGATAGTGAATCGCCGGATTGAAGGACCAAACGTGGGATGCTGACGTTTCAGGGACGTTTCTGAAGATTTTCCTTCGTGGGAGGCATCATTCTGGAGGGATGAAGACTACAATTTTCGCACTACTCAATGTCCCGGCGGATGCCTGACCGTCCAGCCTGCGCTGCCGCGTGATGCCATGCTCCAGCGCGGCCCGCTTTCCCCACGTCCGCCACGACCACCAGTATCCAGACGCAGACCGCAGATAGTCATGAACACATGACCGGAACCGGCATAGATGCTGATCCACTTGCCAGGCCCAGGCGCTCCATAGCGGGCAAATCCTGATGAAGTGAGGGCCGAATTCAGCAGCCCTGCCTGCATGAGCACATGGGAGACACTGCCGGAGCAGTCATAACCACTGTCCATCAGCGAACCATGGCCGCCGCCCCATTTGTACGGCTTGGTTTGCAGGAAGTTCCCGGCCTCAATGGCGCGCTGCACGGTGTAGGGCACGTCTTGGGTCGAAGTGGCGGTTTTTCCAGCCAAGGAAAGGGTGCAGGCGTACGCAGGCAGGGACGGAGTAATGGCAGGCAGGCTGGGGCGGTGAATCACTGGCTTGGCTAGCACCATCGGTTTCACTTGGTCCTTCACGGTGGTCAGCATCAGCTTTGCTGGAGAGACAGGCTTTGCTATGACGGGTGGCGGTTCGGCGGGCTTGGCTTGAACGATGGGCTGGGATTCTGCCAGGACTCGCGGTGGGCAGGCCAGAGCCGCCGCACTTTCGATCATTCGGCCCAAACGCCGTGCCTGCTCGATGCTTTGAGGAGCGAGCCGTGAAAACAACACCGTAAAGACTCTCCCATCTTTTTCGATCAGCACAGCCTGGGTGCCCACCCCGATAAACTTGGCGCGGATGGTGCAATTGTCGTTCGAGGTCCAGCATGGCAGCTCCGCAGGCGCAGATTGAGCTGTCAGGCTACCCATGCTGGCAAGAGTGAGGGCGAGGAGGGGAAGAAGCGTTGTTTTCATGGTCTCACTCCTGCCTAGTGAACCACGAAAAAAGGGTTACACCCCGCTGCGAAAAAAATTGAGATTTATTTCCTACCCACCGCGTCCTTTAGATACTCTCGATGCTATGAACGCTGACTCATCCCATGCGCCGGACTTGTTCCTGACTACCCGCTGGAGCCTTGTACTAAAGGCACGCTCAGATCATGCCTCTGAGGCACTCCGGGCACTGGATGACCTTTGTTCCGCCTACTGGTATCCTGTCTATGCCTTCATCCGCCGCACCTGTACCAGCCCAGAGGACGCCGAAGACCTGACCCAGACCTACTTTGCCGCTCTACTGGAGCGCGGCTACCTGGACCGTGCCAGCCAGGACAAAGGCAAACTGCGCGCCTTTCTCCTGGCAGATGTGAAACTGTTTCTATCCAACGAACGTGGTCGGCAGCGTGCCGCCAAGCGCGGTGGCGGGCGGGTGATCGAATCCTTCGATCAGGCCCTTGCGGAGCGGCGCTACGATGTCGAGCCCGTAGATAACAACTCGCCCGAGCAACTCTTTGATCGCGCATGGGCGACCACGCTTCTCAGCAGCGTCCAAGAGTCTCTCCGCGCAGAATTTGCCCGGAAAGACCAGCAATCTGTGTTTGAAGTCCTTCAACAGTTCATTGCCTGGAATGCAGGCGATGAGTCGTATGCCGACGTTGCGACAAAGCTGGGGAAAACCGTGAGCGATGTGAAGGTATCCGTCCATCGCATTCGCAAACGTTACCGGGCACTGCTGGAGCAGGCCGTAGCAGATACCGTCTCATCCCCGGAAGAAGTGGCCCAAGAAATCAGCATGCTTGCAGCCGTGTTCGCGTAGTTGATCTTTCTGAGATGCCCAACACTTGAATAAAAGCAGCCACAATGCTGTTCAGGATCACTTGAGAGAATGCTCAGGGACATCGCCACGCTTATGAAGGGATACAAGATGCCTGAGATGCCACGGATAATTGGACCAAAAGTGGTTTAGTTAGCGAGGGCGATTTCGTTCTCGAAGCGGCTGGGGGTTCGGTACTTGAGGGAGGAGTGAAGGCGTTGGGTGTTGTAGTAGCCGTCGATGAAGGCGAAGATTTCAACGCGGGCATCGGTAGCGTTGATGAAGCTGCCGTTTTGCAGCATCTCTGCTTTGAGCGTGCCCATGAACGACTCGGTCCATGCGTTGTGATAGGGATTGGCTCGAGCGGACATGCTTTGGCGCATCCCCGCGAGCCGCAGGATGTCGCGGAAGGCTCGGCTGCCGTATTGGCTGCCTCGGTCGCTGTGGAAGACCAGATCAATGGTGTGGCGTCGGGAGGTGATGGCTTGCTTCATGGCTTCGACGACCAGATCGCTGCGCAAATGATCGGCCAAGGCCCAACCAACGATGCGTCGGGAGCACAGGTCGATGACGATGGCGAGATAGAGCCATTTTTCACCACAGGGGATGAACGTGATGTCTCCGGCCCACACTTCGTTGGGTCGGCTTGGCAGGGGCTGATCGAGGAGCAAGTTGGGTGAGGGCAGATCCGCTCGGCCATCGCTGGTCTGCGGCACATAGGTTTTGGGTTGGATGGCGATGAGGCCCCGCTCCTGCATGAGGCGGCGCACTCGATCTGGAGCGCAGGTGATGCCCTCAATGGCGAGTTGCTTCCAGATGCGTCGGTAGCCGTAGCGCCGCCGATGATGATGGAAGATGGTGCCGATGGCCTGGCTCATCTGCGCGTCGCTGCGTTGGCTCTGTGTGGGGGCCACAGCATGGTAGTAGCTGCTGCGGGGCACTTGGAGGCTCTCGCAGATGCGCCGCATGCCGTGGCCTGTGCTCTGGGCGATGAGGTGGATCATTTGGCGGAGTTGAGATGGGGTTTGGTGCCGAGGATAATCGCGGCCTTTTTTAAAATGTCGTTCTCCGCCTGGAGGCGTGCATTTTCGCGGCGCAACGCACGCAAGGCATCCGCTTCGGACTGCTCGCCTACGGCTCGCAGTCCTGCGCTCCCGCCTTGCGTGCGTTGGCTCTGGCTGCGCCAAGCGTAAAGCAGGTTGCTGCTGATTTGAAGCTCTTGCGCCACGTCTGCGACGGGCTTTCCTAGGCTAAGCAGGCCGAGGGCCTGCTCCTTGAACTCGGGTGTGTAACGCTGATAGGTTCTCTGGCTCATGGAAGGACTTTCGTTTGTTGATTTGTCCTTGGTCCAGAAATCTAGAGCACCTCAGCCAGCCGCCGTGGGGGGATGCTGAGTCCGCTGTAGAGGAAGGTGAAACACATGTTCTGACGGATGACCTGCATCGTAGTACTTCTGAAGAGAAAGGCTTGATGCAGGGCACACAGATCACCCTTCACCTGAGCGGGCATCCTTGCGACCTCCTCTGGCCGCCGCAGTGGTTCATGGAGGTACCCGCCGCCGCCGCTGGTCTTCTATCGGTGAAATTCGTTCGATGCCTTGAGTTTCAAAGGTTTGACAGCCTCGTGCAGCCGTGAAAAGTCGGTCTCCAATGAGTGAACCAGCCTCCGACATCTCGGTACCGGAAATAGCCGTGCCGGAAGAAGTGAAAAAAGAAAAAGGCTTGTGGGAAAAAACCCGCAAAAGCCTGATCGAGCGTTTGAACAACTGGGAGGATCAGCGCACTTGGAACGAGTTCTATCAGACCTACTGGCGCCTCATCTTCTCGGTGGCTTCAAAAGCCGGTCTCACGCGTGAAGAATCCTTTGATGTCATCCAGGAGACCATCATCGCCATCGCCCGCCAAGTGCAGAAAGGGCAGTACGACCCCCGCGCTGGCTCATTCAAGGCCTGGCTACTCCAGATGACCCGCTGGCGCATCCTCGATGTCTTCCGCGCCCGCAAGCGTCAGCCCTCCCTGGCCGATCAGGGCAATGCCGATAGCGAAGACCATGGCATGAGCATCGTGGAGCGTCTCTCTCAGGATAAGGACAACATGCTCGAAAAGATCTGGGATCGCGAATGGCGTGACAACATCACCGCCGCCGCGCTGGAACGTGTGAAGGCGAAGGTCTCACCACGTCAGTTCCAAATCTTCGATTGCTATGTCATGAAAGGCTGGGGCGTGAAAAAGACCGCTGAGGCTCTGGGTATCAATGCGGCTCAAGTTTATCTCGCGAAGCACCGTGTGGGTGCCCTCGTGAAGAAGGAAGTGCAGGGGCTTGAGAACACGATGCTGTAACTTGGCTTACCCTCTCGCGATGCGCTGCTGGAGGAGCACCTCCAAAAACAGAAGCACTAGCAGGGCAATGAGAAGCGGCTGCCAGAGCTCGCTGCCGTGGCGGCGGGTGCGGTCGAGGGATTGGTAGGCGGGCAGGGAATCGGCGAAACTCGCGTCGTGGCGCTCGGCGATCTTTTTAATCTGATCGGCCGGGAGCGGCTTGAGATCGCTTTCCGTGTTGTCGGTGTTGAAAGCGAAGAGCGTGACTTTGTCCGTGCCGGTCTTTTGGAGTTGGAAGATGCCCGGCTGGGTGATGGGCGGGCTTTGGATGAAGACTTTCTCACCTTCCTGCTGGCTCTTTAACGTCTGCGTCTGGCCGGTGGGGTCACGCAGGAGGTATTCGGAGCCGAGTTCGGCTTTTTCGAGGTTTACGCGAAGCGTGGAGCCAACGACTTGCCAGGCGGGAGCACTGCCTTCCGTGGCGAGGTAGGTGGTGAGGCGCTGCATGAGCGGCACAAAGAAGGGCTGGAGCGGTAGATTGCTCCATTCGGCATTGGCGGTGGTGGCGGCGGCGATGACGCGGCCCTGGCCGTATTTCTTTTCGAGGAGCAGCGGGACGTTGCGGTCGAGATTGAGGATGCGCTGAGTGCCTTCGTTGCTAGGCGGCGAAAATTCGAGCCAGTGGCGGAATTCCGCCTCCTGGAGGCGTCCGCCACGGGCGTCATTGAAATACAGCACGCTGGGGTGAGTGAGGCGCTGCATGAGAATGCGGGCGGGTGCATCCGCCAGCTCGGCGCGGGCCTGCCCTTGGATGGCGGCAGGGAGAAGGCCTTCGCCCTTTTTGTGAAGCTCGCGGTTGTACCATTCGATTTCGCACTCGGGACCGACGAAGATCAGAAGGCCGCCGCCCTCTTTGACGAACTTGTCGAGGTCGCTGAAAGCGCGGCCCTGGAGTTTTTCGACGTTGGCGAGGATGACCACCTCGGCTTGCTTGAAATCATCATCACGCAGTTTGCGCAGATCGACTTTGCGGGTGCGGATGAGGTCCTTGAGCGTGTTGGCAACCGCCGTGTGTGGCGTGAGGGCGAGTTCGAGAAAATCCGTCGCCCCTTCGAGTGGCATCGCTCCAGGCTTGCCATCTATGAGCAGGACATTGAGCTGATTGCGCACCTGCACGATGCTGTGGAAGGCATTGTCTTCAGCGAAGCTATCGCCTTCGAGGCGGATGGAGAGGGAGTGATCTCCCACTTTTTCAAAAGCATGCGTGAAGCTCAAAACGGCCTCGCCTTCGGGAGCGAGCGAGACGCGTGCCGTGCGCAGGCGGGCTCCATCGGCCTCCAGATGCACGGGAATATCCTGCCAGGGGCGTTTGCCGTGGTTTTTGATGCGAATTCGGATGCCGATGGGCTGTGTTTCAGCGGCGACGAGGGCTGAGAGATCCGCCGTGGCAATGCTGAGGTTCTCCGCGAGGTCACTGCCGATGCGGTAAAAGGTGATTTGCGGCTTCGGCTCCTGTTTGGATAGGTTTTCGAGGGCGGGAAGCGCTGCGCCATCGGCGATGGCTTTCCAATCCGCCTCTTGGAAATCGGAGACGACGACGATTTCACGCGCGGCGTTCGGCGCATCCTTCAAAGCCGAAGTCGCGGCTTGAAATGCATCATTCGCCAAAACTGGGCCAGACATGGACGCCACCTCGGCGAGCTTCTTGGGCACGAGATCGAGTGCGGTGGTGGGTTGATCGAGCAACTGGCGTGGTGAACCTCCACTGAGCACGACCTGCGCGGCTGAACCGCTGGGAAGGCCTTCGGTGATCTGCTGGAGATCCGCACGCGCCTGATCGGCGACACTGGCACCCGGCGTGGCTGATTTTTCAGACGGAGCACGCATCGAGAAGGAATCATCGAGCATCACGATGAGCGATGAACTGCTCATGCCCAGCGAGCGAAGGGCCGTGAGCACCGGACGAGACAGACACAACGCGAGGATGATCGGAATCGCGACGCGGGTGATGAGCAGCAGGAGCTGCTCGATCTTCATTTTACGCTTCTTCTGCCGGATAACCTCGTGCAGCAGATGCATCGCACCCCAGCGCACGGTGACAACCTTCCGCTTGTTGAGCAGATGGATGAGCAGCGGAATCAAAAAGGCCGCCGCGCCAGCAAGGAGTATGGCGTTGAGGAAGCTCATCCTCTGCTCCAGATAGCTTTCATGGCTTCCGCGTTGACCAGCGGATCGAAAGCGGCGCGCACGGGCATTTCGAATCCGGGGATGATTTCACTCGTGAGGATGCCTTCCTTTTGTGGCTCGGCCGGCGGGTAGGCGCTGCCTTGCAGGCGATGCAGCTCGATCGTTTCCGCCTCGGCATCGACGATCCAGTATTCTCCCACGCCATGCAGGCCGTAATCCTCGAACTTGATGCCGCGATCACGTTTTTCCGTCGAAGGAGACAGCACCTCGACGATGAGGTCGGGGATGGGAAACTTCAGCGTGTCCGGCGAGACGATGCCCGCTTTGGAGGTGCCCAAGAACATGACGTCAGGCTCGTAGTCGTTTCGTGGAAAGCAGGTCATGGCTTTCTCATGGCGAACCAGCCCGAGACCATGCACCCGTGTAAAAGCATCCAGCAGCCCGAAAATGAACTGGCTGGCCTGTAGGTGCCGGTTCAGCGCCGGGGAATGCATGATGACCTCTCCCTGGATGAACTCCCATTTATGCTCGGGTGTGATGTCGGCATAAAACTTCTCCCGCATCCTGTGCTCGATGGCGAGGCTGCGCCGAGCCTGCTCGATGAGTTCGGGCAGGTCAGGAGCTTGCAGGAGAGATTCGAGGACGGCGGCGCTCATGGCGGAAGGTGGCTCAGCAGGCGGTGAAGCGCAAGACGCTCACTTGCCCACGCGATACAGCTTGTCCTGGGTGCGGACGAAGAGGCTGCTATCGCTCACGGAGATGCTGGCGCGGACGCTTTCGGCATTGCCATTGGGCTTGGAGCCATTGCCCATCTCATTCATGGAGAGCAGCTCGAACTGATCGCTGTTCGCTTTGGCGACATACACCTCACCCCA
This sequence comes from Prosthecobacter sp., assembly GCA_044370285.1. Lineage (GTDB taxonomy): Bacteria > Verrucomicrobiota > Verrucomicrobiia > Verrucomicrobiales > Verrucomicrobiaceae > Prosthecobacter. Next base: position 21,686 of record JBILVU010000014.1, read on the forward strand.
GAAGTTGATGCAATAGACTTTGTCGTCCGCCACGGTGGGGCTGCTTTCAAACTTGGCCTTGCCGCCAAGTTCGCCGGTCCAAAGGACTTTGCCGGTTTTCGGTTCGAGGCAGCTCAGGAGCTTCTTGCCGCCGTCGAGGACGTAGAATTTGCCTTTGTAGAAAGCGGGAGTCGGCACATCGCTGGTCACGCCTTTCGGCTCGGTCTGCCAGACGGGCTGTGTTTCACCTTTGGCATCGAGAGGCATGGCAAAGACGGGGGAATTCTTCGGAGCACAGACGATGGCCATGCCGTCACCGACGACGGGCGAGGGAACGAGTCGGAAGAATTTGTTGTAGCTCTCGCCGGGAGGGTTCCAGGTGGCGATGCGGGAGAATTCTTTGCCGGTGGCAGCATCATGAATGGTGAGCGTGTCACCACCGGAGATGAGCATGAGGCGCTGATCTTTGTGCGTGGTGAAGACGGGGCTGCTGAAGGCTTCGAGAGATTCGATGGCGGCAAGGCTGGGGCGCACATGCTTCCAGATGTCCTTTCCGGTGGCGGGGTCGATGGCGAGGATGTAGCTGCTCATGTCCTTGCCTGCGGTGCCCTTTTCGAACTTCTCCTGGAATTTGAAGGTCTCGTTGCGCTGGAGGACCTGAATGTAGAGCTTGCCGCTGTCGATGGTGGGGCTGCTGCCATAGGTCCACTGGGTGGCGAAGGCACCGTGCGTTTCCGTGAAGTCTCGCTTCCAGATGATTTTGCCGCTGAAATCGCAGGCAGCGGCGATGGCGTTGGCGAAAAGGAAGTAAACGCGGTCACCATCAGTGGCGGCGGAGGGGCTGGCGAGATTGCTTTTGTCATCCCACTGCACTTCATCGCCCTCGGAGATGGTGGTGCGCCACTTTTCCTTCCCACTTTGCTTGTCGTAGCAAAGGCCGACGAGTTTTTTCTCGGCCACGATGGGAGAGGTGATGAAGATGTTGTCTCCCCAGATGACGGGGACGGAGGCGGCGATGCCTGGAAGGTCTGCTGCCCACTTCACACCTTCTTGGGGGCTGAATTTGGATGGGAGGCTGGTTTCGCTGCTGGAGCCGTCTTGATTGGGGCCACGCCAGTTCGGCCAGTTTTCGGCTCCGGCGAAGGAGGTGAGCAAAGTGAGGGCGAGGAGCGTGGCGGTCGATTTCATGGGTGAGAACGTGGGATAGGCAAAACGCGGCCAAGAGGCCGATTGTTTTAGGAAAGGTGCATCACCACGTCAGCCACTTCGGCGCTGTGGCAGGGGCGATGAGCAGGGTGAACTCACCTCTCGGCGCTTTGGCCTGAAAATGAGCATGCACCTTGGTGGCGGTACCGCGCTGAAACTCGGCAAATTTCTTCGTCAGCTCGCGGGCACAGACCACGCGATGCTCGGGCGACGCGGTGGCAAGGATTTCGAGCGTGTCGAGAATGCGGTAGGGACTCTCGAAGTAAATGCTGGTGGCATCACGAGCGAGAGCGGCGGTGAGTTCAGTGGTGCGAGCGCCTTTTTTATGCGGAAGGAAGCCGCCGAAGTAGAAGGGCGTCGTCGGCAGGCCGCTGGCGGAGAGGGCCGTGAGCACGGCGCTGGGGCCCGGCAGGCTATCAATCGCAAAACCAGCTCCCACGGTGGCCGCGACGAATCTTTGGCCTGGATCAGAGATCGTCGGCATGCCCGCATCGGAGATCATCGCCACGCTGCCGCCGCCACGCATGTGATCAAGCATTTGCGGGATGCGGTGCGCTTCATTGTGTTCGTTGAGGCTGATGAGTCGGGCTTTGATGCCGAGATGCTTCAACAACATGCCGGAGTGCCGTGTATCCTCGCAGGCAATGAGATCAGCATTCCGTAGCGTATCGACTGCCCGTGATGTGATGTCGCCGAGATTACCTATGGGCGTGGCGACGAGGTGAAGACCTGCGATAAGCCGATGAGAGGGCTGAGGAGCCTCGAAAGGATCATCCTCGGGGGATTGGATAGGAGGTGCTCCGAGCGGTTCCTCCTCCGGCAGCAGGTCACCAGCCTTCGCAGATGTCATCGGCAAGTTTGATGGCGGCGCGTTGGGCGGCGTCTTCGAGAGCTTGAGTCTCCGAAAGCTGCAAATTCGGGTCGATGAGCATCTGAGTCTCTCCGTTGACGAAATTCGTGTAGAGCACGCGACCGCTTCGATCTTCGATGGAGTATTGGATATCGAGGATGACCTGCATCTGGGAACTGCGCAGGATATTCGTGCGATCCGAGCGGAACTGGGTGCGATTCACATTGCGAACACTGGCCTTCAGCACGGCATCGGCTTGATCGCGAGGGACGATCTCATAAGCACCGTGGTTTTGGATCGCCTTGATCGCCGCATTCGTGGCATTGACGGCGATGCGGGGCTCCAATGTCAGATTATCAAAGGCAGGCACTGCTAGAGTGCGAATCTCACGAAGCCTCGTAGGCTTTTGGCCTCCTAGTTGATAGCCTGCGCAGGCGGGTAAAAGAACGCAAGCGGCGGCGAGGAGCAAAAAGGAAAGATGTTTCATGCGAGGGCTGCGACGAAGAGCGGCGAGAATGGCGGAGTGGAACGCGCGACGCAAGAAATTACGACGCTGGCTTCGAGGGGGCGGGCGGTGCAGGCACGGGAGGGGCACCGGGAGCGGGCGTTGTGCTGCTAGGTGTGGGTGGCACCGGGAGTAGAGCAGGCTTTTCCGTCTCCGGGAGAGTCGGCAGCAGTGAGCCGGGCATCGGGCTGGCACCACCGGGCTGCAAGGGCAGGGCGGGCTCGGTGAGCGGGATAGGCATGAAGGAATCATTGCCGGACCTCATGCGCGGCTTCTCGGCCAAACGAGCGAGTTCAGGTGCCATCGGGCCGACGTAATCGGGGCGGGATTTGAGATCTTTCGATGCCAGCTTGGTGAAATCTTGGTCTGGCTGGCCGCGGCGGGATTGGGTGACACCATCCGGGTCTTCGGCGGCAAGCTCCGCAAGGATTTCGCGTGCCTCGGCAGAGACTTCGGGAGAGCCAAACTTGATCGCTTCATTGAGATACATCGCCGCAGCCACGGTTTTGCCCTGGGTGCGATAAAACTTGGCGACGGTCAGGGATTGGTTTGCCTCTGCGGTGTTTACTTGGCGGAGGATCTGCTCAGCCTCTTGCTTGCGCTCACCGCCGGGATTGACAGCCATGTAGGTCTTGAGGGCATCGCGGGTGGCGGTGAGGTTTGAGGCATCCTCACTGCGCTGCGCAGCCACATTGCTGATGGAAGCGATGCGGAACTGCGCTTCGGAGGCCTGCGAGGTGCCAGGGTAGTTGTCCACGACCTTCTGGTAAGCCTGCACCGCTTTGTCCTTCTCATTGGTATCCTGATGCAACTCGGCGATGCTGAACTGGCTCAGGGCGGCAAATTTGCCGTAGGGGGCGTTGGAGATGATTTTTTCGTAGAAGGCGAGGATGTCCGAGGGGTTCATCTTCATTGGCAGCAGGATCAGACTGCGCTGCTTTTTACCGCCCTTGGCTTCTTCAGCGATTTCATATTGCCGCTCGATGGCTTCGGCAAAGCGGGGGCTTTGGCGGTGGTTGTCGATGAAGTCCTGGAAGGCGTTGAAGGCGTCTTCGAGATCGTTTTCGGTGTGACGGACGATGACGGCTCGCTGGTAGGCAGCCTCACCAGCGGCTTTGGTGAAGGGATACTGCTTCACGACCTTCTCGTAGTAGCCATTGGCGCGGCCTGATTTGCCGGCCTCCTGAGCGGCGAGACCTTGGCTGAGGAGCTGCTGAGCAGCCTGCTCCTGCATCGTGCGTTCGTCGGCGGTCGGTGCCACCTTCTCCTTCTTGCCGAAGATGAAATCGAGCAAGGCAAAGGCAGGCGTCTGAACGGTGAAAAACGTCGCGGCCACGGCAAAGGCGGCGACCGGGAGTCGGGAAGTGAGAGGGGAACGCATCGGCGGTGATCGTAAGGGCATGTTAAACGTGCGTCAAGAAGCGGGGAGGCTGGGATGGACTTTCGCCAAGAAAGTCCAATAAACACCATATCGTTCAGGGAATTTGGGTGAATCATCACCGCAATCTCCCCAAAAGGAAAACCATCAGGCCACCCGGATGAGCGCAGGCTCGGGATACTCGAAGGTTTTGCCCTCGTAGTTTCGGAGGAGCACACGCTGCTCATCGCGGAGGAGGACGTAATCGGGATTCACGGGGATTTTGCCACCGCCGCCGGGGCCGTCGATGACAAATTGAGGGACGGCATAACCCGTGGTGTGGCCGCGGAGCTGCTCGATGATCTCCACGCCCTCGGAGATGCTCGTGCGCAGGTGCGAGCTGCCCTGAATGAGATCACACTGGTAGAGGTAATAGGGGCGCACACGGCACATGAGCAGCTTATGCAGAAGGCTTTTCATCACCGTAGCGTCGTCGTTGACCCCGCGGAGGAGGACGCTTTGATTACCCAGCGGCACGCCGTGGTTGGCGAGCAGGCCCAAAGCGTCGCGCACCTCCGTGGTCAGCTCACGGGGATGATTGGTGTGAATGCTCATCCACAGCGGATGATGCTTTTGCAGCATGCGGCAAAGCTCCGGCGTGATGCGCTGCGGCACAAAGATGGGCACGCGGGTGCCGAGGCGGATGAATTCGATGTGCTTGATGCTGCGCAGGCGGGTGAGCAGGGCATCGAGCTTCGCATCCGAGAAGAGCAGGGGATCGCCACCGGAAAGGAGCACATCCCGCACCTCGGTGTGTTTTTCCAGGTAGCGGAAAGCGGCCTCGAACTCGGTGTGAAGCTCCTGCTCACCCACGCCGCTCACGACGCGGCTACGAGTGCAGTAGCGGCAGTAGCTAGCGCAGCGATCCGTGACGAGGAAGAGCACGCGGTCCGGATAACGATGCACGAGGCCGGGCACGGGCATGTGGCTATCCTCGCCGCAGGGATCGCTCATCTCATCGGGATCGTCCCAGGTCTCCTCGATGCGGGGGATGACCTGCCTGCGGATGGGGCAGGAGGGATCGTGAGCGTGGATAAGATTGAAATAGTGCGGCGTGATCACCATCGCCAGCTTGTTGCCGGAGAGAAGGACGCCTGCCCGCTCCTCATCCGAGAGCGTGAGGTGCTCTTCGAGCTGGGCCAGCGTGGTGACGCGGTTGCGGAGCTGCCATGCGGCACTGTTCCAGTCTTGTGGAGAGATGTTTTTTCCGGCCCAATAGCCGGGTGCAAAGGAGGTAAACTCCTTCTCGGGCAGCGCGTAAGTATCGGGCATGTAATGCGGCGAAAGTTGGGGGCGGAAGGTTTGGAACGGGAACCGCAGGGTGTCAATCAGCGCATGCATCGGCCTCGGGCGGCAGATTACTGGCCGAAAACATCCTTTTCGCTCCTCAAACCATCTCGGATGACGGTTTCGCGGAGGTTATCCTTCGTCACCGCATGAATCGGGAGGAAAACCGAGGGCACATCGACCTCGCCATTCGGGGAAACATCGCGAGCGATGACAGGGCGACGGCTCGCGAGTCGCACGGCGAGTTCAGCGGCCTGTTGAGAGAGCAGGTGGAGAGGCTTGTACACCGTCATCGTTTGCGTGCCCTGCACGAGCCTCTGACAGGCGGCCAAATCGGCGTCCTGGCCGGTGACGAGTACTTTTCCGGCGATCCCTTCCTCCGTGAGAGCCTGGATAGCTCCCCCGGCGGTGCCATCATTGCTGGCAAGGATGGCGTCAAAGCCCGGACCGTGCTTGGTGATGGCGGCGTTGATGATTTTCTTGGCGTTTTCAGGCTTCCAATCGTCCGCCCAGTCCTCGTGGAGTACCTCGACCTTCCCGGCGGCGATGAGCGGCTGGAGGATGTTATCCTGGCCTTGTTTGAAGAGCTTCGCGTTGTTGTCCGTCTTGGCGCCGTAGATGCGCAGGAGCCGCACTTTGCCAGTGGCAGGCAGGCGGTCAGCCAGGAATTTCGCCTGAAGCTCCCCCACCTTCACATTATCAAAGGTGATGTAGAGATCGAGATCGCAGCCCGTGATGAGGCGATCGTAAGCTAGCACAGGAATGCCGGCTTGGTGAGCTAGGTTGACCGCTTTGGCCATCGCCGCCGCATCCTTCGGGATGATGACCAGCGCATCCACCTTTCGGGTGATGAGAGCCTCCACATCCGCGAGCTGCCTCGTGTCGCTGCTGTTGGCCGACAGCACCTCCACATCCGCCCCCAGCTTTCCGGCTGCCGCCACGAAAAGGTCACGGTCCTTCTGCCAGCGTTCCTCCTTCAAAGTATCCATCGAAAGCCCGATCAGCGGCCGCGTGCGGACGGCCGGAGCCTCCGCCCCACGGCGAGAGAGGGCCAGACCGGTCAGGACGCTCAGGAGGCAAGAAACGAGGACGAGCAGGATGCGCGGATTCATGAGCCGAGAGACTGCCGCAGCGGCGGGTGACTTGGCAAATAGTTCTTCCGTATCCCGTGTATGGATTCCGACATGGGAGGTTGGTGCCAGCCGCCAGATTCCGGGGGGGATTTGAGCGGCATTTCTTGCCCTTGGTGCCATGCCCTCTCTAATGCGGCCTCTTCATAGGGAAATCCCGATGGAGATTCTCCTTTCTCACTCTTTTCATGGACCAAGCCCACCTCAACTGGATCACCAACTTCATCTGGAACATCGCCGACGACTGCCTGCGCGATGTCTTTGTCCGGGGCAAATACCGCGATGTCATCCTGCCGATGACCGTCCTGCGCCGCCTCGATGCCGTGCTGGAGCCGACCAAAGAAGCGGTGCTGGAAATGAAGGCCGCTTTGGACAAGGAAAAGGTCACGAATCAGGACGACGCCCTTCGTGCAGCCTCCGGTCAAGCTTTCTACAACACCTCGCCCTTCCTCCTGCGTGACCTGAAGTCCCGCAAGACGCAGCAGACGCTCAAGGATGACTTCATCGCCTACCTCGACGGCTTCTCGCCGAACGTGCAGGACATCATCAAGAACTTCGAGTTTCGGAACCAGATCGGCAAGCTGGTGGAGTCCGACGGCCTCGGCCAGCTCATCGAAAAGTTCCTCAGCAAGGACATCAACCTTAGCCCGCATCCCGTGGGCGAGCTGCCCGGTTTGGACAATCACAGCATGGGCACCGTCTTCGAGGACCTCGTGCGCATGTTCAATGAGGACAACAACGAGGAAGCCGGGCAGCACTGGACGCCGCGTGATGCCGTGAAGCTCATGGCCAGCCTCATGTTCCTGCCTGTGGCGGACAAGATAGAGTCCGGCACCTACCTGCTCTACGACTGCGCCTGCGGCACCGGCGGCATGTTGACCGTCGCGGAGGAGACGCTCCAGCAGATCGCCACTGCGCATGGCAAGCAGGTCGCCACCCACCTTTACGGGCAGGAGATCAATGCCGAGACCTACGCCATCTGCAAAGCGGACCTCCTGCTCAAAGGCGATGGCGACGCAGCGGACAACATCGTCGGCGGCCCGGCCTTCTCCACCTTGTCGAACGATGCCTTCCGCTCCCGCAGCTTCGACTTCATGCTGGCCAATCCGCCCTACGGCAAAAGCTGGAAGAGCGATCTGGAGCGCATGAGCGGCGAGGGCGGCAAAAAGGATGTCAAAGACCCGCGCTTCGTCATCGAGCACGACGGCGATCCCGAGTTCTCCCTCATCACCCGCAGCAGCGATGGGCAGATGCTCTTCCTGGCCAACATGCTCAGCAAGATGAAGCATGACACGCCACTCGGCAGCCGCATCGCGGAGATTCACAACGGCTCCTCCCTCTTCACCGGCGATGCCGGGCAGGGCGAGAGCAACATCCGCCGCTGGGTCATCGAAAACGACTGGCTGGAGGCCATCGTCGCCCTGCCGCTGAACATGTTTTATAACACCGGTATCGCCACCTACGTCTGGGTGCTCACCAACCGGAAGGCGGAGCACCGCAAGGGCCACGTCCAACTCATTGACGCCACCACCTGGTTCCGCCCGCTGCGGAAGAACATGGGCAAAAAGAACTGCGAACTCGCCCCTGAGGACATCCAGCGCATCTGCGATGCCTTCCTGAAGTTCGAGGAGACACCGCAGTCAAAAATCTTCCCCAATGCCGCCTTCGGTTACTGGAAAGTGAAGGTCGAGCGCCCGCTCCGCCTCCACAGCCAGCTCACCCGCGCCCGCATCGAGCCCCTGCGCTACGCCAGCGGCAATGAGGACATCCGCGCCGCCCTGTATGCCGAGCTGGGCGAGGCCCTCTTCACCGATCCCGCCTCCGTCCGCACCCCGTTGGAAAAGCTCGTCAACGACTGGGGCAAGACCGACAGCGAAGGCGAGGAGGACGAGGAAGGCGAGGCCGATACCCCGAAGAAGAGCCTCTCCGACAAAAAGAAGAAGAAGCTCCTCAGCGAGGCCACCTGGCGGCGGGATGCCATGCTGCTTGATACCGCCCACCAGCTCCGGAAAGCCCTCGGCGAAGACCTCTTCTCCGACCACAACTTCTTCCTGGAAAAGGTCGAAGCCACGCTCAAGAAGCTCGACCTCAAACCCAGCGCCTCCGACCTCAAAACCATCATCGCCGCCGTCAGTTGGCGCGTCGAGGACGCCCCGCCCGTCCTCAAAAAGGTCCACAAGCCCGGCAAAGGTGGCAGGGCCACTTCCATTCAAGCCGACCCGCTGCACGGCCTCTACGAGACAAAGGTGGATGGCAAAACCTGCGTCGTTGAATACGAGCCCGACAGCGAACTTCGCGACTACGAGCAAATCCCGCTGCTGGAGGACGGCGGGATCGAAGCCTTCATCCGCCGCGAAGTCCTGCCCTACACGCCCGACGCCTGGCTCGTCGAGGCCGACACCAAGATCGGCTACGAAGTCAGCTTCACCCGCCACTTCTACCAGCCACCCCAGCTCCGCACCCTCGCCCAGATCAGCGCCGACATCCTCGCATTGGAGCAGGAGACCGAAGGGCTGCTCCACGAAATCACGAAAGGAGTGAGCGCATGAAAAAGAAGCAGACCAAAATAGTGTCACCAGCGGTGACACAAATAGTCTCACCAGTGGTGAGACTATTGCCCGGCGTGCCCGCGGACGCGGCTTTCACGGACGTGCTCCATCTCATCCAAGCCGCCAAACAGAGGGCGGATCAGGCGGTTGAATACATCAGTCGCAAGCTGAAGTCCGCCGAGTGGGGCGATGGTGTGGTGGCAGAGTTGGCCAGATTTCTCGCCCGCACCCAGCCGGGGCTGACGGGATTCACGAGGCGTAATCTCTTCAGAATGCGCCAGTTCTACGAGGCCTACCAAGCGAACGAAATTGTGTCACCACTGGTGACACAATTGCCGTGGACTCACAATTTGATCATTCTCAGCCAGTCCCGACGGGAGGAAGAACGGGAGTTCTACGTCCGCATGGCGATCCGGGAAAAATGGACCAAACGCGAACTAGAAAGGCAGATTCGCATAGCGCTTTTCGAGCGGGCCGTCATGAACCCGCCAAAAGTCGCGGCAGCGCTGCGACAATTGCATCCTGATGTCGGCAGCATCTTCAAAGACATCTACACCCTCGAATTCCTCGGCCTCCCCGCCGAGCACTCCGAGTCCGATTTGGAAGGAGCGTTGCTGCGCAATCTCGGCCGCTTCATCACCGAACTGGGCCGGGATTTTGCCTTCCTCGGCTCGCAATATCCGATTCAAGTCGGTGGACAAGACTTCGCGTTGGACCTGCTCTTCTTCCATCGGGGCATGAACTGCCTTGTCGCTATCGAGCTAAAGATCCGAGAGTTTCGCCCCGAAGACCTCGGCAAGATGAATTTCTACCTCGAAGCCCTCGACCGCGATTACCGCAAGCCTCACGAGAACCCCACCGTCGGCCTCCTGCTCTGCGCGACGAAAGACACCGAAGTCGTCGAATATTGCCTCAGCCGCTCCCTCTCCCCCGCCATGATCGCCGAGTATGAAACCATGCTGCCCGACAAGGAACTGCTGAAGGCCAAGCTCCATGAGTTCTACCAGCTCTGCGCCCCGCCGGAGGATGAGGCCCCGGAGCCAAAACCGTCAAAAGCCGCACGAGGGAGGAAAAAGCCATGATGCACCGAAATTTAGACTCACTGCGTCTAATTTCGATTCGTGACGCAGCGCGTCACAAATCGGGTCGTCGATGGTCCTTGCTGCCCGCACACGAAATCACGAAAGGAGCCACGGCATGATCGAGGGACTCAAGCCGTATGCGGAATACAAGGAGTCGGGGCTACCGTGGCTACAGGCCATTCCTTCTCACTGGCAGACCTCTCGGAATGGCAATCTATTCCAACAACGCAACGACACCCGGCACCCATATCTGCCTCTCCTTGAAGTGTCCATGCGGACTGGGGTGCGAGTGCGTGACTTTGGCGCATCGAAACGGAAGCAGGTGATGTCCGATGCGGCCAAATACAAGCGGGCGGCGGCTGGCGATGTCGCCTACAACATGATGCGCATGTGGCAGGGAGCAGTAGGCGTGGCTCCGGTCGATGGGCTTGTCAGTCCGGCCTACGTCGTGGCTCGACCATTTAAAGGAACACAAGCACGCTACTACACCGCTTTGTTCCGCAACGGTCTCTACATGGGAGAGATCGACGCCGCTTCCCGTGGAATTGTGAAGGACAGAAACCGGCTCTACTGGGGCCAGTTCAAGCAAATGCGGTCGCTGCTCCCGCCGCCCGACGAACAAGCGGCCATCGTGCGGTTTCTGGACCACGCGAACCGGAAGATCGACGGCTTCATCCGCGCGAAGCGGAAGCTGATTGGGCTGCTGAACGAGCAGAAGCAGGCCATCATCCACCGCGCCGTCACCCGCGGTCTCCACCCCGACGTCCCCCTCAAGCCCTCCGGCATCCCCTGGCTCGGCGACATCCCGAAGCATTGGGAGGTCCGAAAGCTACGGCACTTAACCCGTCAGATCATTGATGGAACTCACTTCACGCCAACATACCAGGATGCAGGCGTGGCATTTTTACGCGTCACCGACATTCACGGAAAGCAGATCGATGAATCGAGGCTTCGACGCATTCCGCCACAAGAACACATCGAACTGAACAAGCGATGTAATCCTGAGAAAGGAGATCTTTTACTCTCAAAGAATGGGACAATCGGAGTCACCAAGGTCGTTGATTGGGATTTTCCGTGCAGCATATTTGTGAGCCTCTGCCTGATTAAACCCATTGAGAGGCTAGTCAGCGCACACTTTATCGCATTCGCTTTTGCTGGCGGGCTGTTGGAGCACCAACTGTCAGAGATCACGAAGACTACGTCCGTCACGAACCTGCATTTGGACAAGATTCGAACATTGCTCATTCCTCTGCCTCCACGCGATGAACAAGACCAAATTCTCAAATCTACAAATGTCGAAGTCGAGCCAGTAGAAGTCGCCATCGCCCGCACGGAGCGAGAAATCGCGCTGATGCAGGAATACCGGACGCGCCTGACCGCCGACCTGGTGACGGGCAAGCTGGACGTGCGCGAAGCCGCCGCCAAGCTGCCCGAGGTGGAAGCCGAACCCGCCGTTGAGGAGGCGCTGGAAGAGCTGCTGGAGGAAACTGAACTGGAGGAGTCTGGTGAATGAAACTGACGAGGGACTTTTTCGAGAACATTGAACGAAAGGTGGAAGAAAAAGCCGCTCAGCGCAGGCAACGCCGTAAAGAACTATGGGAGAAATCCATCACCCCAGACACCAGGGTGGTTGCATGGATCGACATTCTGGGTTTCCGCGATGAACTTTTGAAGGCAGAGGTCGACGGAGAGGCAGGATTTCAAAAAGCCTATCGGAAGCTACTGAAGGTCCGCGACGCCTTTGAAGACCCGTCGGCAAGCGATGATCCAGAGCAACTTCTGGAAGGGCACGGAGCTTATGGCCGAAGTGTTTTTGCCTTGTCGGATGGACTGATCATCACTGCCAGCCTGAATAATGCCAAAGCCAGAGGTAGCGTGAGTGATTATGACCTTACGATCAGCTTGCTTGGCGATTTGATACTTGCTCAAGCCGACTGTGCTCTCGACGGCATTTTCGTCCGAGGGGGGATTAGCATCGGCCCCTTCTATTTTGAAGACAACACATTGCTCAGTCCTGCGCTGGTTCGGGCGTATGAACTGGAAAGTAAGAAGGCCGTCTATCCGATCATCATCATCTCTGCCAAGGATGTGGAAGAACTCCGAAAGAAGAAGGGCTACAAGAACTATGCGGCCGACTACGAGCCGTCGCAGTATGACTTGCGTTCCTTTGTTTCGCCCAATCAGCAGGCTGGAGAGAAGTTTTACCAACTCGACTATCTCAACTTCGTCACGAACTTGGATACGCACGTACTCAGCGGCAGCCAACATGCGGAGTGGAACTCTGATAAATACAGCCCAGAAGAAAAAGATCATCTTTTCAGCCTATACAAGAACCGAAATACCATGAATGCGATGGTGAAGCACAAAAACGCGTTGATCAGAGCTTATGAAGGCGCTGCAAGGGCAGAGGTCCGCGCCAAGTATCGCTGGCTGATGGAATACCACAATGAGGCCGTCCGCGAGAAGCTGTCGTTTCACCCTGAACGAGCCATCATCGACCTGAGCCATTTTCAAGAAGCTGCTTGAATGCCTGATGGCTGAGATTCTTTTATTCAAACCGCTCAATCTCATGATCCCCGAACTCACCGCCACACGCTTCCTGAAAGTCATGGGTTCCGGCCGGACTCAGCCCTGCCTGCTGGTCGGTGAGGATGCGGAAGGAAACGAGGTGGAGGTGGTGATGAAACTCAGGGGGCACCCACAGATCATGCCGGGTGGCATGGTGGCAGAGGCGATGGCCTCGCTGCTGGCCACCGACCTCGGTCTGCCGGTGCCGCCGCCTTACCGGATGAAGATCGAGAAGGAATTCGCCCAGACGGTGCCGGACCCGGCCCTGCGGGGACATTTGGAGAAGAGCGAAGGGCTGAACTTTGCCAGTGGCCGGTGGGCGGCAGGCCATGCCATCTGGCCGAAGGACCGGTTTATCCCGAAAACACTGAAACCGGCGGCGATGGAGATTTTTGCCTTCGACGGGCTGATCCAGAATCCTGACCGGCGGGCGGTTAATCCGAACTGCGTGTTTTTGGGTGATGAGCTGATGCTGTATGACCATGAGTCGGCCTTTTCCCACTTTCTGGACTTCATCCCCAAGCCACCCTGGGAGCCGGGCGGGATGAACTGCCTGAACGAGCACATTTTCCGGCAGGAACTGCGCGGGGAGGCGCTGGAGCTGGACCGCTTTCAGGGGGCGCTCGAAGCCCTCGACGAGGGTCGTTTTCAGGGCTATCTGAGTGCCATTCCCTCGGAGTGGAACGGTGAGACAGTGAGCGCAGACAAAATCGCCGAGTATCTGCTGAATTGTATCCCCCACTTTGATCGTATGAAGCTGCAACTCCAATCCCTCCTATGAACAAGCAACCCTACACCTATACCGTGCTGCGCTACGTGCATGACATCGGCACGGGCGAGTTTGCCAACGTCGGGGTGGTGCTGGTGTCTCCCAGCGCCCGTTTTGTGGATGCCATCCTGCGCTCGACGCATGGACGCCTGTCCAAGATGTTCCCCGGCATGGACGGGGATCACTTCCGCCGGGTGGTGAAGCACCTGCAATCTCGCTTCGATGAAATCTCCACACGCGTCCATGAGGAAATGGACCTTGGCGAGATGCCCGCGAGCGCCCTGGAGCTGGCTCACCGGGTGATCGCTGCGGATGACAGCGCCTTTCAATGGTCGCCTATGGGCAGTGGCCTGTCTGCTGACCTTTCGGCGACGCTCGAAACCATCTATCAACGGATGGTGGAGTGCTACAGCGAGAAAACAAAGGTGGAGAGCCGGAGTGACGAGGTGGTCTGGCGGACCTTCAAGAAAGGCTTTGAGGAGAAGAAGGTGCTCTCACGCCTGCACCCGAAGACCATCGCGGTGGCGGATGATGAAGTGGCCTTTTCCCACGCCTGGAAGAACCATCAATGGCACTGCCTGGAAACGGTATCCTTTGACCTGATGCAACCGCAGAGCATCAAGGACAAGGCGTATTCGTGGCTGGGACGCATGACGAACATCCAGTCTGCGCAGGAGAAATTCCGCCTCTACTATCTGGTGGGCGAGCCACATCATGAATCCAGCCAGCGTGCCTTTGAGCAAGCTCTGAACGTGCTGCACAAAACACCTGTCCCCCATGAAATCGTGCGGGAGCACGAGGCGGCTAGCTTTGCTGAGTCGATGGCCGGGCAGATCGCCGCCCACGATGAGGAAGTGAAAGCCTCAACCTGACGGGCAAGCTGGACGTGCGAGAAGCCGCCGCCAAGCTGCCGGAGGTGGAGCCTGAACCCGCCGCCGAGGAGGCGCTGGAAGAAATCGGTTCCGAGGATGCAGGGATTGAAGAAGAGTAATGCAAGATGACGCAAGTTCTCCTAGACTGAAGGCCACGCATGAAACCCATCGACCACATCCTGCACAAACTGGCTGACCTGATCCAGCAGGGGCGGTTTGTGGAGCTGGAGACGGAGGGGCTGGAGATCAAGCCTGTGCCGGTGGACGGGGGTGAATGGAAAGAACGGCACAAGAGCGTAAACGCCTTTCTCAACACGCGTGGCGGCATCCTCATGCTGGGCGTAAAAGAGGAGGGCACCGGTCCTGCCCGGCGTTATGTGCTGAGCGGCTGGAAGGATCATGCGGAGCCGAACCTGAAGGAGTTCCCGCGTCTGTTCACGGATCGGAAGGGCGTGAAGCAGGACCTCAACGACTGCTTTCCCCCGATGGAACTTCGCACGCTTCTGGGGGAGCGCATCGCCATCGTGTATGTGGATGAGTTGGCAGCGGACCGGAAGTTTGTCTTCCTCAACAGCTCAGCTTACAAGCGTATCCTGACGGGCGACCATAAGGTCACAGACCGCGATGTAGAAGCCCAGGAGGAGTTCAAGGAAGAGGCAGCCCACGCCAAGGAATTGCAGCCCGTGCCCGACATGACGGAGGCGGACCTAGACCTGACCAAGCTGAACCAGTTTATCTTCCACCTGAACCAGCCGCAGGCCATCGAGACGCTGAAGCCGGACCTGGACTCCGCACGAGCTTTTCTGCAAAGGCGGTGCTTCCTCAAGGAAGGAACTGTAACGGTGCTGGGCGCACTGGTCTGTGGCCAGCATCCTGGTGATCGGCTGGGCTTCCGCAGTCATGTCCATGGCTATGTGGATGTGGAGCACCAAATCGCCCAGGATAAGCAGGACTTCGTGGACAATGTGCTGCAGCTCATGGAGTCGAGCCTGGGCTACTTGCTGCGCAACATCCAAGTGGGCATCACGGTGGAGCGCGGCGGCATGGCCCGCCCGCAATACCCAGAGGAACTGCTACGAGAGACCGTGAACAACGCGCTGGCGCACCGCGACTACTCGGTAAACAAGCAGGTGATCATCGCCATCAAGCCGGGCGTGCATATCGCGATCCGCAATCCGGGGGCCTTCCGCCGGACGTTGATCATTGAGGACGGCAACGATTCCATCCCGGTGCGGCGTATCCTGCCGGAAGCAAAGCCCCGCAACCCCAAGCTGGCGGACGTGCTGCGGGTTTACCGCAAATGGGAAGGGCGCGGCATCGGCATGGCAACACTGGTGAACCTATGTCTGGAGAACCGCATCGACCTGCCCTACTACCGCATCTTCACTGAAGAGGTATGTCTGCACCTGTGTGCTGGAAAACTGCTGGATGAGCGGATGGAGCGGCTGTTTGTCTCGTTCGACCGCCACATCGAAACCAAGCTCGAAGGGGGAAGCCTCACCGAGGAGCAGAAACTCGTCCTTTGCTACCTGATCAAGTCCGAGTGGGCGAACGAGAAACTGGGTTATACGATTCTCCTGACACCGGACAACAATCACTTCCTAGCCCTGCTTGGACTGGAGAAGGCTGGGCTGATCAGCAAGCACGCTCTGAGCACAGCAGCATATCCGGTTTACATCGCTGACCGGGTGTTGGTGACACGTGAGTATGTGAAGGAACTGCGAGGCATCTTTGGTGCAGGATTCGATCTGCTGGATGCAACAGCCAAAGAGGCTCTGGGCATCGTTTACCGACACAATCACTTCTGCAAAGTCCAGCCCGTCAGTGCCAAGCAGGCTAGTTTTGCGCTGTGGTATGAGCGGGGTGGCCAGGAAGGCGACATCAAGCAGTTCGACACCTTTTACCGGAAGATTCGCAACACGTTCAACAAAATCGAGAAGGCTGGATTTGTGAAGAAGGTCGCAGGCACGCGCGGCTATGTCCTTCGGGATGATTTTGCCCAAACCCACATGATCTGACCTTCATGCCCGCCGACACTACCGAAAAGGGCCTCGAAACGCTGATCATGCGCCACATGACTGGGACGGATGGATTGCCATCCGGCTCGGCGGCCATCGTCGCCGCTCCCAAAGCGTCTGGAACAGGCAGCGGCTGGATCGCAGGGAGTGACGCCACCTATGACCGGGAGTTTGCGGTGGATACGGAGCAGCTTTTCGCCTTTCTGATCGCTACGCAGCCGGAGGAATGGGCGAAGCTGGGCATCGCCAACTTCAAGGACAAGGAAGGCATGGCGCGGCAGAAGTTTCTGGCGCGGTTGCAAGGGGAGATCGCACGGCGCGGGACGATTGACGTGCTGCGAACCGGGATCAAACACGGGCCGCTGCACTTTGACCTCTTTTACGGCAAGCCCTCAGCGGAGAACACCAAAGCCGTGGAGCGTCATGCGAAGAATCGTTTCAGCATCACGCGGCAACTGCACTTCAGCCGGGAGAACAAGCGCTCGCTAGACCTGTGCGCCTTCATCAATGGCCTGCCCGTCATCACCTTTGAACTGAAGAACTCCCTCACAAAGCAGACGGTGGAGGACGCCATCGAGCAATACAAACGCGACCGCGATCCCCGCGAGACGCTGTTTGAGTTTGGCCGCTGCATCGTTCACTTCGCCGTGGATGACCATGAGGTGGCGATGTGCACGGCTCTCAAAGGCACGAAGGGCATGGCGAAGGACTCGTGGTTCCTGCCCTTCAATCAGGGCTGGAACGACGGCGCGGGCAATCCACCGAACAAGGAAGGCCTCAAGACGGATTACCTGTGGAAGCGCATCCTCACCCCGGAGCGGCTGACCGAAATCCTGGAGAACTACGCACAGGTCGTGGAGGAGATTCACCCGAAGACCGGCAAGAAGAAGCAGGTGCAGATATTCCCGCGCTACCATCAGCTCGATGTGGTCCGGATGATCCTGGCCGACGTGATGGAGAACGGCCCCGGCAAGCGCTACCTGATCCAGCACAGCGCGGGCAGCGGGAAGTCGAACAGCATCGCGTGGCTGGCGCATCAGCTGATCAGCCTGACCAAGGACGGGAAGGCGATCTTTGATTCCATCATCGTCATCACCGACCGCCGCATCCTCGACAAACAAATTCGCGAGACGATCAAGGGCTTTGCCCAAGTGGGCAGCGTGATCGGTGCGGTGAAGGAAGGCGCGGGCACCTCCAAGACCGAACAGCTCACCAAGTATCTCCGCGACGGCAAGAAGCTGATCATCTCCACGGTGCAGACTTTCCCCTTCGTGCTCGACAGCATCGGCGATGAGCATCGCGGCGGGAAGTTTGCCATCATCATCGACGAGGCGCACTCCAGCCAGAGCGGCAGGATGGGCGCTGCGGTGGCTCAAGCCGTGGCGGACAGCGAAGACGAGATCAATGACGCCCTCGAAGAGCGGATCAAAAAGAAGAAGCTCGCCAAGAACGCCAGCTACTTTGCCTTCACCGCCACGCCGAAGAACAAGACGCTGGAGATGTTTGGCGTCCCCTATTCCGAAGGCGGCGATGTAAAACACCGTCCCTTCCACGGCTACACGATGAAGCAGGCCATTCAGGAAGGCTTCATCCTCGACGTGCTGAAACACTACACTCCGGTAGCGAGCTACTACCGCCTCGCCAAGACGGTGGAAGGTGACCCCGAGTATGACGTGAAGTAGGCCCGCAAGAAGCTGCGCGTCTATGTGGAGAGCCACAGCAAGGCCATCCGCGACAAGGCGGAGATCATGGTGGACCACTTCCTCGAACAGGTGATCGGCCAGAACAAGATCGGCGGCCAAGCGCGGGCGATGGTGGTGACCGGCAGCATCCAGCGGGCGATTGAATACTTCGTGGCCTTCAATGCCTACCTCACGGAGATCAAAAGCCAGTATAAGCCCGTCGTGGCCTTCTCGGGTGAACCTGAATACAAGGGCGAGAAGGTCAGCGAATCGAAGCTCAACGGCTTCCCCAGCGGGGAGATAGCTGACCGAATCCAGGAAGACCCGTATCGCTTCCTCATCTGCGCAGACAAGTTCCAGACCGGTTACGACGAGCCGCTGCTGCACACGATGTATGTGGACAAGGCTCTCAGCGGCATCAAAGCCGTGCAGACACTCTCCCGCCTGAATCGTGCACACCCGAAGAAGCACGATGTCTTCGTCCTCGACTTCCAGAACGACATTGAAACCATCGAAAAGGCCTTCTCCGACTACTACCGCACGACGGTTCTGAGCAAGGAGACTGACCCGAACAAACTCCACACCCTGAAGGGTGAGCTGGACCAGTATCAGGTCTATTCACCCGAGCAGGTCGATGGACTGGTGGAACTTTATTTGAGCGGCGCAGATCGCGACAAGCTCGACCCGATCCTCGACACTTGCCGAGATGTCTATGTGGCAGACCTCGACGAAGACGGGCAGGTGGATTTCAAAGGCAAGGCCAAGGCATTCACCCGCACCTATGACTTCCTTGCGACGATCCTCCCCTACGGAGTGAAGGACTGGGAGAAGCTTTCCATCTTCCTCAACTTCCTGATTCCCAAGCTGCCCGCTCCCATCGAAGAGGATCTTGCCAAAGGCATCCTCGAAGCCATCGACATGGACAGCTACCGTGCCGAGAAGAAGGCCATGGTGGCGATAGCCCTGCCAGATGCCGAAGCCGAAATCGACCCGTGGAGCATGTCAGGAGGCGGACGCAAGCCCGAGCCGGAAATGGACAAGCTCTCAAACATCGTGAAGGCCTTCAACGATATGTATGGAGGTCTGTTCGCTGACGCAAAGCGGATGGAGAAACGAATCACCGACGAAATACCGAAGAAGGTAGCGGCAGACGAAAAGTATCAGAATGCGAAGAAGAACTCCGACCGGCAGAACGCCAAGATCGAGCACGACAAGGCGCTCAAACGAGTCATCACCGCCCTCTTCAAAGACGACGCCCAACTCTTCAAGCAGTTCCAAGACAACGAGTCCTTCCGTGGCTGGCTCACGGACACGGTGTTTGGGATGACGTATGAGGAGTGATCCCATTACCTGGGCAAAATGCGGGAGATGAGTCCAAGGCGACTAAGTACACTTTCGCTGAACTCGCCAAAGTCCAGAATCGGACCGCGGTTTGGGTCGAAAACCCGTTGGTGGAGAATACTCCGTTTGCCGCGAGCTGGCCAGGCGAGCGCTTGATTCGGCCTCCCTTCCGCTGGACAAAAACTCGCCCGGCGATAAAGCAACGACTCCAATCCCAAGTCCCCGTAGTTCAATGGATAGAACGAGGGTTTCCTAAACTCTAAATGCAGGTTCGATTCCTGCCGGGGATACCAGATTCAGGCGCAAAACGTCTTCGGGGAGGTTGCGGGACGACTGAACTCGCTCTCAGATGCGCCGCTCATGAAATCCGTCATCGCCGTCCAGCCCTACGAAATCGCCCTTCTCGATACGCCTGTGCCGAAACCCGGCCCGTATCAGGCTCTGGTGAAGACGGAAGTCGCCTGCATCTGCAATCAAACGGATAGCGAGCTCCTCGCGGGAAAATTCCCCGGCATGGAGGACGCTTTTCCCTTTGCCCTCGGGCACGAGAGCGTCGGCATCGTCGTCGAGGTCGGCGACAAGGTGAGGAATTTCATCCCTGGTGACCGCGTCGTCGGTGGGCTGGTCTTTGATCTCCAAAAAGAGGGCGTGGATAGCGGTTGGGGCGGTTTTGGCGAATTCACCCTCGCCAACGATCACTTTGCCATGGTGGCCGATGGCGTGGCCGATGAGAAAAACGGATGGATCGAGGTTTTCGAGATTCAAACCCGCGTCGATGCAGACATTCCCGCCGAAGAGGCCGTGCTGCTTTGCACTTGGCGGGAGGTGTTGGGTGCGTTTCGAGACTTCCATCTGAAGCCCGGCGATGACGTGCTCATTTACGGTGCTGGCCCGGTGGGGCAGAGCTTCGTCAAGCTAGGTCGCCTCTTCGGTCTCGGCTGGATCGGCGTGGTGGACCGCCATCCCGAGAAGCAAGCCCGTGCCAAGGCCTTCGGCGCCGATGCCGTCTTTGCCCCCGGAGCCCCCGCCATTGCCCAGCTCTCCCTGTCCCGAGGTCAAAAACTCGATGCGGTCATTGATGCCGTTGGCAAAGCGGAGATCGCCATGCAGGCCCTCCCGCTGCTGAAACGCGGCGGCTCCCACTGCATCTACGGCGTCCTCACGGGCGGCCCGCTGCACCTCGATCGCAAGCTGGCCGATTTCAATTTCAACCTCTTCGTCCACCAATGGCCCACGCGGCCATACGAACGCGAAGCCCAGCCCCAGCTCTGCCAGTGGATCCGTGAAGGTCGGCTCACCTCGAAGGACTTCATCACCCACCGCTTCCAGCTCGATCAGATCGCCGATGGCTTCGCCGCCGTCCGCGAGCGAAAAGTCGTGAAGGCCCTCATCGAGTATGCTTGATCCGGGTTACTCCACAACCTCCGGCACGGGATACCAGCGATAGATGCCATCGAGCCAGCCCGAGGTATTGGCCGTGCCCTGACGGATCACCTCCACCCACAGTCCGCCGCCTTGGCGCCGCAGCATCACGCGGAGGCTTTTCGCAGCCTCGGCCATCTCCATGTCGGGGAGTCGGGCAAAAGCCGAGGCGGTGCGTTCGCTGCCTTTTTCCTTCAGGGCATCCACCGGCACGTCAAAGCTCAGGTCTGCCCCCTGAACTTCATTGCCACGCGTGCAAGTCATCGTCACTCGTAGCCGTCCGTCCTTTGCCACGCGGATCGAGACATGGCCGCCGAAGCCGTCGTCATACTCGCCCTCCCAGCCGCCGGAGTGTTTGGGATCCACCCGCTGCTCGTTGAAGGAATAAGCCAGCATCGTTACCTGGGCGGCCTTCAGCCAGTGGTCGGCGTTCTTCTCATCGGAAGGCTGCGCGGCCACTTTCAGCCACATCTCGCGCAGCTTTGGCCACCAGGTCTTCCACTCCGGCACGATGGCCTTGTCCGCCGGGCCGCCAGCACGACTGGCATTTTTCCAGGCGAGATCGAGCCGCTCTTCGGCGGCCTTGAATTCCTTCTTCGCGAGCTGCTGGCGCTTCTCTTCGCTGATCTTGCGAAACTCGCCCCGGATGCCCGGATCAGGCTGATCCGGCTTTTCAGTGCGGAAGTCGATGACCACCTTCGTGTCACTCAGCTTCGCCGCGAAATACGGCCCGCGATCCATGCCCTCTTCCGGCACCGTGGCGGCAAAGACGAGTCCGCCATCGCGTTTCTCGCCGTTCCCATCCCACACGCCCATCGACCCTGGATCGAAGGCAAACCTGACCCGCAGCTCCACCCGATTGCCATTCGTTGTCAGCATCAAAAAACGCCGCCCCGGCTCGTCGTAGTAGTGCGTGACCTCGGCGGCGTGGAGGCTCAGAGCGGTGAGGAGGAGGGAAAAGAGAAGGCGCATCGGGTGCTATCACGAAACACGCTCCAGCTTTATTGGGAAAGTCTGAAAAGCATTCCATTGGCACACGATGAGATCGCCGTTTTCGAGCACGCAGACGTCGTGACCGTGGTCAAAAATCCGCTCGGCTTGCTGGAGCGGCTTGAGTTTGCCATCTTCATAGACCGGCTCGGTGCCGCCGGGAGCGCTGACGACTTTGTTTTCGGCATTGAGCACGACGGTGAAGCCGCTGGGGTTCTGCGGCAGCTTGTTGATCTCCGGTGTCTTGCTCCAGCAGACACCGGCATAAAGCTCCTGACCTGCGATGACGGGGCGGCAGACCATCGCGCCGGGCACGGGAAGCGTTTCAACATACTTCCCATCCAGCGTGAAACGGCGGAAGCAGTTATCCACACGCGAGGTGACGACGACGGTGGCCTTGTCCGCGCCCTGGCGGGTATCAATCGCAATGCCGTGGGCGTTGTTGAGCTTTTCTTCGGCGGGCACGCCGTCCTTGCCGCCGAAGCGCTGGATGAATTTTCCGCGTGCATCGTAGCGCAGCACGAACTGCGAGCCGTAGCCATCAACGACGTAGATGTCGCCATTCGGCGCCACCGCCGTTTCGGTGGGGTTGAAGACCATGTCAGGCTCATAAGCACCGACGCTCATCGGGTGGCTGATGGAGAAGATTTCCTTGCCCGTGAGGTCCGTCTTCGTCACGCGACCCGTCTGTCGGTAACCGCCATTGCCGCTCTTCCACAGGCCGCTGTCGGTGACGAAGAGGAACTCCTCGCCATTCTCATTCGAGAGGCTCAGGCCGTGCCCGCCGGGCCACATGCCACCCCAGGATTCGAGGATGGTGCCGTCCGGTTTGAAGACGAGCATCTGATTGTGCGAATGATCGCCCACCATGAAGAGGCGACCGTCTTTGACCTGCACCATCTCGTGGCAGTTCAGGATGGGATGATGGCGCCCCTGACCGGCGGGCACCCATTCTTTGTTCACCTTGTAGCGATGCGTGCCGTGGCCGATGACGACGTCCTTTTTCGGATCAGGAGCCGCATGAATGGATTGGGTCCAGGTGGCGGCGGCAGCGGTGGTGAGCCCGGCGAGGAAGTGGCGGCGTGTTTTCATGGTCAAAAGTGCGCTCGCGAATCGTCGGTCACGATGGCGAGCTTTCAATTCATGCCGCAAAAGCGGGAATCCTCCATCCGCATCGTATGAGATGACCATGAAGCTCTTGTTTTGCCTCCTCCTCACCTCTTCACTGCCTGCCGCCGATTGGGTGCTGGAAGGCAACGCTCCGTGGCAGGCACGCGATTCCCAGGTGGAGTTCGTTTTGAAGGATCAGCTCTGGATCGGCGGCGGCTGGTTTCAATCCTTCGAGGCTCCACCACGCGATGTGTGGTCCTCCGCCAATGGCAAAACGTGGAAGCTCGCCGCGCCGCAAGCCCCCTGGAAGCACAGCGATCTCGCCATGAGCATCTCTTTTCAAAACCAAGCCTGGGTGATGGGTGGATGGTTCAATGGCCGCCTGCCCGGTCACTCCGCGAGTAACGAGGTGTGGTCATCGCCCGATGGCATCTCATGGAATCAGGTGACACCTGCCGCAGGATGGTCACCGAGGCTCGCGGCAGGGCTCGTCGAGCATCACGGACGCCTGTGGATGCTCGGCGGTTCGGAGAACTACTACTTTGGCGATGCCACCAGCACGAAGAATGACGTGTGGTCCTCCGCCGATGGCAAAACCTGGACGCAGGCCACCGCGAAGGCCGCGTGGTCGCCGAGGGCTTACAATCAGGCCGTGGCGCTGAACGACAAAATCTACGTCCTCGGCGGCGGCAACTATGTGCCCGCCTACGAAGCCCGAAACGATGTGTGGTCCTCCACCGATGGCGTGAGCTGGACCTGCGAGACGGAGCATGCCGCATGGGCACCGAGACTGTGGTTCAGCGCTGCCGTGTATCGCGGACGGATGTGGGTGATCGGCGGATGGTCGAAGGAAAAAGACAACTTCGGCGATGTCTGGCACAGCGGCGATGGTCGCGAGTGGCAGCGCCTGGAAACGAAAACCTCATGGAAGGCCCGCCACGAGCATTCCGTGCTCGTTTTTCAAGACAAGCTCTGGGTTCTCGGCGGCCACGCGAGGCCGCTTTCGAGCGAGGTGTGGTCGTTGAGCTTGCCGGTGGATTGGAAGCCGTGACAAAAAAGCCCCGCGAAGCCTGTATTGCCCTCATGCGCACGCTTTACCTTCTGCTCGCCACCGCCTTTGCCCTTCATGCCGCTGATGCGCCTCTCAAGGCGGGAGCCGCGACGAGCAATATCACGCCGGAACTCGGGGGCGAGGTCGTGGGAGGTTTTGCACCTTATCCCTGCACCAACATTCACGATGAACTGCACGCCCGCTGCCTCGTGCTCGATGATGGGAAAACGAAGCTCGCTCTCGTTGTGTGTGATTTGCTCGGTCTTCATCGAAGCGTCTCGCTGAAGGCTCGTGAGCTCATCGAAAAGGAAACCGGCATTCCGGCGGCGAACGTGCTCATCAGCGGCACGCACACGCACTCGGCGGTGAATGCGCTTGGCGGCCCTGTGCGTGGCTACTTCTCCGATTTGGAGCTGACGGACTACCAAAAGTTCGTCGCCCGCCGCATCGCGGATGGCGTTCGTCGGGCGCAGAATGCGCTGCGGCCTGCGGAGATCGCTTTTGGCACCGTAGATGTGCCGGAGCATGTCCACATTCGCCGGTGGTTTTTGAAGGAAGGCAGCATGCCGCCGAATCCCTTCGGCAAGATCGACAAAGTGAAGATGAACCCTGGAGCCGGGAATCCCGCACTCGTCGAGCCAGCGGGCGAGCCGGACCCCACGGTGTCCTTCATCGCCGTGCGTGAACCCGGCGGCAGGCTTATCTCGATCTACTCCGCCTACTCGCTGCACTACGTCGGTGGCGTCAACGGCGCGGACATCTCCGCCGACTACTACGGCTACTACTGCGAGGCTTTGAAACGACTCCAGAAAGACGGTGGCGAGTATCCACCCTTCGTCGGCATCATGGCGAATGGCACCAGCGGCGATGCCAACAACATCAACTTCCGCTCTCCGCAGCCACGCAAAGCACCCTATGAGCAAATGCGCTATGTGGCCGAAGACGTGGCCGCCAAGGTGAATGCCGCTTTGGCCAAGCTGAGCTGGCAAAACGAAGCGTCACTGGCCGCGAAGTATCGCGAACTCGATGTGAAGTGGCGCACCATCCCCGATGAACTCATCGCCTGGGCCAAAGAAACCGAGGCGAAAGCTCCCCGCATCCAGGGCGGAAAGGCCGATATCCCGCTCGCCTATGCCGGCCGCGTCCAGCGCCTCGCCCAAGCCAGCCCGCAGACCGGTTTCCCGGTGCAAATCCTCCGCATCGGCGAGGTATGCATCGGCACCTCCCCCTGCGAGACCTTTGCCGAGACCGGTGTCGAGTTCCGCAAGCGCACCCCCTTCGCCAAGTCCTTCATGGTCGAACTGGCTCACGGCTACTATGGCTACATGCCAACCCCGCGTCACTTTGACCTCGGTGGCTACGAGACCTGGCCCGGCACGAACAATCTTGAGCCACAAGCCTCCATAAAGATGATGGACGCCCTCATCGAGATGGCGGGCGAGTTTAAAAGCTCTACCGAGTCGCGCTGAGCGGCCACGGCGTTGCTATTTATCCTCCGGGATGATGCGCAGAGCATGGCTGGCCTGCGTGAAATACCATACGCTGCGTTTGAAGGCGCGGAGATGCACGCCATCGGGAATCGTGACGCCGTTGGCGTCCTTCGCGCCCGAGCCAGTGCTGTCGAGAATCAGCGGCATGCCATCGGGCGATACGCCGATCTTGCCCACCCAGAGCACAACATGGGAAACGTTGCCCTTGTTGCTCTTCACGAAGAGTAGATCGCCGGTTTGCAGTTCCTTCGGGAAGTCCTCATAGCTCTTTGGCAGTTCGATGCGTTTTACGGGCACGCTGCGGCCCGCGCCCGGGCCAGCCGCCTCGGTCATCTCGGACTGCTGCCTGATGCCTGTGGAGGGCAGAATGCCGAGCGCGAGGTTATAGACGAAGCCGGTGAAGTTGCTGCAATCCACGCCTTTGCCCACCGGTGTCTTTTGATCGGGATCTTGAGGCCAGTCGGCCGGTGGCTCCCATTCGGGCACATGATGATGCTGGTAACTAAATCCAAGGTAGCGCATCGCCGTGGCGATCACGCGTTCGCGAGACCACTGCGGCGATTTCTTCGCAAGACCGGCCGGTGGACTCAGATGCTTGATCGAAGGCCCCCAGTAGCCCCAGCGACGCTGGTTCGAGGGATCCTGCCACTGACTGTAGGGCACCGTGGCATAGTCTTTCCAATCCGAGCGCGGTCCTTGGAGCAGGTCGCCGATGAGCTCCTCCTCATCGAAGGAGAATTTCACGCTGTAGGGGGATTTGTAACCATCCTGCGCTAGCAGCGATCCAGTCAGCGAGAGGACGATGAAGAGAAAACGAGCGATCATGGCAGCTTGGTCTCCGTTTTGTAACCAGCGGCCCAGAAAATGCCGCGTGGGATCATGAACTCGAGCCCCGGCGTGTTCTCGGGATGCGGGCTGGACACAAACACGCGGCCTTTGCCAAACGGCGCAATGGCCTGCGCGGGTGAATTCACCTGCACACCCTCAGGCGAGCCATATTTCGCCGTCTCCGTGCGGAAGTAGCTGAGCGTGGTGTAGGCCGGGATGTCCGTGCGGGTCCATGGTTTGAGGATGGGGCCGTTGTTGTAGCGCACTTTAAAGAGCCCCTTCACCTCGCCAAGCAAGGGGGCAGCCTCACTCGTGCATTCAAGATCGAGCATTGCCTGACCGCGACGCCACTTCGACGACACTGTGCCTGCGTTCAAAATGCCAAGGCCCCAGGAAAAGTTCGAGCAGGCCAGATAAGCCCCCGCGCAGATGCCCACATAGCCGCCGCCATTTTTGACGAATTCACGCACGCTCTTCAAACCGGGCTCACCAAGCCCTTTCGATTGCCCGGAGCCGCTGCCGCCGGGGAAAATGACCACATCACATGTCGCATTCGTCAGGGTAGCAAAGCTCGCCGGTTCCGCCACTGTCACGCTGACCTCGGGAAAGGGTTTCAGCACGCTCACCACATGGTCTACGCCCTTTTGAGGTGCGCCAGGGCCGCTGTAAACGATCACCTTCAGAGGCCGTGGTGGCTCCGCACGGGCGATGATGGTCTTATTCCCATTCGCATCCGGCGGGATGACGAATGGGGTCTCTGCCTTGGGTTTGACCTCCTGAGCCAGCAGCACGCTGGAGGCAAAGCAGAGCGTGAGGAGATGGGTGACGCATTTTTTCATGGCTGCTGCAACAACGCAGACGCTCGCGAAATCATACGACACTTCATTCCGCCAATTCGCCCGGCTTCAATACCTCGGCATATCAGGATCGACGAGATCGGACCACGCATCGATACCGCCGCGCATGCTTTGCGTATTTGGAAAACCGTTTGAGCGCAGCCACTGGGCTACTCGCTGGCTACGCATGCCATGATGGCAATACACGATGAGATGCTCCTGTTGGTTCGTGAAGGCGAGAGGAGCGAGCTCGTCGATGCGGGACATCGGCACCAGCACAGCACCAGGCAGGCGGCAGACGTGCCATTCATCCTGCTCGCGGCAGTCGATCAGGCGAAAGCTGCGATCACCGGGCTTACCCATGAGATAGCTCACTTCCGTGGGGCCGATTTCGAGTGGGAGGTCGGTCATGACAACGGGGAGTTTGACTGCGTCAGGGCTTCACCGTGACCGGCGTGCCCATGCTGACGTTGTTGTAGAAAGTGGCAGCCATGTGGCCGGGCATACGCACGCAGCCATGAGAGGCCGGATAGCCGGGCAGGAAGCCCTCATGCATGCCGATACCGCCCGTGAAGCGCATGAAGTGATGCATCTTGGAACCTTCAAAACGGGTGCCCGCAGGCGGCTTGTCCTTCGTGACATCGATGTTTGCCACCACGACATTTCCCGCCCCATCCACGAAGTCGCCATACAGGTTGGATTTATGCCACTGGTCCTTCTGGATGATTTTGAAGTTTCCCGTCTTCGTGGGGTGCTTCTCATCGCCCGTGGAAAGAGCACTCACCCCGGCGAGCTGGCCGCCTTTGTAAAAGTAAGCCTTCTGGTCACCGAGGTCGATTGTGATGCTCGGGGCACCGGACATGCCGTCGCCATCCCAGTAAGTCACCTGATCCGCATCGTAGAGAGAGGAATGTGGCACGCTCTGCGGCGCGAAAGCCTCCAAATACTGCGTCTGCCCACGATGACCGCCCCCGCCTGAGGAGCAGGCGGCCAGGGTCAGAGCGATGGCGGGGATGAACAGGCGAATCACCTTGGAAAACATGCGGAAAGGTCGGGGTTTGTCGATATTACGAAACAGCGGCGCATCCATGCGACAGGGCAGGGGAGCTGTCCAGAATTTCGTGAGCTGCCGCCGTGCCAGTGTCTCAGTCGATCAAGCAAGCGAGGTGAATGGCAAGAACGGCGTTGTGCAGGCAGTTAGTAAGTGCTACTTACTTGCATGAAAACCATCCTCGCCCTTCTCTGCCTTGCCTCGCCAGCTCTCGCGGCCATGAAGGTGGCCTCGCTGCATCCCATCGTGGCTGATTTGGCACGTCAGGTGGGGGGCGCAAACGTGGAAGTCGTCGAAATCCTCAAGCCGGGTGGTGACATCCATCACTTCGAGCCTGCCACGAAGGACATCGCGGCCATGCGCGGCTCGAAATTGATCCTCGCCTCCGGCAAGGGCCTGGAAACCTACCTCGACAAGCTGCGCGACAGCCTCGGCGCGGGTGTGAAGCTCATCGAGGTGGGCGAAAAAGTGCCCTCCATCCCCTACGCCTGCGATCACGATCATGGCGATGGGCACGATCATCATCATGGCGAGTTTGACCCGCACTGGTGGCACAGCGCCGAGAACATGCAGCGGGCGGCCCGCATCGTGGCTGATGTCTTTGCCGAGGCCGATCCCGCCAACGAAGCTGCTTACGCCGCGAATGCCAAAACGGCCTCGAAGCGCTTCGGTGAGCTCAAAACCTGGGCGAAGATCGAGATCGCCAAGATCGACCGGGCGGATCGTAAGCTCGTCACGGCGCACAACGCCTTCGGTTATTTCTGCAAGGAGTATGGCTTCGAGCCGATTTCGATCCTCGGTGTGTCCCGCAGCGATGATTCAAGCCTGAAACACGTCACCGAATCCATCGCCACCATTCGCGAGCATGGCATCAAGGCCGCCTTTCCCGAAGATCAGGCCAATCCGAAGGTGCTGGCGGAGATCGTGCGCAGCACCGGCGTGAAAATGGGCGATCCGCTCGTGGCCGATGGCACTGCGAAGCATGCGCACACCTTTGAAACGATGATCGCCCACAACGTCCGCGCCATCGTGGCGGCGCTCGGCACGAAGCAATAAGCCGCCATGCGAGGTTCGCCGCCCATCCAGCTCTTTTTGCTCGTCATCACCTTCGTCGTGCTGGCGATTCCGCTGGCCTATTTGACTGGCAACGCCCCTGTGGAGCCGCCGAAGACCGCGAAAGCCACCGCGAAGCCCAAGGAAGCGAAATCGCTCGTTCGCGTGCGTTTCGTCCACAAACCGGAGAAGCTCAGCGTGGAGCTCGGCGAGCGTGAGTTGCTCGAAAAAGGCGACTGGATGGACAACGCGGTCGAATTCGAAGCCACGCTCCCATTGAGCCTCGATCTGCTCGTCACCGCCGATTGGGCTTACGGTGCCCCCGATCAGGCGCTGACCATTGAGATCGAACCCGATGGTCAGGATACGAAACGAGAAACCAACTGGTCCACCGCCGGTAGTCTCAACGAGGTCTATCACTTCCAATGGTAACCACGCACGACCATGACCACAGCACCTGCGGGCACACACATGCGGACGGTCACGTCTGCTGGGGCGGTGGTGGCGATGCCTCCACGCATCATCACAAGCTGGAAGTCTCGAATCTTCGCGTCACCTACCGCGAGGTGCTGGCCCTTGATGGCATTGGTTTCTCCACCGAATGCGGTCGCAGCATCGCCCTCATCGGCCCGAATGGGGCAGGGAAGAGCACCTTACTAAAGTCCCTCGCTGGCCTCATCCGGGCGGACAGCGGCAGCATCCTCTGGCGTGGCAAGCCGCTCACCCGCAGCAGCCATGAGATCGCCTACCTGCCGCAGCGTGGCGACATCGACTGGAACTTCCCCATCACCGTTCGCGGACTCGTCGAGATGGGCCGCTATCCAAATCTTGGCTGGTGGCGCTCGTTTTCCCGCCACGATGCCGAAATCGTCGAGCGTGCGCTCACCGCGATGAACCTGCTCGACCTCCAGGACCGGCAAATCAGCGCTCTCAGCGGCGGCCAGCAGCAGCGCACCTTCATCGCCCGTGCCCTGGCGCAGGAAGCCCATGTCCTCCTGCTCGATGAACCCTTCACCGGCCTCGACAAACCCGCCCAGGACAGCCTCTCCAAACTCTTCCGCGAACTCACCCACGAAGGCCGCCTCCTCATCGCCAGCCACCACGATCTCCAAACCGCACCCGCCATTTTCGACGAGCTCCTTTTGATCAAAAGAACGCAAATCGCCTTCGGGACGATGAAGGAAGCGTTTAACGCCGAGAACATCGCGAAGGCCTACGGCGAAAAATGACGAATTCAGAATGCCGAATGACGAACGAAGCACCAACCCCAAATGATGAATGCTCGCGAACTCCTCTTCGGCCTTCGTGCTTCGTCATTCATTCGTCATTCTGAATTCGCCATTCGTCATTTCCCGCACCGCTATCTCCTAAAGTTCCATGACTCTTGCTACCACGCTTTCAGACTGCCTCGCCGAGCCCATCGCTCAGCGGGCGTTGCTGGCGTGTTTGATGATTGGCTTCGCGAATGGATTCGTGAGCGCCTTTGTGGTGCTGCAAAAATCCGCGTTGAAGATCGGGACACTCTCGCATGCGTTGTTGCCGGGCATCGCGCTGGCGGTGCTGGTAGCCGGTTTGACGCAGTGGAGCGCACTGGCTGGTGCCGTTTTTGCGGCTCTGATCGTCGGCCTTGGCTCGCTCTTTCTCTCTCGCACCTCCCGGCTCGATCAGGATACCGCGATGGGCATTCTCTACACCACGGCCTTCGCGGGTGGTCTGCTCATCCTCACGAAGCTCGACATCCGTCAGCAGCTCGATGAATGGCTCTTCGGCAGCATCGTCGGCATGGCGGACAGTGATTTATGGATCGCCTTTGGCATCAGCGCCGTCGCGGTGCTGGCGTTGATCGCGCTGCAAAGGCCGCTGCTCATTTACATGTTCGAGCCAAATATCGCCGCGAGCCTTGGCGTGCCGGTGCGACTGCTCAGCTATGCCTTGTTTGGCATCACCATCCTCGTGCTTATCTCCTCGCTGCAAGCTGTCGGCTGCATTTTGAGCGTCGGTTTGATGGTCGCTCCTGCCGCGACGGTATATTTGCTCACCAACAATGCTCGCACGCTCTTCTGGGGCGGCGGCATCATTGGCGGCCTCGGCTCCGTGGCGGCCTTTTTCTTGTCGTATCCACTCGGCTGGAGCGTCAGCGCCACCATCATCGTCGTGCTCGGCGGCCTTTTCATGCTCGCCTACATCTTCAGCCCGCGATACGGGCTGTTTAGTTCTCGAAAGAGGGCGTGAGAATCCTTTTGCGCCGAGGCCTGCCTCGCGCCTCATTCGGCGCTCTCATGTCCGTCAGCGCCGTCTCCTTTCTCGCCCGCCGTTATCTTCGTGCGAAGCGATCCTTTGTCTCCGTCATCACGGTGATTTCCGTGCTTGGCGTCGCCGTGGGCGTGCTCATGATGATCGTGGTGAATGCGGTCATGCAGGGTTTTGAGGGCGAGTTCCGCCAGGCGCTTATCGGCTACCAGCCGCATCTCATTCTCAAACCGGCTGATGGCAAGCCCGCCGAACCTTCCATCATCGAAGCGACACTCGCCAAGCTGCGCCCGCAGGCCGGCATCCAATCCGCGATGAGCTATGCGGGCGGTGTTTTCTTCATCGAGCATGAGGGCAATCAATCCGCCACCGTACTCTTTGGCCTCCCGGCGGATTCCGCAGCTTCCTACATGGCCAAAGTATCGAAGCACCGCCTCGATGGCACGATGGACCTTTCCGATGGCGGCATCGTCACGAGCGATTACACCGCCGCAGAGATCGATGCACGTCCGGGCGATCCGCTGTCCGTTTTTGCCTCCTCGAATGTCACCAGTGCCGTGAATCGTTTTCGCGTGGCGTCGGACATTTCCGATGAAAAGAAGCGCCACGAGGCCTTCAAGCTCATCAAACTGAAGCCCATCGAAGCGAAGCTCCTCGGCTACACCCGCGCCGAGACCGCTGGGCACTTCGCCTACACCACGCTCACCACGGCTCAGAGCATCTTTGGCCTGGGGGACAAATTCACCGGCATCATGGCCGAGACGACGAATCCGAACGACATCAAAGCGCTCAAGAAGCGCCTCATCGAGCAGAACATCATGCCCGCAGGCTGGAAGGCCGTGCTTTGGACAGACGAGGGAGATGCGCGACTCGCCGCGATGAGCAACGAGCGCTTCATCATGTTTTTCATCATCGGCATCATCGGCCTCGTCGCCGCCTTTGCCGTGATGAACACCACCATCACCGTCACCACGCAAAAGCGTCGTGAGATCGGCGTGCTCGCCGCTCTCGGTGCTCGGCAAGGGCAGATCATTCAAATCTTCGTCTCCCAAGCCGCCGTCGTTGGCGTTATCGGCACGCTCACCGGTCTTGGCCTTAGCGCCCTCGTGCTGCGCCACCGCAATGACATCCGCGGCCTCATAGCCACCCTCTCTGGTGGCAGTTCCAGCGAAGCCGATCTCTTCCTCTCCACCATCCCAGCACATATCGATCCCGCCTTCATCGCCTACACCGCCTGCGGCTCCGTCCTCCTCTGCCTCGCCGCTGCTCTCCCACCTGCTTGGCTTGCCTCCCGCGTCGATCCGGCGGTGGCGTTGCGAGATTGAGCCATTCGTTCTTCCTTTATTCGACCTTCGTCATTTCACTTCGTGACCGCTCCACTCTTCCTCGCTATTCGCTACCTGCGCCCCACGCGTAGCTTCATCTCGGTCATCACTGTGATCTCGATGCTCGGCGTCGTGCTCGGTGTGGGCGTGCTCGTCACGGTGATGAGCGTCTTCAAAGGCTGGCAGATCGAGTTTCGGAAGATGCTGCTCGGCTTTGAGCCGCATGTCGTCGTGATGCGATTGCACAATGGCGGCGAAACCGGCCCCGAATCACCTGAGGCCACTGGCTGGCGTGAACTTCGCGACAAGCTTGCCAAGGACAAACGTTTCCTCGCCGCCACGCCCGTGGCCGAGGGCAATGTCGTCGTCGAGAAAGAAGGCAGCCTGCAAGGTCTGCCCGTGCTCGGTTTGACTCCCGACAAGGACAACGCCCTCGCTACCAAGCTCGCCAAGCATCTCAAGGAAGGCGTTTTCGACCTCAACGACGACAACATCATCCTCACCGATCAGCAAGCCCGCGACATCAGTGCCAAGCTCGGCGATACCATCGTCGTGCATGCCTCCGCTAGCGTGCGGCAATTCATCGCCGATGTGCGGGAAATCCCCGAAGATGCTGCCGATGAGCAGCGGGCGGAGAAACTCGATAGCGTGAGCATTCTCTCCAAAGACCTCAAACTCACTGGCATCCTCCGTGGCGATACGGCGGGCACTCGCGGTTACGTCCCGTTGAATATTGCGCAGGAGTTCTTCGATCTCGATGGCGAGGTCACCGGCATCGAACTCGAACTCGTCGATCCCGATGCCGCTGCCGACCTCATGGAAACGGCCTACACCGATGGCACCCTGCCGCCGCAGTGGGGCTGGCGCACCTGGGATCAAGAGCATGAGGACATGCTACAATCCGTCGAAAACCAGCGAGTGATGATGTACTTCCTTCTTCTCTTCATCATGCTCGTGGCCGCCATCTGCGTGATGAACACCACCATCACCGTCACCGTGAAAAAGCGGCGTGAGATCGGCATCCTCACCGCCCTCGGCACGCGGGCCTGGCAGATCATCGCCATCTTCGTCGCTCAGGCAGGCTTCGTCGCCGTCATCGGCGTCATCGGCGGTATCCTCGGAGGCTTCGCGGTGCTATCAGTGCGGAATGCCTTCCGCAAATGGCTGGCCCGCGCCTTCGATCTCGATCTCTTCCCGCAGGACATCTATTTCCTTTCCGAGATCCCCGCCCATACCGATTTCGCCGATTTGAGCATCATCTGCTCCACCGCCGTCTTCCTCTGCCTCCTTGCCGCCGTCATCCCTTCCTTCTTCGCTGCTCGCGTTGATCCGGCGGTGGCGCTGCGGGATTAAATGCATCGTCATGAAGCACGCACTGACCATTCGCGATCTCGTTTTCGCCTATCCGGGAGATGCCTTTCGGCTCGCGGTGTCGGAATTGAAGGTCGCTGCGGGTTCCTCACTCGCTCTCGCTGGAGCTAGCGGCGGCGGGAAGACCACGCTGCTGCGCCTGATGACCGGCCTGCTCGCTCCATCAAGCGGCGTGGTGGAGCTGGAAGGTCAGAACCTATCCCAAATGTCTCGTGAGGCCCTGCGAGCCTTTCGCCTCCGACACATTGGGCTCGTGTTTCAAGACTTCGCCTTGCTCGATTACCTCAGCGTCGAGGAAAACATCCTGCTGCCCCATGAGTTCAGCCGCGAAACCCTCGCCAAAGCCTCATCGAATCTCCCCGCGCTGCTCGAACGCCTGCAAATCGCCCCTCACCGCACCAAGCTCGTGAGCCAACTCTCCCAGGGAGAGCGTCAGCGAGTCGCCATCGCCCGTGCCCTCGCACATGAACCGAGGTTTCTCTTCGCGGATGAACCCACTGCCTCGCTCGATCCCCTCCGCACTCAAGTCGTGACCGATCTGCTGATCGAAGATGCCAGGACTCGTCAAAGCACGCTCGTTGTCGTTACTCACGATCACGACCTGCTTCCTCGCTTTGATCAAACTCAGCGCATGGACGCCTTCACGCGATGAATAGCCTGGTGTGGGCCAAGCAGGAGCACCGCAGAGATCGGAAGGGCGCGGAGGTTTTCAGAGTCGAGCCGGAGGCTCGCGAGAGATTAGCCGGTGGTGAAGCGAGGCTTGGCGAGCGAGAACCACCGGATGGTCGAGTCACCCACATCCCCGAATCAGGGGAGCGCCCTGGAAGGGCGCGAGAAGGGGACGAATTGGCCAGGTCGGTTGCGCTGGATTGATGTTGTCTTCTCGCGCCCTTCCAGGGCGCGGTGAATGAGAAACTTGGGGGTGTTTGCGGGTTCCGGTGGTTCTCGTTCGCTTCGCGAACTTCACCACCGGCTAATGTCTTTCGAGCCTCCGGCTCGGGGGAAACTGAGGCGCGTGAGCGTTTTGGGGTGCTCCAGCCCTCTGGAGCTTTTCGGAGGTCGAGGGACGTTCGAAAGCGCCGGAGGACCGGCGCACTCCAGGACGCTGTCGCGTTCATTGTTCGCCTCCTTTTGCTTTCAGCCATGCACTGAGGGCTTTTACGTTCTGCGTGAAGTCGAGGCTGTAGATCACGCCACCGGTGGGCTTTTGTTTTTTGCTGTTGGCATCGCGCATGATGCCGCGTTCGTCGTCGGTGACGGGCCAGGAGCCGTTGGGGGCTTGTTCTTTTAAAATGGTGGCGATGTCGGCGTCGGTGGGTGGGGAGGACCAGCGTTCTTTTTCGGTGCGGGGGAAGGTGACGGGCTCGCCACGGGCGATCTGGCTGCCGGCGGCTTGCAGGGCGTCGAGTTCGCTGTCCCAGACCCAGCCGTAGTTTGAGGAGGCTTTGGCGTCGGAATAGGTGAGCTCGAAGCCTTTGCCGCCGGGGCCGCGCTCGAAGTAGAGGGGCTTGTTGGTGTTGAGTTCGTAGAAGCGGGCGAGCTTGTTGCCGGGCAGGAGCACGGTGCGGAGGTAGGTGATGGCTTTGGCGACGGGCGGGAGGTATTTTTTGTCGCCGGAGGCGGCGGCGAGCTTCAACAGCGCCCACATGGCGGCCTGGCTTTCGCGACCGCTGATGGCGGTGGGCTCGAATTGACGGCTCCACACGGGCTGCATGTCGGCGTTGTATTGCTGCGCCCAGGCGGGCTGCGGATCGGGCATCTGCGCGAGCAGGAGGAAGTCGCCGCCACGTTTGGCGGCTTCGAGGTATTTTGGATCACCGCGAAGCTGCCAGGCGAGGAGCAGCGTGCTCATCAAGGTGGCGTGGGTGTTGTCGTTGAGGACGTAGCAACCGGTGAAGTCCTTCGGCCACTTGCGCGGCCAGTCGGCGGGGTAGCTGGCGGGCTTGATGGGATACTTTTCGACGGGCGGCGGAAAGCTGGGCGCGTCGTCAAAATTCGCGCTCCAACCACCGGCGGGATACTGCGTCATTAGAATGGTGTGCAGCGCGAAGTCGGCGGCGGCTTTGATCTCGGAGTCCTTGCCACCGAGCGCGTGATCGACCCGCACGAGCAAGCGCGTGGCGGCCTGGGAGACATCGTCGTCGTAGGTGGCGTAGTTTTTCTTGTCCTGACGACGCCAGTTGTGCCAGCCCGCCTCGCGAGTGGCAGTCTGCGTGCGTGGAATGGCCGTGCCATCGGCCTTGCGGCAATAATTCTTCGATTCGCGGCCCTTGGCATCGAAATGGCCCGAGTAGTCCCAACCACCCGAAGCGAGTTGCGTGCGCGAAACGCATCGCGCGGCCTCCACGGCGGCGGCGAGGCACTTTTCGTCCTTCGTGGCCTCGTAAGCATCCAGCATCGCCATCCCGACCGCCGGTGTGCCCGGTGGCTGAATCCAGATCGTATCGGGGCCGGGGATGCCTTCCGCCTCGCGCAGGGTGAAGTCGGCGCTGTAGCGATAGACGTAACCGCCGTGGGCCGCCGCTTTCGAGTGGTAGAACGAAACGGCTTTGAAGGTGGCGGCGGTGACTTCGGCGGGTGTCGCGGCTGAAGCTGTCGTTGTGAAAAGAAGTAACAGCGTGGCTCTTGTGTTCATAAATCGTCGGAATGTCTCAGGTCAGTTGCAGTTTTCAGCTAAATCCAAACATCGAGAGGAGTTCGCCGTGCTCTTCGTGGTTCCAACCAATGACTCGGCCACTTTTTGAAATGCACACATCGGTTGGCCATTTTTGAAAACGAATCGTGTAAGGACTACTTGTGATCTGGTTCAATGCGATGGACGCAGCCTTGAGGACCTCGGCAAGGCGTGTTGAGGGCTGTCGAACAACAACCATCAAACTACGAGTTGGGTCGACGTATCGACTCATCGCCAACTCGCCATCTCCACCACCGCTTTCACAAACTCCGAAAGGTGTCAGCGCATTGAAAACTAGGTCATAGGCGGCATCAAACTCAGCCAGATAATCCTCCTCAGAGAAGTCTTCATGGATCACCGGTTCAGGCGACTCAGTGGCGGCAAACTGCTCTATATCCTCCAGCCTTGCAGCGCGCTCGAAGATGAGTGAGACCAAGCTGGACATCGCTTTTATGGTTAGGTTTATTCCGCCTTGATACCCACATTCTTGTTTCCGTTGTCGCGGACGGCATCGAGAACTCCGATGAGGATTTTGTATTCGGTGTTGGCTTCGGCTTGGACGACGACGCGAGCACCAGGATGTTCTGGGAGGAAGGTGCTGAGGAAGCCGCGGAGGCGGTTCATGGGGACTTTTTCGTCGCCGATGATGACGGTGTCGCCGCCGTCGATGACTTTGAGGGTGATGAGTTCGCCGGAGGAGGTGGTTTCGCGGTCGCCATCACCATTGCGGGGCTTTTGGCCGGATTCGGCGGAGGGTTTGCGGCCTTCGCCATCGCCTTTGCGGGCAGGAGTGCCCGCATCACGTTCTGCGCCGGGCTTTTTCATGCCTTCGCCGTCGCGTTCGGCACTGGGTTTGCCGGATTCGCGATCGCCTTGGCGGGCAGGAGTGCCCGCCTCACTTTCACGCATGGCGGGTTTGCGGTCGGACGAGTCTGACTTGTCGGACGCATCGGACGGTTTGGGGCGTGTGGTTGAGCCTTCGCGGACTTTGGGCGGGACTTCTTTTTCGGCGGCGCGGGCGGTGGTGAAGGAGTAGCCGACCAGCACGCTGAGCGTGAGGACGAGCAGGGCCTGGATCATGGGCTGGCGGGTGGTCGGGGTGGCGATCATGAGGATGCGTTGGCGCAGGGTGGGGTGGTGGCGCACGCATGGAGCCAACCCTGCAATGGCTGGTGGTGCGAAGAAGGTTTCTTGGATGCGCAGCAGCGTGTGCCCGTAGTCCAGACGCTCGGCGGGCGAGAGAATGGCGAGCGCTCCGGCATCGCAGCGCAGTTCGCGATCGGCCTGAAAGCGCGACACGACGAACCATACGAGCGGATTGAACCAATGCAGCGCCTGCACGGCCGTGGCGGCCCAGTTCCAGAGGAGGTCGTGATGCTTGATATGGTGAAGCTCGTGAAGCAGCACATGGCGCAGGCTGCGCTCGGTGAAACGCGTCTGCCAGTCCGATGGAAGGAGGATGCTCGGCTGGCGGATGCCGACGAGGGCGGGTGTGGTGCCAGGAGCGGTGAGAAGTATCTGGGGCGTGGGGACGCGGGCCTGGGATGAGAGATGGGTGATGAGGGATGTGAGATGTGGATCGTCGGCCGCATGGAAGCGGGAGAGCTGCTTTTGGAAGCGGCGTTGGCGGAGGAGGGCGGCGGCGAGGACGGTGAGGGTGCCGAGGAGCCAGGCCGCTAGCGCGGAATGACGAAGGTCGAATGACGAATGAGGAAGAGGGGCGGGCTGGAGTGCGGTGGAAGGGACAGAAGGGACTAAAAGGACAGAAGCGACCGCCGGAGCGGTGATCACGCTGTCACTTCGGTCCCTTGTGTCATTTGGGTCCTTCAGAAGCGCTCCAAGGCCAAAACCCGCCGGGATGAAGGCGGGGAGCATGAGTTTGGCTCCGACGAGCATCCAAAAACCGATGCGCCACGCCGGGCTGAGTCGCGTGCCGAGCATCAGGCGCAGGCTGAGCACGGCGAGGATGAGGAGGCTGGCTTCGAGGGTGGTACTCTGAAGCCAGTGGAGGAGCGTGTCGGCGATCATGGCGCGGGTGGAATTGAAAATTGAGAACTGAAAATTGGAAAATGGGCGCTGACGCGGTTGGTGTAGGTCAGGGGTTACTTTTTCAGTTTGGCCTCGGCTTGAGCCAGCATCTCACGAAGAGCGGCGAGGTCGTCTTTCGAGACTTCTTCGCGCTCCATGAGGCCGGCGACGAAGGGGGTGAGGCGGCCGTTGAAGACGCGGTCGAGGAAACTGACGCTTTCCTCATGCTGGCACTGATCTTGAGCGACGGCGGGTGTGTAGCGGAACTCGCGGCCGACGGCTTCGACGGCCAGAGCACCTTTGTCGGTGAGGCGGCGGATGAGGGACTGGACGGTGCGGGGTTTCCAGTGAAGGCGGCCTTCGAGTTCGCGCACGACATCACCGAGGGTGCTAGTGCCGCGTTCCCAGAGAACCTTCATGACGGTCCATTCAGCATCGGAAATGCGGGGCGTGGCGGGGATGTCGTCTTCGTCGGGCATGAGGCGGGATTACAAGTGTGATCCGACTAGGATTGCAGGTGTAATCCAAAGTTGGCAAGGGGCTTTTTGCTTCGCACTGTCGGCGCTCTCATGACACCCGCCCTTCATCTCGCCCTCCGCTACGTGCTGCGTCATCGCACGCAGAGCGTGCTGTTGGCGGCGGCGCTGGGATTGGTGGTGGCACTGCCGCTTTGCCTTCGGGTGCTGGTGCGGCATGCGCAGGCGGATCTGCGGGCGAGGGCGGCCTCGACGCCGCAAATCGTGGGCACAAAAGGCAGTGCGTTAGATCTGATGATGACGGCGCTGTATTTTAAGAAGGAGAATCTGGCGTCGCTGTCGCTGAAGGAGATGCCAGAGGGGGGTATCCCGCTGCATGTGCGCTTTGAGGCGCAGAAGACACCCATCGTGGGCACGGCGCTGGAGTATTTTGCGTTCCGTGGGCTGGCGTTGAAGGCGGGGAAGCAGATCACGAGGCTGGGGGATTGTGTGCTCGGGGCCCGATTGGCGGATGAACGTGGCCTCAAACCAGGTGACGCGATCTTTTCGACGCCGGAACAGACTTTCGATATGGCGGGCACATACCCGCTGAAGATGCGCATCACGGGTGTTTTGACCGCAAACGGCACGCCGGATGATGACGCGGTGTTTTGCGATCTGAAGACCGCGTGGCTCATCGAGGGGCGTGCGCATGGTCACGATGATGTGAAGGGCACCGATGTGCTCCAAGAGGAGGAGCACAACACGGTGGCCAATGCGGCGGTGCGGATGTTTCAAGAGGTGACGGAGTCGAATTTGAACTCGTTCCATTTTCATGGTGACACGGGCGAGTATCCGATCAGCGCGGCGATCGTGGTACCACCGGATGCGAAAACGGAAGCGCTGATGGCCGGGCAGTATGCGAAATCCAAGACGGCTCAGCTCATCCGTCCGCGAGATGATATGGAGGGGCTGCTGACGCAGCTCGTGCGCCTCGAAGGTTTTGCCACGACGATGCTGCTGACGACAGCGGGCGCGGCGTTGTTTGTTTCGGCGCTGGTGTTTG
Source organism: Prosthecobacter sp. (assembly GCA_044370285.1). Lineage (GTDB taxonomy): Bacteria > Verrucomicrobiota > Verrucomicrobiia > Verrucomicrobiales > Verrucomicrobiaceae > Prosthecobacter. Next base: position 61,941 of record JBILVU010000014.1, read on the forward strand.
CGCTATCGTTCCGGTTGAGGAAGCGGGAGTTCACGACGCTGGAGGACATCGGGGTGTCAAGGGTATCACTGATCCGTGTGAAGAGCTTGGAGATCGTGCTGATCGCGTTGTTTGCGATGGGGATCGCCGCCGTGCTTTATGCGGTGACAGTCTGGGCAGCTCCGCTGATCATGCGAATGGCTTTGTGAGGCATCTCGTTTGCTGGGACGAAATGGTGCGCGGTGCAGGGTTCGAACCTGCGACCCTTGCCGTGTGAAGGCAATGCTCTACCACTGAGCTAACCGCGCGGGGTGGGGCGCAGTCTTTAGGCGGAGTTGTGACGTTGGGCAACCGGAAATTCAGGCCCTGCGAAGACGAAATTGCCGCAGGTAATGCAGGGGCGTCATGCCCATGTGCCGGTGAAAGTGCTGGGTGAAGGCGCTTTGATCGCAGAAGCCGAGCTCGCGACCTACTTCAGCGATCTGAGCGCTCTCTTTTTGAAGGGCTTCGCAGGCGGCCTGGATGCGGAGCTTCATGATGAAGGCCTGCGGGCTGGCTCCAAAGGTTTCGACGAACTTCCGGTGAAGCTGGCGTGGCGAAAGATGCACGATTTCAGCCAGTTCCGTGATCGAGACGCCAGTGCGGAAGTGCTCGCGGATGTAGGCGAGGGCGCGATCGATTTGCAGGTAGGGCTGGAGGACCTGTTTTTTTCCCTCAAAGCTCTGCACGGTGCCCATCAGGCCGATGACGCGGCCTTTGGCATCGAAAAGCGGGAGCTTGTTGGTGACGAACCAGTCTGGCAGGCCCTGATCGGTGAAAAAGAGCTCGACGATGTTGAGCTTGGGTTTGCCGGTGAGGAAGACCTCTTCGTCATCGCGGCGAAAATTCTCGGCGAGGCGATCCGGGAAGAAATCGAAGTCGTTTTTGCCGACGATCTCGTTTTCATGATGAATGCCGAAGCGGTCCATGAAGCGGCGTGAGGCGCACATGAAGCGAAAATCGCGATCTTTGGCAAAGAACGCGAGATCCGGCAGATGATCGAACATCTGGTAAAAGGGCGAAGCCGCGCTGACGCGGCGGATGAACCGCTCGCGCAGCGCGGCAGGGGAATCAGAATGTGACGTCGTGCGGTTGGCCACGGCGCTGATTTAGCACGGCTGTGCGGAAGACGCAGTTCAATAATTGACGGCACTCACGGCATCAAGGTCGAAGCCGGAGGTGTTGTCACCGGAGAGGGCGCTGGTGGCGGAGGTATGCTTCACGGGCTGGCCGCCGATGTCATCGAGGCGGGCGGCATGGCCGGTGGTCTCGATTTTGATGAAGCGGACCCAGGTGAGGTCCGGGATGCCGAGAGAACTCAGGTCAAAGGCATCCCCGCCGCTGCGGGTGGGATCGGTGGGGTCGTCACCCGTGGTGGCATTGCGCCCGGCAAAGCCGCTGGCGTAGTACCCTGGACTGCTTTCATCGGGAATGCTGCCACCGGTGGATGGCACGACGTCGATGGGGAAGCGGTGCCACTCGCCTTCAAACAACGCCACGGAGACGATGGCTGGCTCCATGAAGCGGTTGGCGGGGTTTCCACGGACGAAGAAGACATTTTCAAAGACGCTGAAGTCCGGGCCGGGGCCGTTTTCGATGATGTTGTCTTTGAATTCGAGCACGATGCCTCCGCTCACGGGCTGCCCGCTGCTGGCGGCACGGGTGTGGAGGGAGGCGATATCGGTGGGGGCGTTGGCGGGGCTGTAGGTTTGCGGGACGCTGAGGCTGGAGCTGATCCATGGCGGGCCGGTGACATTGCTGGGGATGAAGGAATGGCCCCAGCCGCCCGGAGTCAGCGGCTGGAAGGTAGCGACATGATCGGCGAAGGGATCACCGGTCCGGCCTGGGGTGGCACGGGTGTTTTTGGCGAGTGGCAGGAGCACGGTCCCGGCTCTGGCATATGGCACAGCTTCACCTCCAGCGGACGGCATGCCCCAGAGTGTGTAGTAAAGAGTAGTGCCGGAGGGCAGGCTACGATCGACAGTGTTGCTGCCGGTGCCTTGATAGATGACCTGACCGGTTTGCTCGGGGCTGAGGGAGCGGGTGAGCGTGACGGCGGCAAAGCCTGCCTGCGCCATCTCGGCAGCCGACCACGCGAGGCCGGCTTTTTCACGACTAGGGACAACGATAAGGGCATCACGAATGGCGAGATCGAAGGTCTTGCTGAAAGTCAGGCCAGCGGCATCGGCCACATCAAGGGTGAAGCGGTGAAGGGACTCTCCTTGAGCCGCGCCGGTGAGCTGGCCGGAGGTGGAAAGGGACCACGAAGGCGGCAACGAACCGCTCGTGACACGCCAGGAGTAGGGCGCTGTGCCGCCTGCGGCCTCGAACTGCTGCGTGTATCGGCCGCCGGGTGCGGCGGGTAAGAGCGGTGACCGGGTGGTGATTTCGAGGCCGCCCTGGACCTTGAGCACGAGGGGCTGCGTGGCGGTGCTGTTCTGATCGTCGGTGACGGTGAAGTCGATGGAAAAGTCTCCGGCGGTCATGCCAGTGCCGCTGAGCATGCCCGTCTGCGGTTCGAGGCTCCATTCGGCGGGCAGCGAAGAGGCCGTCATGCTCCAGCGATAGGGCGGGAAGCCTCCGACGGCGGTAACTTGAGCTGAAAAGGGCTCGCCGAGCACCGCTGGCTCCAGTGAGGTCGTTTCCACGGCGAGTGCCTCCGACGGCGTGATGACCAGGGTGAAGCTGGCGGAGACTGCGGCACGTTCCGCATCGGCCACGGTGATGCGCAGCCCGGTGCTCAGCGGCTGGGCCGGGCTGCCGGTGAGTACGCCAGAGGATGGATCGAGCTGGAAGACATCCTCATGCTCATCGAGGCTCATGGACCAAAAATAGGGCGGCGTGCCGCCGACGGCTTTGCAGTCAAAGCGATAGTTTTCGCCCTCGCGGCCTTTCGGAGGAGAAGCGGAGACGATGGAGAGCGGCACCACATTGAGCGGCGTGCCTAGCGGCACGAAATCCGGGTCAGGGTGCTCGGAGAGCGTGGCGAGGAGATTTTCCCCCGGGTGGTAAACCGGATACCAGATGCCGTTTTTCAGCACCATGCGATGGATGCCGCGTCCGCCCTCTCCTTCGATGTTTGTGATGCCCTTGGGCAGGGGTTTGGCGGAGGTGTTGGGGGGCTTGGTGAAACCATCGAGGCTCGTGGTGATTTGATTTCGGGGAACGGAAGGCGGGGAATCGGGCGTGAGCCCGTTCCAGCGGTGGGCGAGATCCGTGAGGCCACCGGATTGAAAGCCGAAGAACAAGCCACAGCTCAGGGCCAGCACGCCGAGGAAAGCGACGAGCAGCGAGGGAGCCAGTCTGGAGCGTGTTGGCGGCATCGGAAATCAGGGCGTGAGACGCTCCACCCGCACGCGGAGGAATCGCTGTGTGGCGGCGGACTGGCTGTTGAGATCAAAAACGGTCACCCGCAGCGTGCCATCGGCCTGCGGGACCTCGCTGGCGCTGGCATCGGCCACGGCGCTGGTCACATTGCCTCCCTCGCTCATCGCCAGGACGCTCCAACTGCCCGCTGCGAGCGTGCTGGAGACTTCGACGAGGTAGCGAATATCCTGGGCGGCGGGGCGGCGGCTGAAGGTGATGCTGCCGAGACCATTCACGCGGCCTGCGGTGAGAGGCGCTGCACGCTCCGTCGAGGCAGGCGGGCTGCCGAAGGCGTATTCGAGCAGGTTGGGGACGTTGTCCGCATCGGGATCGGCCAGATCGCCCCAAAGCGTGGCTTCATTTGGCGGAGTGAGATTGGCCGCGCCGAATTGCTGGGACGCCCAGCCGCCGAGTGTGGAAGGCACCACGATGTGCCGGGCGAGCGCACTGCCGTATTGCACAGGCGAGCCGATGGTCCCTGCCTCGTCCTGGGCCAGAAAAGCCACCCGAGGCTCTCCATCACGCGTGAATGCCTGCACCTGGTAAATCACATCGCTGGAGCCGGTCACGGCCGGATGATCCGGGGTGATGCGGCGCATGCCGCCCGTGGCGGGATCAAAAACCTGGATTTGGCTGCTCTGATAGCCCGCAGCCCACACGCGGCCCAGCCCATCCACGGCGAGAGAGCTGGTGCCGTCGAATTGATACAGCGGCACTCCGGCGGAGCGGGGCACTTTGACCGGCGAGGAACTGCCCAGTGAGGCGATGGCGGCATCGATGGCGGCCACGGGGAAGACCAGCACCTTGTTTGTGTCTTCAACAGGTCCGATGTCACCCACTTCAAACAGCCCGGCGCAGAGATTTCCCGCCGCGTCTGTGGTGATGCCGGCGCTGTAGGAGCAGATCTCCTCACTAATGACGCCGCTCGGGCCACCACTGGCGGAGATGAAGGAAAACGTATGGCCGAAGGTGGGGCCATTCGCACCACCGATGATCCAGCCCTCGCGGGAAGAGACTGAGGAGCGCCAGTAGATGCCGGTGAAGTTTTGCAACGTCGCCAACGAAGAACTCTGCGGCGGAGCAGCGGGTGCGGAAGGATCGAAGAGCTTCAAGCCGCTCGGATCAATGAAGCCGGCTCCACCTGTGCCCAGCAGTGCTGTGGTCGCGTCCCGTACCGCGATGAAGGATGGATCAAACAGCACACCACCGGAGGGGAACTGCGTCAGGGCAGGGGAACCGGCGGCATTTTGCGCATACAACCTGCCTTGCAGGCCGAGCAAAAAGCGCCCGTCCGGCAGGTGGGCGAGGGCGGAGGCATTCGCACCCGTGGAGGTGAAGGAACCAACTGAAAAGCTATGCCAGGCGCTGAAATGGATCACGCCGATGGCATCCAGGTCAAAGCCGCCGGATTGCACGGTGAGATGCGGGTCGTAGATGACACGCCCGTCGCTGTCGAGATAGCTTCCATCGCCGATGACATCCACCAGCCGCACATGCGTGGCCCGTGCGAGGCCCACACTCGCCAGATCATACGGCTCGCCAAAGCCCTGGCGGTATTTGCTGCCCAGTCCCTGCACGTTCGTGGGATCGACACCGCCAAAAGCAGGCACCGGATTCGTCGTGAGCGAGGCATTCGGCATGCGCAGGAAGTTCACTCCGTCTGCGGAGACCTCCACATAGGCAAATTCGAGGAAGGTGTTTCCCACTCCATTTTCAAACACGGCAAAATCTGCGCCGGGACCATCCACGATGGCTCCATCGAAGGTCAGCGTGATGCTCCCGCCATTGCCCAAGGTCGTGACATGGAAGACATCTCCCACGGCCTTGCCGAGCGATTTGGACGGATCACGCCACTGCGGCAGGCACTCGGTGCCCGGCGTGTATTGAAATACCCGCGAGGCCCAGGCGGTGAAAGAGGCGCTGTCCTTGCTGATGGCCGTGCTCCCAGGCTGGCCTGCCGCAGGAGCATACGGCCCCGCCAGCGCCCCGGCGGCCGCAGCCGCCAGGACGAGGGTGATGAGTAAACGAAGGCTCGGTTTCATGAATGGACGGACACTCTTCTGCGACGTGCCAGCAGCCCCGCCAGCCCGATCATGCTCAAAAGGGCGCGGGACGGCTCAGGAGCCACCTGAAAGTAGTCCGCGGCAAAGTAGGTCGGCGCGAAGGGATCACTCGAAGTCATCGTGAAGGCCACTTTGTTCGCGTTCGTGCCCAGGGCGCTGAGGTCCCACCAGTTCCAGCCGGTGCGGATAAAATCCTGGCCGGAGTCCGCCGAGCGCAAATCCGCCAGATAAAAGTCCACGCTGCCAGTGATAAAATTTCCCGGATCATAACCCGTGGCCGTGATCCGAAGAAAATCGGGATCAGTGCCAGCCAGACCGCCGAATTTGTTCGCCGGATTATCCAGGAAACCGTCGAGGCCGCTGAGCATGTAGAGGTAGGCGTAGGTCGTGTTGGCGACGTAGAGCCCGTTCAGATACTCGCCCGCCGCCAGCGTGACCGTGGGGGCGATGGCATTGAAGCTATCGTGATAGCCGAGGGCGAAGTTTGACGCGCTCACGACCGCGCCATTGGCCGCTGCGCCACCGCCGGGATGGGCGCTGTGCTGGTTTCCAAAGCCAGCCGTGGTGCTGTCCGTGCCGTTCGCATGGCTGAAACCTGCCCAGGAGAACCATTCGGCGTCGTTGTAATGGCTGAATACGGCCGCGCCGGAACCGCTCGTCCAGGTGGAGTGCGTTCCTGCTCCACCTGCGGGATTCGTATCGGGTCCTAGGTAGTAGCTGTTGGCGAGGAGTGTCTTGTCTTCAAAGGTGACGGCAAAGGAAGCTGCCCGGCTGCTGCTGGCGGCGTGCAGGCAAAGCACGGCCAAAGCAGACCAGACAGCCAGGGGGAGGCTGCGTGGGATCATGGTGATGAGGTTCTCTCGATGGGGGTGTTGTCTTTGTGCGAGAGACCTCGGCGCGGGCGGCTTTGTTTGGATGCCACTTGGAAGCTTTGATCATCTCCCACCTTCACTTGAGCGGTGAAGTTTGTTCCCGACGGGCTTTTGAGGCCGCGTGGGAGTGAGGAATCGCAGGGTGGATGTTCGGACTCCGGGTTTCCTGGCGGTTTTGCCGCCTTCCTCGCCTCCGCCTTCACCCTGGATTGCTCCCGATTGGCTTTGTTCCGTGCGAATGAGCACGAATGGAGGTCTGTGACCCGATACCGCAGCGCTACTGTGGCCGGTTCTCACGGCCTTCTCCACATCTGCGAACTTAATAAAGAAAACGCGGGGATGAAATCCTCGCGCCATGGGCCTGCCTAAAGCGGCATCTTCTCCTCGTCAAGCAAAGGGGCCGCGAGGGCATAAAAAAGCACCGCCAGCGGTGACGCGGGCGGTGCGGATGAAGCGAAAGGTTTTTCCTAACCCGAACTATTCCTGGGCGGGAGCTTCGGCAGCAGGAGCTGCAGCAGCAACGGCCTCAACGGCGGCTTCCACTTTCTTCGGGGCGGCCTTCTTCGCAGGAGCCTTCTTCACGGGGGCGGCCTTCTTGACGGTTTTTTCCGCCTTGGCAATACGAGCTTTGCGGGTCACGCCGGCTTTAACCAGAGCCTTTTTGCGTTCGAGATACTTCTTCCGGCGGATGCGTTTGACGATTTTGTTAAGTTGCTGGCCCATGATTGAGTTGTTGAGGGATGGATTGGGTTCGAGGGCGGCTAGAGTTCCACCGTTCCTCGAAGGCGCAAGAGGCAATTCGAGGCTGGGAAACGTTCAGCAGATGCCAAAGGGCTCTGTATTTGGATCAGGGCTTTTTCTCCTCGGCCTTGCTTTCGGCCTTCGGCTCGGATTTTGGAGCTTCTGAGCTCTTGGGCTCGGATTTGGGTTTGTCCTCGGTTTTTGCCGGGGACTTCAGTGCAGGTGCATCGAGCTTGGATTCGACCTTGTTAGCAGCCTGCTGGGTCGGCGGGACGCGGAAGAGCTTGCCGGAGTAAGGGCATTTCACTGTTTGCCCAGGTCCCATACCGGCCACATCCACGAGCTGAGCTTTGCTGGCGTAAGGGCTGTTCACCATGTTCGGGCGCCCTGCGACGGCATTGCCATACGGAAGGTCTTTTTTCGGAGCCGGGCTGCTGGATGGCTTTGAAGGGGAAGGTGAGGGAGATTTTTTCGGCGTGGTCTCCACGACGGAGGACTTATAAACAGGCTCGTCTTCGACTTTGACGATGCGTGGCTTGCTGCTGCGACGGGGTGAAGAGCTTGTCTTTGGACGATAAGATGGCTGCGCAATCTGCGGCGCTGGGGCAGGGGAGGTGGCGGGAGCGTAGTAGCGGTTCGTCACCGGTGCCGAGGAACTGCGAGCAGGCGGCTGGCTGTAGGGTGTGTAAGATGGGCGGTAGGCCAGTGATTGGCTGGAGGAACGCTGAAGCGGAGGGCTAGGACGGCTGAAGCTAGGCTGATGGCCAGAGGAGTAAGCCCAATAATTGAAGAGGCCATCACGCTGAATCATGCTCCAAGCCTGACGTGGCGGCAGGGAGCATGAGGAGATGAGAGCGGTGGCTCCCAGGGCGAGCAGAATGCGAGAGGCGATGGCTGTGGGGTTCGAACGGGTCTTCATGGCGATGAATTGAATGAGAATTTCTGTTACTCGGCAGGATGCTGGCAGCTCCCATGAAAAACATCAAGACGGGAGACAAACGAATGACATCACTGACCTCGGTTTGACATAATTTCTGTAACCAATGGATCGAGTGAAGGCGTGCAGTCTTAACCTCTTGGAACTCCAAATCACGGCTCGCGTCGCCCGGGAATCTCCGTGCTGGCACCACTGCCGATGATTTCGCCTTCAAGGAGATGCAGGTCATAACCAGCCACCTCCACCTCGCCGTGGCGCACCTTCTTTTTCGCCATCATGACGGAGAGCCAGCGGAATTCCTCCGTGTTATCGAGAATGACCTTCATCACCATCGTGAGAGGCACGGCGAGGAACATGCCCAGCGGCCCCCAAAGCCAGCCCCAGAAGATGACGGAGAGG
>JBILVU010000288.1:0-2710 GCA_044370285.1 Prosthecobacter sp.
GCTGGTGCCGACGTAATACAGCGTGACGATGCGCGTGAGGTCGGTCTGCACGGCGAGGCGGGCGACTTCCAGCATGAGGCCAAAGCGCGTGGTGTCTTCGCCGGGGCCGGGGTCTTTGATGACGGGCACGCCGGGCTTGGGCTTCGGTTGTTTGGCGAAGTTTTCGGAGCGCACCATTCGCTGTTCGAGTTCGCGCACGCTGGTGAAATACTGGTCGAGCTTGTCACGGTCGCCAGCGCTGACGTCGCGCTGCAATCGCTTGGCCTCACCGGCCACGCGATCGAGGATGGACTGCCCCTCCTGCACGCGCGCCACTTCCTCCGCGACTTCTGCAGGCGTGCCGTCGATGAAGAGTTTGGCGAACGCACGGGCGGCGCTCGTTTCCGGGGGAATGGCCACGCCGCTGCGCGTGTAGCTGCAACTGTAAGCTCCGCTGGTGGAAAAGTTCAGCGAGGCATGGCGCGTGTCACGACCGATTTGGTCGGCGGCGAGTTGATCGAGCGAGATGGTGTTCTTGAACGAAGGCGAGCCCGGATGCGGCGCACCGGTGAAGAAGGATTTGTCCGACGCATGACCATCGCGCACCTCGGGATGATTGAGGCCGGAGATGATGGTGAATTCCTTCCGTTGCGGCTGCAATCCTTCGAGGTAGGGCGTCGCGATGTAGTTGGCTCCCGCTTCTTTCGGAAACAAGTTCGGTGCGTGGAAGCTGAAGTAATTCAGGATGCCGATGAAGCGCATCGGCGGCTTAGGGTCCGCCGCAAACGCAGCCGACATGGCATCAAGCCAGGGTAGCGCGAGCGTGATGCCTGTGCCCTTGAGCATTGCCCGACGGGAGATGGAGCGCTGTGTGGTGAAGGTGACGTTTTTCATGATGGGTGTTCGGTTGATTTACTTGTGAGTGAAGACACGGCTTTGGATGACCTCATGCACGAGTGTGCGCAGGCCGTGGTCGCTGGATGCGGTGCGGTGCACGATGGCTTCGACGACTTCGCGGTCGGCAAACTGCAGCTGAGCACCGGTGAAGTGGGTAATGATTTTTTCGGTGACGCAGTGGGCGAGTTGCTCGGGGTGCGCGAGGGTCAGTTGCTTAAACTCATCCACATCTTTGAACGGGCGGCCATCAGCCATGATGAAGCTCGGGTCCACAGGACGTCCCTGGGTATAAAAGCGAACGTCCGTCCCGGGGACGTTCACGACCTTATCCTTCGCGCTGTCGGGAATGGCGCGATAGTTGGTGCGCCAGCGGCCGGTGACATCGAAGTTCTCCAGCGCGAAACCGGGCGGATCGAGCTTGGCGTGGCAGCCTGCGCAGGCCTGTTGATTGCGATGCTTGTCGAGTTGCTCGCGGATGGTGGTGGCACCGCGAATGTCCGGTTCAATGGCGGCCACGTTCTTTGGCGGCGGGTCGGGCGGCGTGCCAAGGATGCGGTCGAGCACGTAAGCACCGCGCACCACGGGCGAGGTGCTGGTGCCGTTGGCGGAGACTTTCAACACCGCTCCTTGCGTGATGAAGCCACCGCGTCGAGAACCGGGAGTGAGGCTCACTTTGCGAATCTGCTCACCTTTCACTCCGGCGATGCCGTAGTGCTCGGCGAGGCGTTCGTTCAGCATCGCGAAGTCGCTGTGCACGATGTTGCGCACGCTGAGATTGCGGCTGAGCAACTCGTCGAAGAAGCGCTCGGTCTCGCTAACCATGGACTGCTGAAGGTATTGCTCAAACTCGGGGTAGAGCTTCGTGTCGGGCTGGGTGAAATCGATGTCGCGGAGATTGAGCCAGCTTCCGAGGAAATTTTGCGTGAAGTGCTTCGCTTTCGGTGAAGCGAGCATGCGCTCAGTCTGCGCACGCAAGGTCGCGGGTTCGTGCAGCTTCTTCTGCGCGGCGAGCGCTGTGAGTTCATCATCCGGCGCGGTGCTCCACAGGCCGTAGCTGAGGCGTGATGCAAGCGCGTGGTCATCGAGCGGGCCGGCCTTTTCTTGCAGGAAGAGAAACTTCGGTGAGCAGAGCGCCATCTTGTAGGCAGCGCGCAAGGCTTCATCAAAGCGACGGCCTTTTTGCATCTGCTCCTTCACAAGCGCGAGATGCTCAGTCACTTCTTCATCGGTCACTGGGCGACGGAAAACCTTCGGCAGAAATGCACTGAGCAAGCGGCGGGCATCGTCTTCAGGTTGCGATGAAACAACGCGTAGGTCCTTGGTAGCCACCTTTGCGTTCGCAGGCTGCAGCGGCAGGTTGCCGTAGAGCAGTTGATGACCACGCGGCGGCCATTGCTCAAGCAGCGGGCCCTCGATTTCCACCCACTCGACGACCGCGCAAATGCCGCCGACCATCGCGCGTTCGTCCGGTGTCTCCGGCACGGTTCGGTAGGGCGAAACCCAGAGCGTCTTGCCTTGCGGCACGCGCGCCTCGTATTCGAACTCGCGAAACTCCGTGGGGCTCATCTCGAAGTAAGTATTGCCAAAGGTCAGTCCGGTGCGCGGCCAGTCGGCGAGCGCGACTTTGAGCATGATGTGGCGATCCGGGCGTTTCTTATCATTCGCATTCGCGTTTGGTCCCTCTTTGTCGATCATGGCTCGCGCGCGAATGCGGAAACGATAACGCGCATCCGGCACTGGCGGCGACCACGCGCCGAGTTCGCCGTGAGGCCCGTTGCCGCCATTCCAACGAATGGCGAGCAGACCCTCGGGCGAATGCGTCCACACGCCGTTC
>JBILVU010000064.1:0-30581 GCA_044370285.1 Prosthecobacter sp.
ATGAGTTCCAGTTTGCTGATTAACGACAAAGGAATGCGGACAGAGGAATAAGAGCCAGAACCAAAATCATTCCTTTGTCCGCATTCCTCTGTCGTTCCTCTACCCTTCCCATCATGGCCATCCATCGCACCCTAGAACTCACCGATATCTCTGATGCCGAGTTTGATCGCGTTGACTATGCCGTCATGAACCATGCCTACGCCATTCAAAACGAGCTTGGCCGCCTATTTGATGAGCGGATCTATGAGAATGAACTGGCTCTGCGCCTGCGGGCTGACGGTTTCATCGTTCACACCCAGGTTCCGTTGAAAGTGGTCCACGGGAGCTTTGCCAAGGTCTATTACCTGGATTTGGTGGTGAACCAGATGGTCTATGAATTGAAGGTCGCTCAGACGCTTACCGCTGCTCACGAGTCGCAGTGCTATAACTACGCGATGCTGCAAAACATAAAGCGCATCAAGCTGCTGAACTTTGGATCACCCACGGTTAAAGGCATGCTCCTTCGCAATGCGTTGGCCGAGTCGGATCGGCATAGCCCACGGCTTCGAGCCTCAGGCTGGCAGATACTCACACCCAACTGCCAGCGAATGATGGATCACCTGAAAGCCTTGCTAGCCGATTGGGGCACTCATCTGGACAGCCTTCTTTACAGCGAGGCCCTGGTGCATTTCTTCGGTGGCGAGTCCGAGTGTTTGCAAAGAGTCGATGTGATGTCGGGAGATACAAAGCTGGGCACCCACCTCATCCAATCCCATTCCCCAAGTCTAGCGTTCATCGTCACAGCTCTGCACGAGAATCAAACTGCTTACCTCAAGCAGCTCCAGGCCGTGTTTGATCGCATTGCCACTCAAGGCATCCAGTGGATCAACCTCAATCACTCCCGCGTCGAAATTACCACGCCAACCAAAGACAGGATCGACAAAGGAATGCGGACAGAGGAATAAAATCCAAAAAAAAAACATTCCTCTGTCCGCATTCCCCTGTCGTCCCTCCCCGAATAAACCCATGACTAACCTCCCCCATCTCACTCGTCGCGACATGCTCGGCCGCATCGGCATGGGCTTTGGTGCCATGGGTCTTGGCGATCTGCTCGCGGAGATATCATCCATTTCACTGAACCCGCTCGCAGCTCGCCAGCCACCGCTGCCCGCGAAGGCGAAATGTGTGGTGCATCTGTTCATGAACGGCGGGCCATCGCATGTGGACACCTTTGATCCGAAGCCTTCGCTCGATAAGTATGACGGCAAGCCGATTCCCTCGCAGTTGAAGACGGAGCGTCCGACAGGCGCAGGCTTGAAGTCACCGTATGCGTTTCAAAAATACGGCAAAAGCGGTATCGAGGTCAGTGAGCTGTTCGCCAAGACTGCGCAGCATGCGGACGATCTCTGCATCATCCGCTCCATGCACACGGACCTGCCAAACCACGAGCCATCGCTCGGTTTGCTCAACTGTGGCGAGGCGCGGCTCAATCGTCCCAGCCTCGGCTCTTGGATCACCTACGGCCTCGGCTCCATGAATCAAAACCTGCCCGGCTACATCGCCATGTGCCCTGGCGGCATGCCCATCCGCCGCACGAAGAACTGGCAGGCAGGCTTTCTCCCCAGCGCCTTTCAAGGAGCCTACGTCAACACCGATCACGAGAGCGTGGACAAGCTCGTCGAGTTCATTCGCAATGGCTCCCTCGATAGCAAACGCCAGCGCGAGCAGCTCGACTTGTTGCTTGCCTTCAATCAACGCCACCTCGCCGAGCGGCAAAAGGACACCCAGCTCGAAGCACGCATTCAGAGCTTCGAACTCGCCTACCGCATGCAGATGGAGGCCAGCGATGCCTTTGACATCATGAAGGAGCCGGAGGCCGTTCGTCAGATGTATGGCGTGAAGCCCGGCCCTGAAGGTTCCTTCGCCCGTCAGTGCCTCATCGCTCGTCGTTTGCTGGAGCGTGGCGTGAGCTTCCTCCAGCTCTGGACCGGCGATGGTCAGCCTTGGGACAACCACGACGATGTGCTCGATCACAAGTCGCTCGCCGCCAAGGTGGACCAGCCCATCGCCGCCCTGCTCACCGATTTGAAGCAACGCGGCCTGTTTGACGAAACGCTGGTCATCTGGGGCGGTGAGTTTGGCCGCACCCCCGTCGTCGAGCTGCCCACGCCCGGCCTCAACGCTGGCAAACAACGGGGGCGCGACCACAACCCCTACGGCTTCACCACCTGGCTCGCCGGAGGCGGCGTGAAGCGCGGCCACATCCACGGCGCAACCGATGAGTTCGGTTTCGCCGCCGCCGAAAAGCCCGTCCACATCCGCGATCTCCACGCCACCATCCTCCACCTGCTCGGCTTCGATCACCACAAATTCACTTATCGCTACGCCGGCCTCGACTACCGCCTCACCGGCGTCGAGGAAGGTCCGAAAGTTGTCTCGGAGCTGTTGGCCTAGCTGTGCAGAAGGTTTGGTAATGTGGTTGAGTCCTCTGGACTCACTTCTGACGCAGCCGAGACGGCTGCACCACTTTAAACGGCCTCGGCGTTCTTCTCCAGCACGACGGCGAGCCAGCCTCTGGCGGTGTAGCCATCAGCCGCTCCACCGAAGGCGGTGGTGGAGACAATCCACCAGCCTTCGGCGAGTTCGGCTTTCAGATGCTCTTCGACATGGCCATGCTTGCCAGCGTGGCCTTTGAACATGGTGGAACCTTCGTAGGCCATGTTGTCGAGGTAGATGGTGACGAGCTTTTGCATGCAACGTGTCTTATTGGAACACCACGCGGTAGAACTTGCCGTCGAGGGTGATCGTGAGCGTGTAGTCGAGGCGCTGGTAGTCGCCTTCGTCGGTGATGACGGAGGCGGCTTCCCAGCCGGGGACGGTGATCCAGCTGGAGAGGTTGCTGGAGACTTCGATGCGGGCCTGCTCGGTGATGCCTTTGGGGCGGCGGAAGGTGAGGGTGAGGTTGTTTCCGCTGCGGGCGGCGGCGAGAGGCTCGTCGTTCCCGGCGTTGGGATTGCCGCCCAGGAGGTATTCAGCGTAGTTGCTGCGACCGTCGCCATCGGCGTCGCCGCCGGGGCCGGTGAGAGTGCTGTTTTGGAGCTGGGCGAAGTTGAAGCGCTGCACCTGCCATTTACTGAAGGACTGCGCGGCGGTGCTGAGGAAAATGGCATCCGCGAACTGCGGGAAGTCGATGAAGGGATTGCGATTGCCCTGAGCGCGAATGATGCCGCTGACATTCACGCCGGAGTAGATCGCGTTGTTGCGATTGCGCTCATAGTCGGTCGGCGGATGCGCCGCGTGCCAGGCGAGCAGGGTGCTGAGGACGCCATGCGTGCCAGTGGCTGAGGTGTTGTTGGCAAGGATGAGATCGCTGCTGAGCACATCGCTGCCGTCGTAGCGGGTCATCATGTAGAGAAGCGCTCGAGCGACGACGCCTTTGTCGCGATCTAGCGGTTCCCAGGAGTTGCCGTCTGAGAAGGATTCGGGAGCAAACGGATCACTGTTAATGTTGGCTCCTTCATCAAAGACAAGGTTGGAGCGCAGGCTGTTGACGGTATCCTTGCAGGGGAAGAGGTGGTGAATGTCGCTATAGTCGGCTCCTTCATCGCCCACACCATCGCTGCGCGGCCAGACGTGCTCGCGATTCCAACTGGTGGAGGTTTTGGGCAGGTTGGCGTTGGAGTAGAGCAGGCGCACGGCGCTGCTGTCATTCGCAGCTTCATCAATGATGCGCATCACGTCATCCACGGTGTTGTAATCAATGATGACATGGTCGTCGATGATGTTGTGGAGGGCAGTTTGCAGCGCGGAGCCAGTCAACCCGGAGGCGGGGGCATAGTAGTTGGTCAAATTCGTGCTCGGCGGCAGCGTGACGCCATTGAGCGTGAGATTCACGAAGACGAGGTGGTGATCAGAGGCGGCCACGGCACCGCTCATCGGATCGCCAGCGCCGGGCCAGAAGACGCCGCCGGTGGGTGTATCAAAACCGAAGATGGATGGCAGCGCGTAGTCCACACGCACACCGCCACTGAAGGCTGCGGTATCATCCGGCTGCGGACCTGTGCCGCCAGCAGGGACAAAGGTGCTATTCACCAGCGGGTTCGCTGGAATGACCGCGCCGCCGACCGTGGCGATGCCGCCGATGAGCTGCTTGATCGCGGGATCGGTGCCATCGCCTTCGTTGTTGTCGGAGTTTTGATCGCCACAGATGATGAAGCGCGAGTTTGGAGCGAGGCCACCGCCTGGGGCGGCGGAGGTTTCCGTGTCATCGTAGATGTAGGCGCTGCTCGCAGGCGTGACGTAGTCGCTCCAGAAGCGGATCTCATCGCTGTTGCGGCGGCCATTGTGATCCACACCGGCCTTCCATGGCAGTCCAGCCCCCGGCGCATCAAACACCGGCGGCGTGGGATGGCTGGCGAGGATGTGAACGGGCGTGCCATTGATGAGCACGGGAACGTCAGCATGATTTTTCGAGGAGAGACGATACACATTCAATTCAGCCGGTGAATACCAGTCGCCGGTGCCAGCGAGGTCGGGATCATCCGGCAGCAAGGCACCTGGCATGTCCTTCCAAAGGAATTTCTGGAAGGTGCGGATGTTCGCGGTGTCGATAGGATGCTTGGAGAGCACCACAAAGGAATACTGGCCGGGGAAGGTGCCGAAGCCGAGTGCGTCCTCGCCGTAGCCGGTCGCACCAGGGGTGGTGACGACGCTGCCGTTGTTGTCGAGGTCGAATCCTGACGCGATGCCGGTGTTGGCAGGCGCGATGAAGGCATACGGGTAATATACGGGCGCTTCGCCGCTCTGCCCGACTTCAAGGTAGTTCTCCTGGAAGCGTTTCAGCGCCTCACCCTTCGCGTCGTAGTCGAATTCATTGATGAGGATCACATCGGCGTTGTTGCGCTGGATGACGCGGGCGATGTTAGCGCTTTGCGTCGTGGTGACACCCGCGAGATCCGTGATCAAAGCACCAGCAGTGGCGCGGAAGTGGCTAACGTTGTAAGTGGCGGCTTTGAAGTTGTTCGTGCTGGTGACGCCCGTGTTCGTGATGTTCACCGTGACTTGGTTCAGCGTGTGGTTTGTGCCGTCAAAGGCCTGCAAGCGCAGCTCATGCGAAGGCTGCGAGGCCATGTCGATGGCGTCCACATTCGCGATGGAGATGATGCCGGTGTTGGGATTCACTTTGAAGGCACCTTTGTCGATGCCGGCCTCGAGGAGGCAGAGCTGGCCGCCTTCATAAAGCTGCTTCGATGAGATGAGGCCATTCGTCACGCTGTGCGCCTGGATATCGAAAAGGAAGAGCGTCCCCGCTGCCTCGCCGAACAATGATGACACGTCGATGATGCCAGAGGATTCCCAATTCCCCACATCACCCGGATTGGTGTCCGTGGAGCCGAGTGGCGCCACCGTGCTACGATCCGTCTGCGTGAGGCGTGTGGCTGCGCCGGTGGTGGGATTGAGTTTCCAGATGGAAGTCTCAAAACCAGCCGCACCGAAGCTGCCCACTTGGTTCGACTGATCTTCCTGAACGTAAAGAAAACCATCGTCCGCCCAGTCGAGGTTGTCCGGGCAGCGCAGACCTTCTTCAGGACTCATGAACTGGCCGCCGCCTGCGTCATCGCCATCGTAGGCGATGCGGATATTACCGGCGGTAGGCACGGCGCTGCCGTTGAAATCAATGTCGAGCACATAGGTGTCGCCCCAGTTATCCAGCGGATAAACGCTGCCACGCCCGGTGGAAGCAAAGGCCACGATGCTGCCATCCGTGGGGCTGGTACTGAGATCTTCTGGACGTGAGAAAAGGAAGCAGCCAAGTCCCGAAGCCTCCGTGCCAAAGGTGGTGTCGTTTTTGTAGCCTTGGGCATCGTGACCAGCGGTGCCCGCATTGGCGATGTTCCGTGCATTCACCGCAACCCAGGAGCCCGTGCGAGTGGCTCCAGTGCCGTTGAACTGCTGCGGCGTGGTATTGCCGCCGGTGGTCTTCCACACATAAAGCTGGCCGCCTTTGAGGCCGTTGCGCTCGACGAAGTTGGCTCCGGGAGCCGTGCTCTTTTCGCCAACATAAAGGATGAGCGGGCGAGACTGCGCGTCATCGCCCAAAAGGAAGGCCACATGGGTCGTGGTGCCGGTATCGACGAGTGCGGCATTTTCCCAGGAGCCGCGCCCGAAGTCCGGCAGCGCCCAAAGATCGCCATTCGAGGTGTCGAGTGCCCACATCGTGCCACCGTGTGGATGGCCGAAGAAGGTCGAGGTCTCCTCGCCCATGAAGTAAGTACGATCCACAAGGCCACGGCCTGCGCCCCACAGATTGGGTTCGAAAAGAGAGGACGAGCAAATGCGATCAAGGCCGCCGAGTTCGAGCTGCGCCGTGCTCGTGACCACCGTTCCCGTGCGGTCATACATGCGAGCAATGGCGAGACCACCGTCGACGATACGCCGCGTCGTTTTATCAATGTCCCAGTAGCTGATGCGAGCACCGCCTTTGGTGATCACCGTGCCGTTGGCTAGAGTGTAGGGATAACCTGCGGAGCCGCTGGCGGGGAGTTCGATCTCGTGATTGCTGAAGACACGCACCGTGTTCGCATTCAGCGAAAAGGCGCCGAGACCGTCGAGCGTGCCCACAGGTGAGAAATTGCCTGTAGAGGTCGCATTGAGTGCTCCGGTGGCTCCGGTGATAGTGTCGCCGATGGTGAAGATCGGCGTCACGAGGTAACCATTGCCAGGAACGGCCTTCATCATCGCCGTGGCACCGCTGCCACCGAGGATGGAGTATTTGATGCCTTCCTTGCCATTGATGTTGGAGTTGAGCTGACCCACCACGGTGCCTGCGGGAGCATTCTGCGAGGCGCTGAACGGCCCCAGATTCGTGATCGGCGGCTGCGCAGTGCTGAAGTTCCACGTCGTCGTATCGGCGATGCCGGCGTAATCATTGCCTGAAGTGTCCTCAATGGCTCCGGCGCTGATTTGCACATAATAACTGACCGCAGACTCCAGCGAGGCTGCGGGATCAATCGTCACCGTACCGAGATTTGTTGTGATCTGTGCGCTGGAGATCGGAATCGATTCAAAGACGGAGTTATCACTGCCGCGCAGGATGGTGATTGTACCAGCGCTGCCTTTCTGGATGAGTTCATTGAAGTTGATGCGCAGATTCGACGCGATGGGCAAACCGCCGGAGCCGTCCGCAGGTGTGAAGAAGGCTACGGTGGGCGGTGTGGTGTCCACGCCGGTCGTTTCATTCACCGTCAGCTTCAATGACGGATCACCAGGGTCAAAGGTGTTGCCTTTGCCCGAGTAGGTGATGGCTGCTGTCGGTGTAGTGGCCGCGATAATGATACTGAAGTCCTCGCCCGTGTTCAGACGCGAAACTAGAGCCGGACCCGCCGCCGCGAGATCGAGCGTGAAGGTATCCGTGCTGCCGCCAGCCTCTGGCGTGTAAGGGAATTTGCCCAGCGAGATCGGTGCAAAGGTGAACTGCGAATTGTCGATGCCATTGACGAGGGAGAGGTTGAAGGTCTTGCCCGTGGCGGCATCCGTGGTGAAGAAGAACTCTACCTCCGTGCCCTGTGTGAAGGTGCGATCATTGTGTGTGAGTGTGAACTCCGCGCTCTGCACGCTCGTGATCGTCGATGCGCCACTCAGACCAAAGTCGAGCTTCGTCATATTGAAGATACCCAGGTCAAAGCGGGAGAAGCTAGGCGTAGACTGGACATTGCCCTCCGCGTAGTATTCGGTCACTGTGCTAGCCCCGGAATTGTTCACCCGCCAGCCCGTCACAAACGTCTCCGTGGCATTCGGCAGCACCGAAGGCGCTATGGTGGTGAAGTTCCACGCCGCCGCGCCACTAATGCCGGCGTAGTTGTTGTTGGCCATGTCTTTGATGGCTCCAGCTGGAATCTCGATGTAGTAACCCGTGGAATTCGCGAAATTCGCTGAAGGTGTGATCGTCACTGCCGCTCCTGCCACCGCGACCTGCGTGGAGGTTACGTTGATGCTCTCAAAGGTCGTGTTGTCACTGCTGCGCTTGATCAGGATGCTGCCGGTGCCTTTTTGCACATTCTCATTGAAGGTGACCGTCGGCGTCGAGGTCACGGGCACGCTCGTGGCATTGTCCAAGGGCGAGAATGTGGAGGCAAGAGGCGCGATTGTATCGCTTGCAGACACCACAATGTCATCAATACCGATCCATTCGTCACTGCCGCCGGCGTTGGTGGTGATGATGCGCACTTCGACGAGCGCCTGCCCAACGACGGCACCAGGCAGGGTGACATTCATGGTTGTCTCCAGTGTGGCAAGATTAGGACCCGAGGAGGCATCAGCAACGTAACCGGCTGGCACATCCGTGAAGTCTCCCGTGCTGCCGATGCGGTATTGAAGCGCCACCTGCTGAGCGGCATTGTCAGCACTGCCATCAATGTCGCGCAGCTTGTAGGAGACCGTTACGGCAGGAACTCCCGTTGTGTTGAGAAAGATGGAAAGGTAGGGCGCGTCCGCCGTGCCTGATCCTTGAAGGGCGACGACGGGGTTTGTGATAGCAAACTCGGCGACACCACCTGCTGTGTTCGTATTTGGGGCAGTCTGATTGGCGATGACATCAACCACGCCATTGGATGTCAGGATGGTCCGTGGATCCACGCCGGTCGTAGAAGTTGACGGAAAAAGGTCGCCGAGGTAGCCCGTGATACTCGGCACACCGCTCCAGCTATCATTGACCGTGATAAGCCCTGCATTCGACCAGTTTTGAGAGAAGGAGCCGCCGGAGAGCAGGTGCGGCGTCGTGTCCGCCAAAAGGCCGGACGCAGTCAACAAAGAGGCAAGGAGCGTGAGTGGAGTCTTTTTCATAGCTTCGAATAGTCGAGCCACCCCATTCATCACTTCATCACACTCCGCATGACATGCTCCGTGAAGCCTTCGACACTGCCTTTTTGTTCACGCGAAAAAGTGTAACGGATCAGCACGAAGCGCATCAGACGAACGAAACAAACGCCCAGCGTTTCTGACCCCGCAAATGTCTTGCTTTGAGCACGTTGTTCACGCTTTAGCGTGATGCGCTCGGAGGCACACTAAAACGTGGACACCATTCGACCCTTTTTTCAAACACCGTTCAGTTCCGGCCGCTGACTGCTTGCAGCAACGCCTCTTCACAAGCTTCGACGCGGATCAACTGACGCAGCCGCACGCGAGTGCGATGCGCGGCGACACGCATGGCGGGTGTGTTCGGGGCATCCGCACCTTGCAAAGCAGACTCGAAGGCCATCCAGGCAGCAGGCTTGATGCTGCTTCGCAGGCGTGAAAGGCAACGATCTAGAACCGCCGCAGCCCACTGGCGGTCAAAATCAGCCGCAGGTGTGCCTGCTGAGGAAAACTCGACGCCGTCTTCGATGAGCAAATCGAGCGATTCGAGCGCATGACCACCTCCACGACGCAGTCTTGTCCTGCGGCGATGCAGATTGATCAGCATCCAGCGCAGCGTGCGCAACAGCCACGCACGCTGCATCTCCTCCGAACGGGAAGAAAGAGGCTGGATCATGCCGAGCCGGAAGGCGCGCAAAAATAACTCCTGCACCAGATCCCACGCCTCATGCTCATCGCAACCACGCAGGCAAGCGAAGCTCACCAGACTGGACTGATGGCGACGATACAAGTGATCACAGGCGTGATCGACTGGGCTGCATGATCTTGCGACGGACATAAGGCGGGAACGTGGCGGAACTACTCGACGCGGAGCTGGAAGAACTTGGCGTTGATCGGATTGAGGATGCGGTAGCGCACCTCCACCTCACCGCTGCTCACGGTCTGGCTGATGATCTCAAAATCGACGCCTTGAACGGCAGTTTGCCAGGTAAGAAGGTCCGTGGAGTAGCGCAGGGTGCCGGTGAGCGTGCCATTTTGCAGGCGGGTGAAGCGGAACTCGAGATCCCCCCCCTCACGGACGACGGCGGGCAGGTGCGCACGATCGGCGGGGTTGTTCGGACTGGTGTTGAAGAAGTATTCGAGAGTATCGCTCACACCGTCGTTATCGCTATCGACACCGGGCGAGCCGGTGAAGCCGTTGTCGAGCAACCAAGCAAGGAACGCGGCAGGTCCGCTAAGCACGGTGTCGGTGCGGACGGCGGTGCTTTGGATGCGGGTGTCGAGCGCAGGAGTGGTTTCGGCGAGGTTGTAAGCACTCGGCGCGGTGGCGTAGCGGGCCTGAAGGTGGCTCGAAAGCGCGGCCTGCTCGCCGAGGATGTTCACGGGCACGACACCGGCGGCGGTGAAGCTCAGCGACTCGTCGATGGCAGCGGAAAGCCCTCCGGTGGTGAGCAGGAAGCGGAAGTTGTCGGCATTCGCTTTGAAGGGATAACCGTCACCGCCTTGAGCGAGGAAGTTCAGCGTGACGAGCGTGATCGTGGCCGGCGCGGTGGGCAGCACGGCTCCGCCGGATACGACGCGGCCCGTGATGGCACCGCTGTCATCGATGGTGACGATGCTTTGGATGCGTGAGCCTGCGGTGCCGCTCGGATTGTAGCTGAAGCGGATGCCACCGATCTGCGGGAAGCGGCCCTGATTGCCCAAAAGAGCCACACCATGCTCCAGAATGGCCTTCAGGCCTGCTGGCGTGGTGTCGCAGAGCATGAGGCCGTTGTTGAAGCGCATCGAGTTTTCGATGTCGAGCAGCGAAATGGCTCCGGCAGGCTTCCCGGCGGCCGGATTGGCCAGCGGAGGCAGTTTGGCACCACTCCCAACTTCGACGGCTCCGATGGCGGCGCGGATGCCTCCACCGTTTTTCATGGCCGCAACGTGCGTGGCGGCTGGGAGAGCCGTTTTGCCAACGGTGATCATGGAATCAGCACTGATGTTGCCGAGGTTCGTTTCCTGATTGCGAACAAAGTTACGTTCACCTTCGAGATAGACGCTGGTGAAGCCACGCACATCGCCATCCTTCGTGGTGATGACGCCCTGCACGGCATCGGTGATCTGTTTGACCAAGGCACCCTTCGTGCCGCTGGCAAAGGCAGTGGTGGGAAGGTTCACTTCAGCTACACCCCAGGCGGCGGCCACGTTCGCGGCAGTGGCTGCATAGGCTCCATTCAGCGTGGTGTTCGCGAGGAGGTTTGGAACGATGAGAAGACCATCCGCGTCGAAATCAGCCACCAAGCGACCGAGGTAGGTGAACTCGTTGTCCGTGTTCACGACGACCGTCGGCCTGCCATCGGCACCGGCGGTGTAGATGGGATAATTGCCCGCAAAGTTCGCCGCGTGACCGGTGAAGGCCACGGCGACGTCGTTGGCATCGCCAAGGCGGGTGTTGGAGCCGGCGGCGAGGATGATGTCCACATCCGTGAGCAATGGCGCGAGGATCAACTCATTGGCGATCTGTTGGAGATGGGCCATGAGGATGATTTTGTTCACGCCCTGGCTCTTGAGGTCGTTGATGACGGGCTGCACCTGGCTGGCGAGCAGGACCATGTTGTCCATTTCGCTGCCATCACCGACGAAACCCTTCACCTCGACACCGCCGGTGGAGGAGATTGCCTCGATGATTTGCGTGGTGACTCCGACGAGACCGATTTTCTGCGTGCCCTTCGTGACAACGCAGCTCGGCACGACCTTGTTTTTGACGCTGCTGGCTTCTTCGAGGCCGCCGACGCCGACGGTCTCCTGATAGCGGGCGGAGATGCCAGAATCGCCGGAGAAGTCGAGATTGGAACTCAGATAGGGGAAGTTCGTGTCCAAGATGGCATCGTTGAAGGCGTTCGTGCCGAAGTCGAACTCATGATTGCCCACTGTGGATGCCTCGACACCGAGGCGGTTGTGGATTTCGATGTCGGCGGCGAAGGGATTGTTGCCGCGTGTATGCGTGGCGGCCACGAGAGCATCGGTGCCGGCGGCGGCGAAGGGTCCGGGGATGTAGTTGTCACCACCGGCGAGGATGAGCGTGTTCGCGTAGGTGCCGTCAAAGGCATCCACAAGCGCGGCGAGATTCGGCGCGGTCTGAGAGGCGAGCAATCCGGCCTCGGCATCGGCGATGTGAAGGAGCTGCAGGCTGAAAGCAGTGGCAGGCGTGAGTTCAAAGACGCTGAGTGTGTTGCTGCTCTCATTCGTCACGAGCACGAGCGGGCGACCGCTGGGGCTGTCGGACTCCGAGACGACGACGATGCCTTCGGGATTTGCGTCGCCCGTACGGACCAAAGAGGTCACATAAGTCGGAGCGAGCGGATTCGTGACATCAAACACCAGCGTCATGTGCGAGCGCTCTAGGCCGACGAAGGCGAAGGTGCGTGCGCCGAGGGTCGCGACGGTCACGCCTTCGGGTTCCGGGCCTTTGTTGTCGCTGCGACCATCGTCGAAGTTGCTGTTGTGCAGCGAGGCGACAATCATTTCGATCATGTCACCGCTGTCGAAGACGAGGGTTCCGGTGGAATCGAGGATGGAGAAGCTGCGAGCGCCATACATGAGGATCTCGTCGATATCGCCATCGTTGTCGGTATCGCCACGCAGGCCGGGGAGATTCGAGACGGTGAGCTTGCCAAGGTTGGCGTTGAGCTTCAGATCGGCCTCGTTCGGGAATACGGTGTCGTCGAGGTCGTAAGTGCCGCTGTTGACGGTCGTGGACTCGGTCGGAGAGATGAAGTCATTGCGGTCATCACCTTCATTCGCGGTGACGTAGTAGGTTTGACCAGCGGCGGAGAAGGAGGCGATGGCATCCGGCATGTAGAGGCCAAACACGGGCTGGCCGGTGCGTGGGTTTTTCATGCCATCGGCATCGCTGAAGTCGGCGCGGAGGGTGCTGAAGTTCTTTTTGCCGAGCGGAGCCACGCTGGTGAAGGTGGCGCTGGCGATGTCGAGCACGGCGACCGCATTGGCCTCCTGAAGTGTGACCATGGCCTTCGTGCCATCGGGTGAAATGGCGAGGTATTCCGGCTCAAAGTCGGTGGAGGGCACGCCGTCGTCAAAGAAGCGCACGCCAGCTGCTTTCAGCGCGGCAGTCTGCGAATTGAAGGCGGTGAAATCGGCGGTTTGCACGGTTCCAGGCAATCCAGCGGCATCGACAGCAATAATGCTCACGGTGCCCTGCGCGGCATCCGGCACGGCGACCTCAATGGTGACCTTTGGCAGAGGCAGCTCGCCTTCATTGCAAACGAGCAGCTTGGAGCCATCCGGCGTCCAGGCGATGTGATCCGGCACGATGCCGACGGTGGCGTGACCGATGAGAGCACCCGTGGCGGCATTGAGGAAGACCACGTGACCGGCGCTGGTTTTTGGATTGTTGATGATGGCAGCGGCGAGCACGCTCGGGTTAGAACCCGAGCCTTTGCGCACGGCCACGGAGGAGATGTCGTTGCTGACGATGGCAGGCACGCCGAGCGTGGAAGGTGTGATCGTGCTGATGAACACGGGAGCCGCCGGATTGGCGAGATTCACGACCTGGATGCCGACGCCGGATGAGGCAAAGGCGCGGTCCGAAAGTGGATCAAAGGCCGGAATCTCCGCGCCAGCGAGTGCGATGCTGCCTTTGACGGTGGAGGTGAGTGTATTGCTGGCCGGATAGACCACCGGAACGGAATCGTCGTCGGTGATGGTGCCTGTGCCGCTCGCATCGGTGATCGCAGCTGTTCCTGAGGTCACGACGAGGTTGGAAAGCGTGACGGTGAAGGTCTCATTCGTCTCGATGCTGGTGTCGCCGAGGATGCTCACGCTCACATTCTGCGTGGCGGCTCCACCTGCGGTGAAAGTGAGCGTGCCGGAGGTGGCGGTGAAGTCGGTGCCGGAGGTCGCCGTGCCGCTGGAAGTGGCGAAATCGACGGTGAAGGCTCCGGTGGTGATCGTGCGGCTGACGACGAGGTTCAGCGTGCTGCTGCCGCTGTTCCCCTCGGTGATGCTGGCGTCGGCAATGGTGATCAACGCGGGCGGCGGCTCATCATCCTGCACGGTGACATTGAAGGTTCCCGAATTGACTCCTGCTGCGCTCGCAGTGAGGACGACCGCCTGATTGCCATCTGCATCCGCATCATTCACCGCGCTCACATCGAAGTTCGCGGAGGCTTGATTTGCCAAAATGGTCACGGTGGCAGGCACCGTGGCCTCGGTAGGATCGCTAGAGGTCAAAGTGACCACCAGATCCGCCGCGCCTACCGGGCTGCGAGTCACGGTGCCCGTGGAAGCTGGATTTGTGGCCGATTCAGAGAAGGAGGCAGGGGAGGCGGTGACCGCCAGAGTGGTCGTCGTCGTAATCACCGGGGCAAAGGCGACACCACGGAAAGCCGTGTTTGCCGCGGCTGTGGCGAGGAGAGTCGGCGTGCCGGTGAAGGCGACATTGTGTCCACTGCTGTCGCTGATGGTCACCAGCTCACCACCACCTGCGGCGGCAGAGCCACCTTTTCGTGTCGCGTAGAGCGTAACCACACCTGCATTCACGACACCCGTAAGCCCGCGATAGTCGTCTGCATCGACACCCACGGTGCCGTTAGACGTCCAAGTGCTCGCTACGAGAGAATACTTCGTCAGCGCCAGAGACGAATCGTCCGCCACATACAGCGTGTCCACGCCAGCGATGCCAGCATTGAGGTCAGCAAAGAAGAACGAATAGGGCGAGCCGCCAGACGTCGGGAAGCCGCTGATGCTCGTGATGGTCTGGCCTGTCGTCTCCGGCAGGCCTGCACCTACCGTGCCGAGACGCAGCGTAGTGCCACTGGAAGTCGTCACATAAAGCTGACCACCCGCGATGCCGAGCTGGCGCAAGTTTGTCACCGTGGTGCTCACATCCGTGGAGGATGTGGCACCCAGCGTCGCGAGGCGCACACCACCGTTGCCGCCACTCATCCAAAATTTGGAGCCGTCCGAGGAGACAGCACTGCGAGGATTGTTCGCGCTCGCAAAGTCCGTCAGCGCTGTGCTCGTGTCCACCGTGCCAGCCGCATTCACCCGACCGATCACGCGATTCACCGCGACACTTGCCGTGCCCGCAAGCGAAACAACTGGCGGGGTGGCATCATAGCCAGTGAGCAGCAAATATTGCCCGTCCGCGCTGCGGGTCAGCATGCCTTCCGAAGTCGCCGTGCCACTTGCCACGAGGCGCTTGTTCGCCCCGCTCACCGTCGTGGGAAGAGGGATGGACTGCACGAGCGTCCCTGTGCTGCTGTACTCGTCGAGGAAGACCGGATTGCCTGTATTGATCAGAGAACCCGTACCAGAACCCACACGATAGATGACCACATTCCCTGGTGTGAATGCAGCCGCCTGAAGCGGCGCACCTGATTGAAGCATGCACGCCATGCTGAGCACGGCGGCGAGAGTCGAAGAAAGTTTGAATCGCGTTTTCATAAGCAGTGGGTGGCTTGAAGCGCGCGATTTATGGAGGCGATTCGAGTTTGCGCTCGTGATAGCGTGTGACCTTTTCGTCTGAATTTACTCTTGCGTGACGACTGTGTTTCCCGGTGCTTTTGATGAGCGTGATGAATGCTTCAATGACGTCACAAGGATCACCAAAAAACAGTACCGTATCATGTAGCAAAGGCTGGTGAAGACATGGATCAGATCTTCATCGAGCCATCGAAGCACAAAAAACGCCCGCGATCATCTCGCGGGCGTTTTCCATAGCAACCTGTCCGAAAGTCAAATCAGCGACGACGGCGGAAAAAGAGACCCAGCAGGCCAGCGAAAGCTAGCAAAGCACGCGAAGGCTCGGGGACGGCATACACGCCGATGCCGGAGCCGGCGGTGCCGGTGCCTTCATAACCGGTAAGCAGCATTGAGTAGCCTGTGGGGCTTTGTCCGGCGGGGATGTACACCATGCTCTCGGGCGAGATGAGGCCGTCCGCCTGGCTGTTGATGTAGCTCACGAAGGTGGGGTTGTTCGGATTGGTGATGTCATAGACCATGACGCCGTTCTGACGCTCCAAGCCGACGAAGGCGAGCAGGCTGCTGCCAAACTGGCCGATGGTGAGCGCCTCGGGCTCGGGGCCTTTGTCATCGGAACGCGTGTCGAAATTGCTCGGCAGGCCGTTGTTCATGTTGAAGCGGGTTGGATCGAGGCTGGCGAGGAGCGTCTCAAAGTTCGTGCTGGTGGACTGGCCGCTGTCCCACACCTTCGCGCCGGTGTCGGCGTTCCAGATGGTCATGGAGCGGGTGCCGATCATGACGGCTTCGTCGATCTTGCCATCGTTGTTGGTGTCGCCATTCAAGCGGGAGACATTGAGGCGGCCCATGACGCTGTTCGCACGCGAAGGATCGGCGGCCAGTGAAGTCGAGAGGATGGTATTCATGCTGTCGTTGCCGGAGGTGTCGCCGAAACGGCTGACATCGCGATCGTCACCACGGGCGTCACCTTCATTGACGGTGATGAGGTAATTGGTGCCGCTGTTGGTGAAGGCCTTCATTGTGTCCGGCATGGGCAGGCCCTTGACCGTGTCGTTGATGGAGATGCTGGGGCCGTCCTGGTCGGAGGCGTCGATGGTCTGGGTGATGGTGCCGAGGTCACGCACGGCGGTCCATTTGTTCGTGCCGAGGTCAAAGGTGGCGATGGCGTTGTTTTCTTGAAGGGTGACGTGGACTTTGTTGCCCAACACAGCGGCGAATTCCGGCTCCATGCCTTTGAAGAAATCGGGATCGGTGCCGGCGAGCGTAGTGAAGTTTGGCACGTTGCTGATGAAGGCTCCGCTGGTGCCGAGCGCGGCGACGCTAGCGTTGCGGATGCCGGCGAGGCTGACGCCCGTGTCGAGATTCGTGGCAGAGAAGTCAAAGGTACTCACATTGCCATTCGTCAGAGCGGCGATCTGCGCGGTGCTAGTGATGCTGGCGAGGTCGATGACGCTGATGGATCCGGGAGCATTGCCGGTGGAGGAAGGATTGGCGGCAGTGGGTTTGAACTCGCCCTCATTGACGATGATGAGCTTCGAACCATCCGCCGAGAAGGTGACGCTATCAGGATGGAAGCCGACATCGAGCGTGACAAGATTCCGACTACCGCCGGAGAAGCCGCTGGTGAGGTCGTAGAAGGCGATCTTGCCCTGGGTGCCCGTGTTATCCGTGGGGATGAGTGTGGCGACGCCAAAACCACGGTTTGCCGGATCGGCAGCGACGCTGCTGATGCTGCTGATGTTCGCTGTGGCTCCAAAGGTGGCCGAGTAATCAATATAAGCACGTTCACTGAGAGCCGCGCCACTGCTCAGCGTCATGATCTGAACTCCGAAAGCACTCGTGCCTGCATTGGCCACGGTGGCGAGCAACGTGTTGTCCTGTGTGGTGTAGGAGAGAACCTCCGAGCCGCCGACGCGGGCGACATTGCCCTCGACATAGGCGTTCACGAGCGTGATGGCGTTCGCCGACGAGGCGGCGAGCAGGAGGAGGAGAGCGAGAGGCTTGGTCTTCATAGTTTAGGAGAGTGGAGATGAGCCAATAACCAAGGCGAAAGTTGCGTCGATGAATCCTGCGCAACGATTTCGCCATGTGTCAATCATGTGACAGGGGTCACATTGAGACGCGTGACGACGCGGCAAGAATACAACATGTCCAGCTCCCGCCCTCATCATCGCAGCAAACGCCGTCACCGCGCAAATCTATGGCCCATGCTTCTGCTGGCGGCCGTGTTGGCTGCGGCGGCATGGATGATCTGGCACATGTGGAGCATCCCCCTGCGTACCGTGCCTGTGCAAGCAGTGCAAGCGGCAGCCGTGGTGAAAAACGAGCCTCCGACGCCTGTGACAACTGCTCCGCAAGTATCACCCTCCGTTCCCGCGAAATCGAAACCCAAACTGCCATTCGATGAAAAGAGCGTGATGATGCCACCAGAGGTGCGTCAGGAGTTTGACCTTGCCTGTGCAGTCCTAGGCCGGGCCTTCACCAGCGGCTCTGCGATGGCACTCGAAGGATGCGTGCGTCACCCCGAGGTGACGATGCCACGCGTGCGTGCTCTTCCCGCTTCACGAGGTGTGCTGCCGGTCATTCCACTGGAGATCGGACCCAAATTCGGCGTCACTGGCGAGCTGCTGCTTACCACGCTGCGTTTGAAAGATGGCTCTCATCGTCCGGTGGTCATGGAGAAGAAAAATGGCAGCTACCTGCTCGACTGGGAAAGCCTGACAGGATGGTGCGAGGCTTCTTTTACCGAGCTACTCACCCGCCCTTCCGGCAAAACGGTGCTACTGCGAGCCCAATGCTCCCAATCAAGTGCAAAAGCACCCTATGGTGCGGAGAAAGGCACGGCTCTCGTGCTTTCGCATCCAACAGAGCGAAGCTCCCTGAGCGCTTTTGCCCCGGAGAGTCTGCTGCAAGCCACCACCGCCGGCAAAGCTCTCGCAACAGCACACGATACTCCTTTCACCCTGCGCGTGATGGCAGACACAGAGCACGCTGCACAAGGCTGGGTGCGGGTGGTGAACGTCGTCTGCACCGGATGGGTAACAGACAAATGAAAAGCGGCTCATGTGCCAATGATGTGACGCGGAGTTGATTGAGCGTGATGACTCGATGCAAAAGAGTGAGTGATGACCTCTCCTGATCTCTCCAACCACGGCCTATTTGGCTGGCGGGGCCAGTCCGCTTGGCAGTTTTTGCTTCTTCTAGCCGTGATCGGATTCTCGATGTGGATGGTTTCCCACATGCGTAAGGTGGTGAATCCATCACCCGAGAGCGAGAAGGCTAAAGTCGTGAAAACAAAGGAGTTCGAAGCCGAGCAGTCGCCCCATGATGAATTGCCAAAACCGAGGGAGCGACCGTTCATGGGCTACAACGAATCCAACAACGCACTGCCGGACGCGGCTCGTGAATCCTATCAGGAGGCCTGCGTCGTGCTCCGGCGGGCTATCAACTCGAATTCGACCTCGTTGCTATCTGATTGCGTGCGTCATCCCTCTGTCACGATGATGCGGGTGCGTAGCATGTCACCATCGAGGCAAGTTGTTCCCGCACTCCCCTTGATCATTGGCCCGCAATTCGGCATCACGGGCGATTTGCTCCTCACGACCATCCGACTGGCGAATGGAAACGACAGGGCGGTGGTATTAGAAAAGACGTCCGAGGGCTACAAGCTGGACTGGGAGAGCTTCGCTGGGTGGTGTGAGACGGACTTTGACGGGCTACAGACTCATGTGGGCATGAAGGTACATCCGAAACTCATGCGCGTGCGATGCCAACCCACCAGTGCCCGCGCTCCTTTTCCAGAACTGAAGGGTATCACCATCGAGATCTCGCATCCTGCGGAAGCGGAGACACTACGCGCCTTCGTGTCCGAGGAAGCACTGCAGCGAAGCCCTGCGGGAGCGGAGTTAAAGAACTCAAGCGATGGCCCCTTCACCCTTCTCATCAAGCCTGACCGTGACACGATCCAACATGGCTGGGTGAGGGTGGATGAAGTCATCTGCTCCGGGTGGGTGACAGACCGCTGAGATGCTTCGTGACAGAATCGAACCCGAATAAATCATTCCGTTCGTGACACAAATGCCATGTGGCAATCAAGTCACGCAGGAGGCATTGCAGGCGTGCGGAAAAATCGCGATTCCCTGAGAATGGCCCTGTTTTTTCCTTCCACCACCCCGACACGTCGCAAGCGCTGGCAGATGCCATGGGCGGCCATGGCTGGTATTATTTCAGCAACTCTCTCCGTGTGGATGATCACCCAGGTGTATGCGCTACATAAGCAACGCCATGAGAAGAAGCTGGAGGAAATGTTTGCTCCTCAGCGTGAGCCACGCCCGACGGCACCATCGCGCCTGAATGAGTCTCCAAAACTCACGCTCGCCTCCCCTAGCCGCCCGTTGCAGTGACGAAAACGTTCATTTCAACTGGTTGGGAGCATCCCGTGATGTGGCACAAGATGTAGTGGCAGCTACGCCACGCATGAAAACTAAGCTCCGCATCAAGACGCTCATCATGTCCGACATCCACCTCGGCATGGCGGATTCCAAAGCAGTGCAGGCCGCTCACCTGCTGCGCCACTGCATCTGTGACCAAATCATCCTCAATGGCGACATCATCGACGCCTGGGCACTGAAAACATCTGGCAGGTGGCGTCACGAGCACACGCACTTCGTGCGCACGCTGCTCAAGAAGATGGAAAAGGAGAATGTGGAGGTCATCTACATCCGCGGCAATCACGACGACATCCTCGATAGCTTTCTGCCCTTCAAGTTGGCCGGACTGAGCATTGTGGATGAACACATTCATGAGTCACCGCATGGGCGCTACCTCATCGTGCATGGTGACGGCTTTGACCACGTCACGACGAATCATGCCTGGATCGCCAAAGCTGGCTCCGTGGGCTATGATGCGTTGCTCAGGTTCAATCGTTTCTACAACCAGTGGCGTCGCTGGCGTGGCAAGCAGGGCTTCTCCCTCAGCCGCTGGGTGAAATCGAAGGTGAAGCAAGCCGTGGGCTTTGTGGGCCGCTACGAAGAACAGCTCCAAAACCTTGCTCGCTGGAAGAACTGCCACGGCATCATTTGTGGTCACATTCACACGCCGGCCGACAAACAGATCGACGACATACACTACCTGAACTCTGGAGACTGGGTGGAGAGCATGACGGCGATCCTCGAGCATCACGATCACCGCTTTGAAGTCCTCAGCTATCATGACTTCTGCGAACGCACCGGCCGTCAGCCGAAAGGCATCGAGCCGAGCCACCCGCTGGAAGAGACACGGAGCAGACCATTTGCCCTGCCGATGCCAGCGGCGGCACCCGAGCTGATGGCAGCTTGAGTGCGGAAGCCGCGATCACTTCATCTCATCATACGGCACAGCTCGCGGAATCTGATTCAGGCGAGGGCTGCTGAATTCCAGCGCCTCTTCGTATAGGTTTGAACGGCCTTGCTCGATGCGGTTGGGGCCTTCAGGGCCGTCGGTATCTTTGATGATGTGTGGCTGGATGAAGATGAGCAGTTCCTCGCGAGTGCTTTCCTTCTGGGTGGTGCCGAAGAGGTGCTTGATGACCGGGATGCGGCGGAGAAAAATGCCACCGCGAACGCTATCGTTGATGCGTTCGGTGATGAGACCACCGAGCACAACGGCCGCTCCATTTTTGACGGAGACCTCAGTGACGAGTTCCTGAGTGCCGATGGTGGGGACGGTGTTGCCGGAAATGGTCTGCGTGCCGACGATGTTGTCATTGATCTGAGCAATTTTGAGCGTGACCTCGTCATCGGAATTGATGAGCGGGATGACTTCGAGCTTCAAAAGCACATCGCGGTACTCGACGCTGACGCTGTTGCTAGCCACGCCACCTGCGAAAGCTCCGTTGCTGAGGATCTGCGCTGGCACGGCGATCTTCTGGCCGCTCTGGATGATGGCTTTGGAGGCGTTTTTGGCATAGACGCTAGGCGTGGCGAGCACTTTGAAGTTTCGGTTCCCGTCCACGAGCTTGATGTAATTGCCCAATGAGCCGACTTGGCCGTAGAAGTTAAGCTTGTTGAACGCAAACTCTTTGAAATTGGCCGGGAAGGCGATGGTGTTCGTTGCGGCCGCCGCACCGCCAGCGGCCGCAGCCGCTGCATCACGGATGCTGAAATCATCGAGCAGCTTGAGGAAATCGAAGCCGTAGTTGAACTCCGTGCCGAGATTGAGCTGGCCGATGATGGCGGAGATGTAGATCTGCTGCGGGCGCATATCCATTTCCGCGAGGAGCTGCTCGATGCGCTGGATGTGCTCTGGCGAGCCGGAGACGATGAGGCTGTTCGACTGTGGATCGGCGATGAGAAGGGTTTTGCCGACGATGATGGATTCCGGCGCTCCCATGATGTCAGGGTCATCGAGGAGGCTGCGGTTGGCATTGCCATTGCCGAGGCCGCCACCAAAACCACCGGTGCCAAAGCCTCCGTTGGAGTTGTTGAAGCCGTTGCTGCCGCTGCTGTTGCTGGCCGTGTTGCGTGAGGCATCGGTGCCATTGCCATCGCGGCCTACGCTTTGATTGCTACGACCACCACGGCGGCCACCGCCACCAGAACTGGCTCCACCGCTGTCGCTTTGGATGTCCGTGTCACGAGCAAGGGTATCGCGGGCGGAAGCGAGGAAGTCCCGCACATCGAGATGGCGGAGACGGAATTTGCGGAAGGTGTCGCCATCGTCCTGCTTATCGAGTTTTTCGACAAGGCCGCGGATGTAGGCGATATCGACCGGACGGGCGAAAACGATGAGTTCGTTCGTTCGGCGATAAGGGATGACCTTGGGCTTGCCTGAGCCGCGATTCGTCCCGCCGGTGTTGGAGGCGGTGCTGATTGGGGTGGCCGTGCCCGCTGGCATTCCAGGGCGTGCGCCAGCGGGAGCGGCAGGCACGGCGACGGCAGCAGCGGGCTGGGTGGCATCAGCACCCTCCTCGTCTTTTTCGAATATCTCATTGATGATGTCGGCCACGATCTCCACATCTGCCCGCTGGAGCTTGATGGTCTCATTCGCCGTCTGCATTGGCGGCACATCGATAATCTGGGCGATGCGCACGATGCTGCGGATGGTGGAACTGTTTTCGGTGATGAGCAGGGCGGTGTCGTTCGCCACGGGCATCATGGCACCGTAAGTATGAGGCTTGATGACCTCTGTGAAGGCTTTTGAGGCATCCGTGGCGGTCACATACTGCAGTGGCAGCACGAAATGGCAGATCTCCTCGGTCTCTGGCAGTTCGTTGACGGAATTATAGACTGGCAAGCCGGAGGCAGGCACGTTGGCATTGGCTGCGTGATTGATGAGCTTGGACGTGGTGGCGTCCATGTGAATGAACGCGTACCCATTGAGTAGCAGAGTGGATTCGATATACGCGATGGCATCCCGGCGAGTGAGCAGATGCGGGGAAATGATTCGAAGCGGGTTACCACCGAGGTTGGAATCAAGGATCAACTTTCTTCCAGTGAGCTCCTGATAGAACGGGATAATCGCCTGAATGGGGGCGCTGGGGAAGTTCACCTTCACCGAGGCCCCTTCACCGATAGGCTGATAGGTGCTGGCGGCTCCGTTTATAGCTTCGGTCGGCGGTGGAACGGCTCCCTGGAGCACGGGCGCTTGGCTTCGAGCATGGCGGATGCAGAACACGAAGACGGTCAGGATGCAGGCCATTCGCAGGCGGGCGACAAGACTGGAAGGGGAAGTCGGCATGGTGAGATATTATGGTAATTATTACTCATTCACCTATTTTGACAACCTTTTTGCTTAGTTTTTATTAAATTTCAATGAAACACTAATTACCACAAAAAAACCTTCGGGTTGTTTTCGGCCTTCAATTCTGCCGAAAAGCCCAAAACGAGGCGCTTGCCCCACCTCACCTCGACGAATTGGGATTGGACAAAAGAGGCTGCGCCTTGTAAAAAATCTCCGATTCCGATCCCATGGGGATATAGCTCAGTTGGTAGAGCGTCTCGTTCGCAATGAGAAGGTCAGGGGTTCGAATCCCCTTATCTCCACCATCGGAATCTCAGCAGGCATTCCACGATTTTTCGTGACGTGATGGGCTGAAATGTGCTTTGAAGCGTCCTCTATGAAATCTCTGCTGCTGAGCCTTCTCACCCTTGCCACATTCTCTTCCTGCGTGCCCTTGACCCAGCCCGCTGCGAAAACCGGTTCCCTGACCCTGCCACAGGAGGAAAAACGTGAATGCAAAGCTGCCCGCGTGATTTTCCCAGCGGGCGTTTACACCCCGGAAATCGCTTCAGAACGCGGCACCTACTATCTGGCCCCATCTGCGATGCGCACCGAGGGTGTGCTGCTCAACAAGGGCTACCGGGGAGGCATCTTTGTAGCCAATGACGGCCGCCACGCCGCTTGGTTTGGCGATGCCCGCGATGATGCGGACGAACGCGCTGGCACACTCCTCGGAGCCATCGGTGCCAGTGCGCCGAAGCTTTGGGTCATCTCCCCCAGCCTTCCTGTGCAGCCGGCTCCAGCTCGATAAGCCGTGCCCAGCCGCCACTGGAAAATCCCCAACCAACCATGAAAACCGCCCTCCTGTGCCTTTTGACCGGCACCATTCTCTCCTCCTGCGCCTCGAAAACCCTCATTTCCGCGCCAGATTCCGGCACCCAGGGAATCATTCTGCCGACGGAGCAAATCGCGGAGCACAAATGGGGTAAAGTCACCTTCCCTGCCGGCCATTACCTACCGGAGGCAAAATCCGAAACGGGCATCTACTACGCCGCGCCAGAGCGCGTCAATACTGATGGCCTCCTGCGAGGGGGACAGGAGCATGGTGGACTCTTCATCCAGATCGGCACCGGCTACCAGTATCTCTGGATCGGACAGCCCGGCTACCAGCTCCAGCAGGCCCCCGGCACCATCATGGGACAGTGGGGAGTGGAAACGCCTCTGCTCTATACCTTGAAAGAACGGGTCAAAATCGCCCCAGCGGGACGGCAATAACGCGATTCGGCCCCGAGAGGCACGGCCGGGAGGTAAGACTTTGGTAAGTCGGAGGTTTTGGATTGCAATTTTCCATAATTTCTATATTTTCTTAGATCATGTCCTCCCGTGTCCTCACCTTCTCGATCATCGCCGCCGTGCTCCTCGCTGGCAGCTTGGTCGCTTTGAAGGAGGGGTGGCTCAACGGCTGGAAAATGCGCCTCACCGAGCTCGCCACTCAGTCCGGCCCGCCCTACACCGAGGCACGCTTCCGTATCGACTTGGTGGACCAAATCAATTACGCTAGGACCGCCGAGAAAATGACCGCCCTGCGGGTCGATCCCGAGATGGAAAAGTGGCTCGCCTCGAAATTCGAAACTCTCGACCTCTCCGATCTCAACAAGGTCACCAGTCAGGTCCAGGACGGCATGCCGCGCTACTTCCGCGTCTCCATCTGCTCCGCCAGTAGTCCCAGTCTGAAAGAGCTGCTGCATCGCTTCCATGAATACGTCCACCGCGACCAGCCGGAAATGACCCACCTCGCCGTCGCCGTGCGTTCCCGCGCCGCGGGCCTCATGCACGAGGCCCTCGTCGTCATCGGCCAGCGGCTCAATGACTTCACGCCTGAGGCCCTCACACAAGCCAAGGAAAACACCCCCTTTTACAGTGTCTGCGTCCACTGCAAGCAGCCGCACTTCATGAACCTCTCGAACCAGCAGCGCAGCATGGCCCTCGAATGCCCCAAGTGCCGCAAAAAGTATGCCGTCATCGCCGCCGACTCCAAAAACCGCTTCCGCTATGTGAACGAGTTCCTCACTGGCTATGCCCCGCCCGCCGTTTTCCCG
Organism: Prosthecobacter sp.; assembly: GCA_044370285.1. GTDB lineage: Bacteria > Verrucomicrobiota > Verrucomicrobiia > Verrucomicrobiales > Verrucomicrobiaceae > Prosthecobacter. The sequence goes on from JBILVU010000064.1 coordinate 25,119, forward strand.
AAAAACGAGTCCCGCGTGCAGCAGCTCTTCACCATCTGGTCCGCCGTTCACACCAATTGTCGCTACACCAACGACCCAGGTGTCAAAAAAAGCGAAGGCATGTATGCCAAAAAGGAACAGCTCGACTCCTGGCAGTTCGCCGATGAAACCCAGCGCCTCCTCCGTGGAGATTGCGAAGACTCCTCCATCTACCTCGCCGATTGGCTCATGTCCCGCGGTTTCCAGGTCCGCGTCGCCCTAGGCCGCTATGGCGATATGGGGGGGCACGCCTGGTGCGTCGTGAAAATCGAAGATCGCGAATACCTCATCGAATCCACCGAAGGCAAACCCGATCCCTCCAATCCCCCGCTCGCCAGCCAAGTCGGCAGCCGTTATGTGCCGGAGGTCCTCTTTGACCGCTACGCCATCTACGTCCCCGCCTCCAGCAACCGCGTCTGGAAGGGGGATTACTGGTCCGCCAAGAGCTGGGTGCGCATCGAGCCCCGCACGGAGCTCGGCCACGATCCCCTGCTCTCCCGAGGCACCGAAGAGGAAAAGAGCAAAGCCAAGAGCCTCGTGCAGGCCGCGAACTCCGCCGAAGCCTCCCGCGTCGGCCGTGCTACCGATGCCGCCACCGCCGTCCCCACCGCCACCAGCCTCGGCCTCGGAGACATTCCCCGTGGTGCCAAAGAATGGCGCATCTCCCGCGTTCCCGAGCACGAGTGAGCCTTCATCCAAAGGTCAGCGCCTGAAACCGCAGGGAGATTCACGCACGATTTCATTGCTCAAGCATGTCTTCCCAGCGAACGGCACGCCTTTCATGCCCCACGTCCTCATCATTCACGAAGTCGCCGATTATCCCGCCTGGAAAAAAGTCTTCGATCACGCCGCAGGCATCCGCAAAGAAGCTGGCGAGCGCACCTATCAGGTCCTGAAATACGAATCCGACGCGAACAAGATCGTCCACTTCTCGACCTGGACCTCTCACGCCGATGCGAGAGCATTCTTTGAGTCTCCTCGACTCGTCAAAATCCGCGAAGAGGCCGGCGTGAAGGCACCGGACTTCATCTACCTTGACGAACTCGAAGCAGGCACCCTTTAAATCAAATCCCAGGCCCGCTCCGCCACCGGATCACGGCCTTCGTCATACTCGATGTGGTCGATGATCGTCTCCACGGTCTTGTCCGTGATTCCGCTGTCGAGGATGCGCTGCGGCAGCAAGTGCGAGCGTTCATCCCGCCAGCCCAGCTTCGCGATGAAACGGTTCCACATGTGGCATTCCTCTTCCGTGCGCGGCGTGCCACGTTCCTGCACCCAGGCCATGATTTCATCATCCGTGCCGCCTTGCAGTGTCCGCTCGCGAATCTCCGCATACGGCACGCCCAGAAAACGGCAGCAGCGCCCGTCCAACGTGTAAAACTGCGAATCCCCCAGCAGCACCACATACTCCTCCGGAAGCTTCCGCTCCGCATGCAGACGTATTTTATCCAGCATGCGGCCGAAGTAGATAAAACGACCGACTTTCGCGTAGCAACTGCGGAGACCTGGGATGTGCATGATAGGAATTGAGGTGCCCAGTTACGATTTCGCCAGCCCCAGATACGCCTTCGCGTTCGCGTAGCAGATGTTTTTGACCATCTGGCCGACGAGGGCTTCGTCGTTGGGGAGGAGGCCGTTTTCAATGTCGGTGCCGAGGAGGTTGCACAAAGTACGGCGGAAGTACTCGTGGCGGGGGAAGCTCATGAAGCTGCGGCTGTCAGTGAGCATGCCGATGAAGCGGCTGAGGAGGCCGAGGTTGCTGAGGGCGTTGATCTGCCATTCCATGCCTTCTTTCTGATCGACGAACCACCAGCCGCTGCCGAACTGCACTTTGCCGGGCGTCGTGCCGTCGGCGTAGTTGCCAGCCATGGTGCCGAAGACGTAGTTGGCGGCGGGATTGACGTTGTAGAGGACGGTTTTGGGCAGGTGATCTTCGGTTTCGAGGCGGTCGAGGAAGCGGGAAAGCGTCTCGGCCTGCGGCCAGTCGCCGATGCTGTCGCAGCCGACATCGGCACCGATCTGGCGGGCGAGGCGGCTGTTGTTGTTGCGCACGGGACCGAGGTGGAGCTGCATGGTCCAGCCTTTGGCGGCATTCAGGCGGCCCACATGCAGCATGATGTTGCTGGCGAACTGATCCTGCTCCTGCGCGGTGGCAGCGGTGCCGCTGCGGGCTTTTTGGAAGATGCGCTCGGCCTCGGCATCGCTAACGAAGTTGGCGTGGCAGTAGTTGAGGCCGTGATCGCTGAGGCGACCGCCGACGCTGTGGAAGAAGTCGTGACGCTGGGTGAGGGCTTCGAGTAGCGTGGCGTAGTTTTTCACGTCGAGGCCGCTGGCGGCGCTGAGTTTATCGCACCAAGCGTTCCAGGCCTCGGGTGAATGCACGGCGAGGGCTTTGTCGGGACGGAAGGTGGGATAGACGCCGACTTCAAAGCCATCGGCGGCGCACTTCTGATGATGCGCGAGGTCGTCGATGGGATCGTCGGTGGTGCAGAGGGCGCGGACTTGAAATTTTTTCAGGATGCCACGGGCGCTCATGTCCTTCTGCGCGAGCATGGCCTCGGTCTTTTCCCAGATGGCGGGGGCGGTTTGTTCGTTGAGGAGGTCGTCGATGCCGAAGTAGCGTTTCAGCTCGATGTGGGTCCAGTGGTAGAGCGGGTTGCGCAGGGTTTGCGGCACGGTTTTGGCCCAGGCGAGGAATTTATCACGTGGGGAGGCGGAGCCGGTGATGTGGCTCTCCGGAATGCCGTTGCAGCGCATGGCACGCCATTTGTAGTGGTCGCCTTCGAGCCAGATTTCGAAGAGATTGGCGAACTGGCGGTCCTTGGCGATGTCCTGCGGCGGGAGATGATTGTGGTAGTCGATCATCGGCTCGTTCACGGCGAACGAGTGGTAGAGGCGGCTGGCGGTCTTAGTCGAAAGCAGGAAATCGTCGTGGATGAATGGCATGGTGGGACTGCCAGATTGGCGGGAACGATCTGGGAAGCAAATCGTTCGTGGACGAATCCTCGCTCACTCGAAACCGGAGGCGCTCGAACGATTCGAAACAGCACATGAACTACGCACACTGGCCAGCAAGACTCGAAATTCGCCCGTGAACTCTTTGACTCCTTGCAGAACCGAAAAATCAGCCGAGACCTCCGCCCGTATGAAAGCATCCGCCCTACTCAGTTTCGTTGCCTTGATCTCTTTCACGGCTTCCGCCTTCGCCCAGGCGGAAACCGCACATCACCGCGAGGTTTTCAATGCCATCAACAAAGCCGAGGGCTCGATGCAAAAAGTCACGGCCACCCACAAGGATGATCCCACCGAGTTCGCCCTGACCGGCTATCTTCAAAATGGCGAGGTGAAAAAGATCGTCTCGCTCTGCGGCGACGACGGCAGCGGTCCGGTGGAGTATTACCTGGAGGATGAAAAGCCGTTGTTCGTTTACAGCACTTGGTATCGGATGACGGACAGCGGCAAAAAAGGAGCCAAGATCGAGGAGCGTCTGTATTTCAAGGATGGCGAGATCTTCAAGTGGCTCACCACCGAGAAACCCGCGCCGGTTTTTCATGGCGAGGACTACCAAGCAACCACGGAGATGCACACCACGAACTGCGCCGCGTTTGTCGCCGCGTTGAAAAAAGCCGCCAGCAAGTCCTCCGGCAAGGTACAGGCCGCCGGCAAGGTTGTCGAAGGCACCTTCACCGGCATCGAACAAGGTGACTACTTCCACTGGAACATGACCACGAAGTCCGGCGAAGAGGTCTCCTACTTCATCATGCGCCCGGACGACTCCGTGGAGAAAGTGACCGAGAACCCGGAGAAGTACATCGGCAAAAAATGCCGAGTGACTTGGAAGAAGAGCACAGAGAACATTCCCGAAGCTGGCGGCAAGATGGAGATCGAGCAGATCCTTTCCGTCGAATGGCTCGGCAAAAAATAACCCCCGCACACGATGCGCAGTCAGAAGCAAACCAACCGTAGCCCACGTCCTCTCAAGACCAAGCATGATCGCTGGTCAGGCAATTCATCTGGTGGAGGGTTCATCCCTCCGCCGAAGTTTCCACAACCGGCCAAGAAGAAGCCCGACGAGAAGTGAGCCTGCATGAGGCATGCCGCGCGTAGCGTTTGTGATGACGCATGCCTGCTCCCCTGCCCTCCCGCCGTCGCTTTCTCATTCAATCTGCCGCCACCGCCTTGCTCGGAGCCGCCGCTCAGGCGGCGGGAGGTCAAGGAAAGCTCATCGCCTATGTGGGCACCTACACTTCGCCGCTGAAAAACATGCGGCCCACGCAGGTGGACCTGCCTCCGGGCAATGGGCGCGGCATTCACCTCTTCGAAGTGGATCGCGAAACAGGCGCCATGAAGCCCTGCGGACTCGTCGAGATGGGCAATAGCCCGAGCTGCCTCGCGGTGAATCCATCACGCACGCATCTTTACTCAGGAAACGAGACGGAACGCCTCGGCGATGAGGAATCCGGCACCGTGAGTGCCTTCGCGATGGATCCAAAAACGGGCGACCTAAAGCTCGTGAACTCGGTTCGCTCCGGCGGCAAAGGCCCCGCGCATCTCACCGTGCATCCGAATGGGAAGCATGTGCTCGTGGCGAACTACTTTGGCGGCTCCGTGTCTGTTTTGCCCATTCTGCCTGATGGCAGCCTCGGCGAGGCCACGGATGTGAAAAAGGATGCTGGCAACGTCGGACCTACCAAAGCCACGAATGCCGCGCCAGGCAGTTTCGCCTTCAGCGGTCATGACCAGACGCATGCCCACATGATCGAGGCCGATCCCTCCGGGAAGTGGGTGCTGCATGTGGATCTCGGGCTCGATCAGATCCTCGTGTGGAGGTTTGATGCCGAGAACGGCAAGCTCCTGCCCGCCGAAACACCCTCTGTGAGCCTGCCGCCTGGTGATGGACCGCGTCACTTCGCGTTTCATCCGCAGGGGCGCTGGCTCTATTCGATCCAAGAAGAAGGCTCGACGGTGGTGCTCTTTGATTTTGATCCGCAGACCGGCCGCCTCACCTCACGCCAGACGATCTCCAGCCTGCCGCCCGGCTATGCGGGCAGCAATTTCTGCTCCGAGATCCTTGTCTCCGCCGATGGACGCTTCGTCTATGCCGGAAACCGGCTGCACGATAGCATCGGCATCTTCGCCATCGGCGCGGATGGCACGCTCAGCTATGTGACCGAGGAATGGACGCGGGGCGACTACCCGCGCAGCTTCACCTTTGATCCCACCGGCTCGTTTTTGACCTGCTGCAATCAGCGGGCCGATCACCTCGCCGTGTTCCGCGTGGACAAATCGAGCGGCAAACTGGCCTTCACCGGTCACTATGTGCCGGTGGGCAATCCCTCGCAGGTCGTGTTTCACGAGCTGTGAGTTCACCGAAAGGTTTTTGACGCGAGGCCCGCCGCGTGCTTGCTCGCCCCAGCATGCACGACGCGAATTTTTTCCTCTCCG